>NZ_CP028924.1:1537657-1845189 GCF_003061515.1 Colwellia sp. Arc7-D
AAAGACCGTCAGCAATGGCTACCAGCATTTGAGCGAATAAATATCCTCAAGAAAGTAGCCGTGTTAATTTCTGAAAGAGCAGATGAATTAGCACTTTTAATTGCAAGCGAAGGCGGTAAACCGCTGGTTGATGCTCGAGTAGAAGTCACGAGAGCAATTGATGGTGTGGAGTTGTGTGCTAAAGAAATAGCCAACTTAAAGGGGAGCCAAATCCCCATGGATTTAACCCAAGCGGGTGCTGGAAGAATTGCCTATACCAGTAAGGAGCCTATCGGCGTTGTTGTTGCTGTTTCAGCGTTTAATCATCCGTTAAACTTAATTGTACATCAGGTGGCTCCAGCCATTGCTGCGGGTTGTCCTGTGCTTGTTAAACCTGCCGGAGACACGCCATTATCTTGTAAGGCATTTGTTGATATTTTGCATCAAGCGGGATTACCACCACAGTGGTGCCGTTTTGTTATGTGTGAAACGGCAACGTCTGAAAGAATGATCACAGATCCTCGTGTCGCTTTTTTAAGTTTTATTGGTTCAGCTAAAGTAGGTTGGATGTTGCGCTCTAAATTAGCACCTGGCACACGTTGCGCATTAGAACATGGCGGAGTTGCTCCGGTAATTATTGAAGAGAGTGCCGATATAGACGCGATGATCCCGAGCTTGCTCAAAGGCGGTTTTTATCATTCAGGTCAAGTTTGTGTTTCTGTACAACGTATTTTTGCGCCTAAAGCCAAAGCTAAAGCAATCGCCCAAAAGTTAGCAGATGGTGCAGCAAAACTTATTGTCGGTAATGCTATTGATGAATCAACTGAGTGTGGACCCCTTATTCGACCTGCAGAAGTTGATCGTATTGAAGCTTGGGTTGATGAAGCCGTGTCAGCAGGCGCAACATTGCTAACCGGAGGTAAGCGATTAGGCGAAACAACTTATGCACCAACCGTACTGCTTGAGCCGCCAGTAGATGCAAAAGTTTCTACTATGGAAATTTTTGGACCTGTTGTTTGTGTGTATGGCTATGACGATATTAATCAAGCAATTGCTCAAGCTAACGCTTTAGAATTTGCATTTCAAGCGTCGGTATTTACTAAAAATCTAGATATAGCCATGAAGGCAATAAATGAATTAGATGCTACTGCGGTTATGGTTAATGATCACACTGCATTTCGCGTTGATTGGATGCCTTTTGCTGGGCGCAAACACTCGGGTTATAACACCGGAGGTATCGCTTATACCATGCATGATATGTCGCAAGATAAAATGGCAGTTATTAAGCTTTAAGTCTTGCTAAGCACCAATATTGATTTAATTTTAGTAACCTTTTATAGAATGTATCGTTAAAAAATAAAGGAGTCTCTAGTTGCTAGAGACTCCTTTTTATTTGCACTATTATTAATTAAGCTAACGTTTTAGCTTTTGACTAGATATTATTATTAAATGGTTAGTTATTGATTACTTAATCTTTTGCCAAAAGAGATAGCGTAAGCCGGTGAACGCATTCTTAATATTGGATCTGCGCTTGGGGTAAACCCTGCCGACAATATGTTAGGGTCAAAGTTAGTATTTTTGCATGCATCACCGCCACTAGTATTAACCGTAACTGTTCCAAGCGCTACTTTAGCACGTTCACTTGGCCACTGTTTTGATGGGTCAATATCACTATCTTCTGCCTCACCTAAGCTCGCCATAATGGTAAAACTAACTTTGCTATCTTTAAGTTGCTGCGCGAAAGTATCTGCTAAAAACTCAGATGGCATTTTAGCAACCTCTGCTTTTTCCAGTGTCTTTACACCTAAGCTTGGTTCAATATTCCAGCGAAATTTAGTTTTTTGTCCATTCGATTGTTCAAAGTAAAATGTGTGAAGACCAAAAAACTCAGTATTGGCAAATGACGCTGGTGTTTTAGCCGTTTTATTCCATAAAACGTTAGCTTGAACGCTTGGATTATTTTCGACAAATGCGATTGTTTTTTCTGGGTCAGCTTTACCATTTTCGTCAGGAAGTAAAGTAGACAAAAAACCATAAAAAACTTCAGGATTTTTGCCAGCAAACACAGGGAAGTTATTACCTGTGAAAGTATGTAAAGCGCCGTTAGGTAACTTTATTTGCATGCCCACACCACGAGTGCCAGGGGCTTTTTCATCACTATTTGGATTAGCACCACCGACGGAAAAACGCAGTGATACTGGTAACTCACCACTCGATAATAAGGCTGCTCCTGTGAAGTGCTTATTAGGCGCTGGCAAAAAAGTGCCTGATGCACATAAACCATTAGCATGTGCCTTTCTATAACCAGGATGTTTTCCACCGAGCTTTTCGAACATTTCAACTAAATCATTTGCTTGAATTTCTTTTTCACTTGCTACTGCATTTGAAGTTGCAGCAGCACTTGCCATTATAAAAGCAGCAGTAATACTTGAGGTGATGAGGTTATGTTTCATTGGTGTCCCTTAGTGTTATTATATCGTTAGTTAAAAAATACGAAAAATTTTGCTTCTAAGATCATAATACTATTTACAATGGTATCAAAAGCGATTGAATAGACTCCTTATGCATTACATATAGAGAACGAATAGACTAAGCTTTCCTTGCATATGTAAAACGCTTGTATACAGAGAACTCAGTAACCTTGTTAGATTGACTGGATATAAATTCATTAAATTTCAGTTGGTTAATGTAAGTTGTCAATATTTAACTCTGCTCATATATTGCAAGTAAACTGCTGAATAATGGTTTAACACCCTTGCTAATTACACAAATATAATAAGAAAAATGTCTAAAGCCAATAGTACTATTATGCTGTATAAACCATTCCACTTTACTCCCATTTGAAAGGGAGAAATTTCGGTTATTCTAGCGCTAATACGAACAGAAGTAGTAGACGGAGAGCTACCGGCAACTACAGCCCAAGTCATCATCATTACAAGCGCTATGGTAACTGGCATATGTTCGACATTCGGCAATTGAGACAAGGCTCCAGCCATTAATGTGACGGAAATCATCGGACTAACAAATAAAAGTGCGGCTATATATATTAGCCATGAAGATGCAATTAATATCTGCGCAGCAGATATATTCAAATGAGCTAATTGTTGTGCAAACCAGTCAAGATCTAACACCGCCAATAACAAACGGCCAATGAGAACCGACCCTGCAAAAAAAACAATTTCTGAACGTTGTAACGGTAATCTAAAAAATATGTCGGTTCCAAAACGTTTAACCGTTAACTTTACTGCGCTGAGTTTATTAAATGATCGACGATACTGCGAATATATCCAAACTATGCTAACTATCGGCGCACTGACTAACACCGCAGAAATCGGTCGTAATGGAGTGGTAAGTATTAGTAACCCTGATATTAATGCTAACGTGATGACAACCATAATAATGGGGTAACTCACCTTCAAGTCTGAAAAATTGTTGGAAATTTTTGGCACAAGATGTCTAAGGTGTTTGGGCGCCTGAACATGGTCGAGCCAAATGCCAAATAAAAGTAGCGCTAATGTGAGGTATAAACCATAGGGGATAATATCTATCCACTGTAAATTAGGGATAGTGGTTACTAATAGCGTAATGGTGATTGAGGTAGGAGCCCACAAAGGTATACTACAAAAACCTCGCAGGACAGCTAACATCATGCGCCGCTGTCTTGTACTGCTGATTCGTGTGTCAACGGTATCTTTATTTTCAAGTAAACTTCTCTGGATCATGGTACCTAATAAATTAATAGCGCCAACACTCATTAATATGCCCAAAATATGGCTAGCAAAGCTGAGCAGCGCATAACGTCTGACAGGGTGTTGCTGTAAAAGTACATGGCCGGTGAGGTTAACTGAATTTGAGCTTAAGGCTGCTTCTTTTAATAACCCAAGGGCAATTAAAAAAAATGCAAAAAAAACTACGCTGCGACTTAACATGCCTAGCTGGTCTAATGATATTTGAGACAACAATAACAAGGATATTGTTAAGCCAATAGCAACTGATGTGATGATTTTTGTTGATAAGTCTAGAGATTTCCACTCAATAATAATAAATATTATTAGCATGAATACAGCCAAAAGTGCTGTTGGTTGGTATCCAGTCCATTCTGTTATCAAGGTCGTGAAAAAAATAATCACTAGGCATAAAGGCGATAGCCAAAAAGAGGGGAGGCTTAAGCTCTTATCGTGTTTCATGTCACTAGCATTACTCATCAGTAGTTTTCTTTTACATGAATAGTTGATGTTAAAAGCCGTATTAAAAAACTTTCGTTTTTAGGTCTTGTCATCTTATTTCCTAAATGACAGTTTCTGTTCAAGTAACGCCGGGGCTGTTAGGGGATATTTAATTTTATTCATTCATGTTTTACTTAATTCAGTATTAATTCAGTGAATTTATGTATTAAGTAAATGATACCACAGGATACCGCTTTGCGGAATTGTATTTTGCAGGATTGATTTTATCATTTTTTATCAATGTGATGAGTTTAATCAAGTTTTTCACACTAATCTGTTATTTATTTCTTAAATTGAATTGTTATTATTTAATGACTTCATAAAGTACATTAAATAGCTTTTTAAAAAAACTTGCAAAATACAGTTCCGCATTGCAGAATGCGTAAGCTGTTTTACTGCTTAATTAGTCTTGTAGTAATAATGAAATATAAAATTTGTATTAGAGTGAGCGCTTAAATGTCCAAACTAACAGAATTAGAGTTACTTGCTGATTTAGAAAAAATAAGTTACCAAGACCGATATCATTGTAAAACAACTTACGATGTTTTTTGCCATGCAGCAGATGAATATCCAGCTGATATTGCAATAGCTGAGCATGTTACTGCAACTCGAGATGAAGTTGCGAAAGAAATAACGTTTGCCACTTTATCTAATAAACTTAATCAAACAGCAAACCTATTTAAAAAGTTAGGTGTTGGTCGTACTGATGTTGTTTCTATTTTACTCCCCAATTTGACAGAAACTCACCTAAGTATATGGGCTTCTCAAGCCGTGGCAATTGCTAATCCCATTAATTACCTTCTGCAAGTTGATCACATTATTGAAATATTAAATGAGGTGAAAACTAAAGTGTTAGTGACAGTTTCTCTTGATGCTGAAACTGAATTAGGTAAAAAAGTGCATGAAATTATTGCACGCGTCCCGTCACTTGAACATGTCCTAGTCGTCGATAATAGTTATGGCGAGATCAGTCATAAAAATATCACCGTCAGTGATTTTAATCATGCTATATCTACTCAATCAAATGAAAGACTAGCAGAAACACTTCAACCTAAAGGTGAAGATATTGCGATGTACTTCCATACAGGAGGAACAACAGGACGTCCGAAAATAGCAAAACTATCTCATGACAACATTAGTTTTGTTGTGCAAGTTTATGCAGGGTTTAATGCTTATCATGGTAAATCCGCGGTTTTGAATGCATTGCCACTATTCCATGTGTTTGGAGTTATTGCCGCTAGTTTAGCTATGTTCTTCGTTGGTCGCACGGTGGTGATTATGACACCCGAAGGCTTTAGAAACCCTAATACAGTAAAAAACTGGTGGTATTTTGTTAATAAGTATCAAGTATGTTGGTTTCCTACTGTACCCACTATAATTTCGGTGCTACTTCAGCAGCCGGATGAAAAAATTGACTTGAAATGTTTTGAACATGCAGCCTGCGGTTCAGCACCTTTGCCTCTTGAATTAAAATTATCTTTTCAGCAACGATTTAATTGCAGTGTTACCAATGGTTATGGCATGACAGAGTCTTCTTGTGTGGTTGCTAGGACCCTTCCTGGTTACGATGTTGAAGGGGTTGCTGTCGGAAACGCTATACCTTACAGCCGTGTGATTGCTGTTGAATTAATTGATAACAAAATTAGTCGTATTTGTGAAACTAATGAACCTGGCATTATTTTGGTGAAAGGACCTAATGTTTTTCAAGGCTATTTGAACGTAAGTGATAATGATGGCGCTTGGGTTGAGGATGATTGGTTTAATACTGGTGATTTAGGCGTTATTAATGCATTAGGGCATATTCAGCTCACAGGTCGCGCAAAAGATTTGATTATTCGTGGTGGGCATAATATTGATCCGCAGATTATTGAAGATGCGTTGTTGGCTCATAAAGATGTAATCCAATCAGTTGCTATTGGTCAGCCTGACGCACATTCAGGGGAAATACCTGTTGCTTATGTGGTGTTAAAAAATCAACAACAAACTACTTCAGCGGACTTACTGGCCTACTGCCAAGAGCATATAAGCGAAAGAGCGGCAATACCTAAACGTATTGAAATACTCGATAGCTTGCCGTTAACGGCTGTTGGTAAAGTTTTCAAACCAATATTACGCAATAAAGCTACAGAGTTTAGCGTTGATGCAATACTGAAAAAAAATGATATTACTGCGCAGGTTAAATCAGAATTTGACCCAGAGAAAGGTCAGGTTGTTCACATTGAATTATCAAATACCGATGACAAACACAAAGCAGCTAAATTATTGATCGCTTTTCCTGTCGTTGTTAATTATAAAAATTTATAAGGAAAAATTATGAAAGACGCGTTTATATACGATGCAGCAAGAACCGCATTTGGTCGCCATGGAGGCATTTTATCATCTGTTCGTCCGGATGATATGCTTGCTCACCTTATAAAAAATTTAGTGCAACGCAACGACTTTAATTTAAGTCTTTATGAAGATGTAATTGCCGGTAGTACTAATCAGGCAGGTGAAGATAGCCGTAACGTGGCTCGCTTTGCAGGATTATTAGCAGGTTTACCTATTGAGACAGGCGGGTTAACGGTTAACCGTCTTTGTGGTTCAAGTTTAGCGGCGGCGTTAGATGCTGCTCGATGTGTAAAAGCCAATGAAGGCGAGTTATTTGTTGCTTGTGGCGTAGAATCTATGAGTCGCGCACCTTTCGTTTTAGCTAAAGCAACCTCAGCCTTTTCTCGCCAGCAAGAAATCTTTGATACCACCATGGGGGCTCGTTTTACCAACCCAGAGATTATTAAAGCCTATGGCGGGCATTCAATGCCTGAAACGGCTGACAACATAGCCAGTGATTTAAATATCAGTAGAGAAGATTGCGATATATTCGCAGCCGGCTCGCAAGCGAAGTATGAAGCGGCAAAAGTAGCTGGTTTTTTTAACGATGAAATCATTCCCATTGAAGTATCACAAGGCCGAAAGTTGCCACCAATTTCCGTTGTTGCTGATGAGCATCCACGTCCAGCTTCAACGGCAGAGGCTCTGGGTAAATTAAGACCATTATTTGATGGCGTAGTCACCGCGGGTAATGCTTCAGGTATTAACGACGGTGCTTCTGCCATGATTATTGGTAGTAAAGAAGTCGGCGAAAAAGCAGGTATTAAACCTCGCGGTAGAATTATAGCGGGTGCGATTGCCGGCGTACCACCACGTGTTATGGGTTTAGGTCCTGTTCCAGCTTCACAAAAAGCCTTAGCAAGAGCGGGGTTAACCTTAGCTGATATGGATGTTTTAGAATTCAATGAAGCCTTTGCAGTACAAGCACTCGGGTGTATGAAACAACTAGGTATCGCTTTTGATGATCCTCGTATTAACCAAAATGGTGGTGCGATTGCGATCGGACATCCTTTAGGTGCTAGTGGTACGCGCATTATGCTAACGGCATTGCGTCAATTAGAAAAAACCGGTGGTCGATACGCATTAGCGACCATGTGTATTGGTATTGGTCAAGGTATCGCAGTCGTTATTGAGCGTGTTTAACTTTCTAAAAGTAAGGAATTAGTTTATGTCAGTTGTTAGTTATCAATTAGAAGGTGATATCGGTGTTATTCGTTTGAATAACCCTCCGGTTAACGCGCTTTCTCATGCATTACGATTAGGAATTCAAGTGGCATTAGCACAAGCACAAAAAGATGCCTCTTTAGCAATAGTTTTGATTTGTGAAGGACGTACTTTTATTGCGGGGGCAGACATTTCAGAGTTCGGAAAACCACCCATGCTACCTTCTTTACCTGAGTTGCTTAACGAAGTTGAAGCATCAACAAAGCCTATTATTGCCGCCATTCATGGCACCGCACTCGGTGGCGGGTTAGAAACCGCTTTGGCTTGTCACTATCGTTGTGCATTAGCTAGCGCTAATGTTGGGCTACCTGAAGTTAAATTAGGCTTATTACCCGGTGCAGGTGGAACACAAAGAGCACCTAGGTTAGTCGGTGTTAAAGCCGCATTGGACTTAATTACTACGGGTACGCCAATTTCTGCAGATAAAGCACTTAGTATCGGTTTAATTGATAAAGTGGTTGAAGGCGATTTATTGACCTCAGCAATTATGTTTGCCAAAGACGTTGTTGAACAAGGCGCTGTACTTAAAAGAGTAAGAGACATAGATGTTGATAAAACTGGTGCGTCAGCAGAGTTCTTCGATGATTATAGAGCCCAATTAAGTAAACGTTTTCGCAAACAAGAAGCACCGCAACGTATTGTTGAGTGTATTGAAGCGGCAATGAATAAACCTTTTGATGAAGGTCTTAAAGTTGAAAGACGTTTATTTATAGAGTGCATGCAATCGTCACAGTCTGCAGCATTACGCCATATGTTTTTTGCCGAAAGAATGTCCTCAAAAATTAAAGATTTACCAAAAGAGACTCAGTTAAAAGATATTAAACGCGTAGGTATTATTGGTGGCGGTACCATGGGTGGAGGTATTGCAATGAATTTTGTTAATGCGGGTATCCCTGTGACACTGCTGGAAATTAACGATGTAGCATTGCAGCGTGGTAAAGATATTATCGCTAAAAATTACGCGATAACCGTTAAAAAAGGTAAATTGACTACTGAGCTCGCCGCACAACGCCAACAGCTGATCACAGGCACCACAGATTATAACGATTTAGCTGATATGGATTTGGTAATTGAAGCTGTTTTTGAAAATCTAGACATCAAAAAGCAAGTATTTGCCAAGCTCGATAAAGTATGTAAACCCGGAGCTATTTTAGCCAGTAACACCTCTTATCAAGACGTAAATTTAATTGCAGAGTCTACTTCAAGACCACAAGATGTTATTGGTCTGCATTTTTTTAGTCCTGCTAATGTCATGAAATTACTTGAAATTGTTCGCGGTGATAAAACGTCTGATCAAGTGCTTGCAACATCGATGGCTATTGCTAAAACCATTAAAAAAGTGCCTGCATTATCTCGCGTTTGCTATGGCTTTATTGGTAACCGTATGTTGCGACAATATGCGCGAGAAGCCCAATTATGTTTACTTGAAGGCTCAACACCTCAAGGTATAGATACCGTAATGCAAAACTTTGGTATGGCAATGGGGCCGCTTGCTGTTGGCGATTTAGCCGGAATAGATATTGGCTATAAAGCGCGTGAGGGCTTAACTGATGAAGAAAAAGGTGATGTTAGAACCTACTGCATTGCGGATGCTTTATATGACATGGGCCGCTTAGGTCAAAAAACTGGTGCAGGCTATTACCAATATGATCCTGACACTAGACAGCGTATGTCTGATCCTATAGTACTTGAAGTTATTGAAGCACAAGCTAAACAAAGAGGGGTTGAGCGCAAAACAATAAATGATGTGACTATTTTACAACGTTTAACTTTTGCTTTGATTAACGAAGGTTTCAAAATACTTGAAGAGGGTATTGCACAGCGTCCGAGTGATATTGATGTGGTTTACGCCTTTGGTTATGGATTTCCAGCCTACCGAGGTGGTCCAATGTTTTATGCTGAGACCATAGGTTTAGAAAAAATCTATCAAACCATATGTGAATTCGGCGTTACTTACGGTGAAGATTTTTGGCAACCAGCAGCATTATTAAAGCAACTTGTTGAGGAAGGTAAAACCTTAACTCAGTGGGCGAATAGCCAATAGCCAAAAGAGTGAAAAATTAGTTATACCAATTTTCGGCATAGCTAATTTTTTATCAAAGCAAATATGCTCTAAGGGGAAAATATGTCAATTCCACAAACATTACAAAATAAATTATCTTTGCCTGTCATCAGTGCTCCAATGTTCATCGTCTCGGGGCCAGAATTAGTTATCGCTGAGTGTAAAGCCGGAATTGTTGGCTCTTTTCCTGCACTTAATGCGCGTCCACAATCTTTACTGGGTGAATGGCTAAGCACCATTAAAACTGAATTAGATGAGTACCAAATAGCTAACCCTGATGCCATTGTTGCCCCATACGCGGTTAATTTAATTGTTCACAAGAGTAATGACCGATTAGAGGATGATGTAAATACTTGTATTGAATTTAAAGTACCGATCATTATTACCAGTTTACGCGCGTTAGATCCCTCATTAGTTGAGCGAATTCATGCGTACGGCGGTATTATTTTTCACGATATTATCAATGTTCGACACGCCGAAAAAGCGATAGCAGCAGGTGTTGATGGTTTAGTTTTGGTGTGTGCAGGAGCAGGTGGACATGCCGGGACCTTAAGTCCTTTTGCTTTGGTGAGTGAAATAAAACAAATTTTTGATGGTCCTATTGCGTTATCAGGCTCTATTGCTAATGGTGCATCAATACTCTCAGCACAAGCTTTAGGTGCTGACTTTGCTTATATAGGAACGTGTTTTATTGCCACAGAAGAAGCGAATGCAGAGCGGGAATATAAAAACATGTTAGTTGATTATAGCGCTAAAGATATTGTTTATAGCTCTTTATTTACTGGCGTACATGGCAATTACCTTAAGCCAAGTATTTCTAATGCGGGTTTAGATCCCGATAACTTGGATGAAGGCGATAAAAGTACCATGAAATTTGGTTCCTCTGGAGGCAGTAAAACTAAAGCTTGGAAAGATATTTGGGGGGCAGGCCAGGGTTTGGGCAGTATTACCGAGATTACTACTGTGTCCAAAATCGTTGAACGTTTCAAAACAGAATATGACCAGGCGTTATCGCGCTTAAATCGACTGAACATTAAATGGAGGCAATGATGAAAATTCAAGAAAATATATTAATTCATCAGGATAGTGGTGTTCTACATATAGGTATTAATCGCCCAGAGAAAAAAAATGCTTTAACACACTTAATGTATTCGGCTATGGCTACAGCACTTAAAGATAGTGCTTCAGATGACAGTATTAATGTCGTACTGATACATGGTACAGACGATGCGTTTTCAGCAGGGAATGATTTAAACGATTTCAATAATCGAGATGTTAATAAAGCTTCGCCCGCATCAATTTTATTATATGAGCTGCATAATTACCCAAAACCAATCGTTGGAGCCGTATCGGGTGTTGCCGTTGGAATAGGCGTAACTATGTTGCTTCATTTTGATTTGGTTTATGCCTCAGAAACTTATTTTAAAATGCCTTTCGTCGATTTAGGTGTATGCCCCGAAGGAGGATCAAGCTTGCTTATTCCTCAATTAGCAGGCCATCGTAAAGCGGCTGAAATATTAATGTTGGGTGATGCTTTTAATACCCAGACGGCAATTGATTTAGGTATAGTAAATCAACAAATAGACAAATCTGAAGTATTTGATTTTGCTTTAAGCAAAGCGAAAGCATTAGCGTTGAAACCTCAAAATGCCTTACGTACGACTAAAAAAATGCTTAAGGCTCCTCAGCAGACAATACTGACCGATATTATTAAAAAGGAGTTAGCGATTTTTGCACAGTTACTTCAAAGTGAAGAATCTCAAGTGGCAAGAAACAGAAAATAAAGGATTAAAATGAAACCTTGGGCAAATAAAGAAATGCCGCCATTTAATGATCATTTAGGTTTTGTGATTGAGGAATGGCGAGAAAATCATATTAAAATGAGTGCTGAGCTTAAACCTGAGCATTTAAATCGTTCAGGTATTCCACATGGAGGCTTTATTTCAGCTTTATTAGATGCAGCAACTGCGCTGACTGGAGCCTATAGTGATGACCCTCTTAACTATAGAAAAGCATTAACTTTATCGTTAAATATAAACTATTTAGGCCAAGCTCAATCAAACAAAATTTATGCCATTGGCAGAGTGACAGCTTCCGGTCGAAATATCTATTATGGTGCTGCTGATGTTTACGACTCTTTTGATAATATTATTGCTTCGGGTCAGGGCGTTTTTAGATATAGAAAAGAGTAATTAACACTTAGATGAATCAAGTAGTTTGAAGTGGTTTAGGTACAGTCATACAGTAAAATATTGCATTAGAAGTGGAGAATATTATGAAAGATCAATTACATTGCTACTCTCATCAATTAAAGCATCCCGTAAGATGGGGAGATATTGATATGTTAGGACATGTTAATAACAGCAATTACTTTCGTTACTGTGAAGAAGGTAGAGTGAAATTTTTCTCAGATAGTCATATTAGAGCCGCCCTTGGCGGCGATAAGCTGGGCTTTGTTGTTGCTTATATCGATTGCAAGTTTAAGTTTCCGGTGACATATCCTGATAATCTTATTATTGCCACCAAAGTTGAAAAAATAAGTACTGATAGGTTCACCTTAAGCCAAGTCATCTATAGCGAAACACATCAAAAAATTGCGGCTAAAAGTGAAAGTATTATTGTTTCATATAGCCATGAAATGCAGAGCAAGATTAGTCTTTCGAATGCGGCATTATCTTTGTTAGAAAAAGAATTAAACCATCAATTTGAATAAATTAAAATATAACTAAGCAAATATTATCTAGTATCCATTGAGGTAAAGTAAATTTATGAAAGTATTAGTCCCAATTAAACGTGTCATCGATTATAACGTCAAAGTACGTGTTAAATCTGATAACTCAAACGTTGATTTAGCTAACGTTAAAATGGCCATTAACCCTTTTTGTGAAATTGCCGTAGAAGAAGCTGTTCGCCTTAAAGAAGCAGGCACAGCAACTGAAGTTATTGCTATTTCTATTGGTAATAAAAGCTGCCAAGAACAGCTTCGAACTGCACTTGCCCTAGGCGCTGATCGTGCTATTCATATCGAAACAGAGTTAGCGCTCGACGCGTTAAATATTGCTAAGCTACTTCAAAAAATTGTCGAAGAAGAACAACCGCAGCTCGTTATCTTAGGTAAACAATCAATTGATAGCGATAACAACCAAACTGGCCAAATGCTTGCTGCATTAACTGGTTTAGCACAAGGTACTTTCGCCTCTGAAGTTAAGGTTGAAGGCGACAGAATTAATGTAACAAGGGAAGTAGATGCCGGATTACAAACGCTAGCACTAAATCTGCCCGCCATTGTGACTACTGACTTACGTTTAAATGAGCCCCGATACGCCTCTCTACCTAATATCATGAAAGCTAAACGTAAACCACTAGTGGTAAAATTAGCTGCTGATTTTGGTATTGATTTAACCCCACGTACCAACTTATTAAAAGTGACACCACCTAAAGAACGACAAGCGGGTATTATTGTTGAATCAATTGATGAGTTAGTTGCAAAGTTAAGAAATGAAGCAAAGGTGATTTCATGAGCATTTTAGTCTATGCAGAACACGACAACAGCGTGTTAAAAGCTGATACTTTAAAAACAGTTGCTGCGGCACAGAAAATAGGTGGCGACATTACCATTTTAGTTGTTGGCTATAATTGTCAAAGCGTTGCTGAACAAGCCGCTAAAGTTAATGGTGTTACTAAGGTATTAGTTGCAGATAACCTCGTGTACGAGCATCAACTGGCAGAGAATATCAGTTTATTAGTGACCGAATTAGCAGTGAACTACGACGTGATACTGGCTACAGCATTAACCACCGGCAAAAACTTTATGCCTCGCGTTGCCGCTTTGTTAGATGTCGCTCAAATTTCAGACATTACGTCGGTAGTGAGTGCTGATACTTTTGTGCGTCCAATCTATGCCGGTAATGCTATTGCAACCGTGCAAAGTGTCGATGATAAAAAAGTAATCACAGTCCGTTCAACAGGGTTTGATGCCGTTGCCACTGATGGCGCTGCAGAGATCATAATGCTAGATAAGGTTACAAATGCAGGTATTTCAAGCCATGTCAGTGATGAGTTAACGGTTTCAAAACGCCCAGACTTAGGTGCAGCAAGTATCGTTATTTCAGGTGGTCGCGGTATGCAAAATGGCGATAACTTCAAGTTATTAGACGGTATTGCTGACAAATTAGGTGCTGCCATTGGTGCATCACGCGCGGCGGTAGATGCAGGCTTTGTTCCTAATGACATGCAAGTTGGTCAAACAGGTAAAATTGTTGCGCCAGACTTATACATTGCCGTAGGTATTTCAGGCGCAATTCAACATCTTGCGGGTATGAAAGATTCGAAAGTGATTGTGGCGATAAATAAAGATCCAGAAGCACCTATTTTCCAAGTAGCTGACTACGGTCTTGTCGCCGATCTATTTGAAGCGTTACCTGAATTAGAAAGCGCCTTGTAAAATCGACTGGATGACTTATTTCAATTGTATAGCTGCTGATTTTACTGTTTTTACTTGGAGCTCATCATACGATATTGTCACTAAAATTTAGAATTGATTTTAGTGTTAACGTTGATTTTTAATCATGGTTAGTCGTGTTGATGAGTAACAATATTATGGAATTATATCAGCGATTATTTTGTTGGTGTAAATTATCGACAAGTATACTTAGCAGTATAAAAGTCATAAATAGTCCTCGATAACTTTACATTTTCTGCTCAAAAGAAACATTACAAGAAAAATAAGTAGATTATTATCATAGTAAGTTAGTTATATTCCAGCATAAATAACTAAGAAAAATGTTATAAAATTTTTGAAATCAGGTGATTTCCTACTTAAAATAAGTGGCTGTAATACTCTTGGAATGTTCAAGAATTTCGTTTTTGGCCAATTTATAGTACAAATAATTCAGTAACTAAAAAGATCAAGTAGCCTGTTATCGTATATTTTCATGATATTCCTCTAAATTGCGGCTAATAACCTATAAACGTCAGCTTTAAAGCTATCTATAATCTTTATTTTTAGAGCAAATAATGAGATTATAACTACCATAATTTGAAAAACGTATTGACATCTAAAACAAGTCAATTCGCCGAGTATCAAAACAATTGAGTAGTTCAAAATGAATACACCAACGGGTATGCCAAGAGATACAAATGGGGAAGTCGATCGTAAATTTGTCGAAGCGCTTGCTAGAGGTTTAGATATTTTACGGGCATTTAATCCGGGAGATGGATTTCTTGGCAATCAGGAGATAGCTCAGCGTACCGGTCTGCCTAAATCGAGTATATCAAGATTAACCTATACCTTAACAAATTTGGGCTACCTGACTTATTCAAAGCGTTTAGAAAAGTACCAGCTTGGCGCTGGTGTGTTGGCTTTGGGTTATGCATTTGTGTCAAACCTAGCAATTCGTCAAGTGGCGAACCCCCAAATGAAAGAACTTTCCATTGAAACAGGTACATCAATAGGTTTGGCAGACAGAGATCGACTTGACATGATTTATGTTGATCATTGTGCCCCAAAAGATATTGTTACCTTTAAAAAAGATATTGGCGACAAAATCCCGATGGCAACTACGGCTGCAGGGCGAGCTTATTTAGTGGCTTTGTCAGAAGAAGAACGTGACTTCTTTATGAGACATTTCAAAGAAAAACTGGGTGATAAGTTCGAGGCTGTCAAAGCTGGCGTTGATCAAGCAGTGGAAAGCTATAAAGAATTTGGCTATTGTCACTCTTGGGGCGATTGGGAGCGAGATACCAATGCCATTGCTGTACCGCTGAAGCTCACGCAAGGGCAAATTTATGTATTCAATGCTGGTGGCCCAGCTTTTAGGTTGTCGCAAGAGTTTTTGAGCGGAGAAGTCGCGCCACAATTAAAAAGCATGGTGCGTAATATCGAAGCAACCTTAATTCGATTTTAATACTTTTTCTTAGTTTATTATTTCACTTATTGTTAAAAGGTCTTTGTTTATTGCAAAGGCCTTTTTTGCAATTGGCATATGATTATTTGTTATTGATTTGGCGCTAAGCATAGCGGTATATAAAATACTTATACCGAACTTGGATAAATAAAGCCTAACTTTGGTTATTATTTTATCGAGGTTAAGTGGATTTGAGAATATAGAATGAACACTATGTATGACTTGAAGCGTGATGGTTGTTCGCGGCAGGGTATATGTTAACCAACCGCGAACAATAAAGGCTACATCATAAGGTTAGGTATTAGCAGCGATAGTATCGGGAAGGCGATAATCGCAATCAATACTAAGATATCCATGACCAGAAAACGTGTAACGCCCATAAAAATGTCATATACAGCTACCGAAGGTTTAGTGACACTGGCGATAACAAAGACGTTTAATCCGACCGGCGGGGTGATCAAGCTTATTTCAAGCAATTTTATTATAACCACACCAAACCAAATTAAGTCTAAGCCATAACCTTCTACCATAGGGATTAAAAATGGTAGGGTAAGTACCATAATACCTAGCGGATCAAGAAACATACCTAGTAGGAAATATACACCAGCGATCATTACCAGTAATAGCCATAGTGATACGTCGGCAGATTCGATCAATCCAACCAGTGCTGGTGCCATACCTGTTAGTGCAACAAAGCCAACAAAAATTTTTGCTCCGGCCGCAATAAAAAAGATTGTCGTGGTCTGCGTACAAGTTTCCTTAACTGATTGAATAAACTGTTGCCAATTAAGTCGTTTTTGTAAAGCGCCAATAATGATTACCGTAAACGCACTGATCGCTGCGGCCTCTGTAGCGGTAAATATACCACCATAAATACCACCAATAATAATGGTAAAAAGCAACATAGCAGGCCAACATCTTATAGCTGCTTTTCGGCGATCTCCTTTAACATGCAAAGTGGTATCAGCCGGTGCATCACTGGGATTACGTTTCACCCATATGTAGATCACCACTAAAAATCCCAACAAAGATATCAGACCTGGGATAATACCTGCCAAGAATAGGCGACTAATTGACATTTCGGTAAAAATACCATAAACAATAAATAGCACACTGGGTGGAATAAGCGAACCAAGCGTACCACCAACGGCCACAGTAGATGTAGCTAAACGCTTATCATAGCCCATCCGTAACATCTCAGGCACACAGATTTTACCCATCGCTGAAGCACAAGCAATGCTCGAACCTGTAATAGCCGAGAATCCCCCACAGCCAAAAACAGAGGCCATTGCCACCCCGCCAGGTAAGCGCTTTAACCAAACTCGCGCCGCATGATAAATGTCAGTAGTGATACCTGTATGGTAAGCAATATGACCTAAAAGTACGAATAGCGGTATCATACTTAGATCATAAGAATGGACTAAGTCGAAGGCATTGGATGAGATCATAGTCAGAGCAGGTGCAACCGCTGTGTCAATGTCAAAGCCACCGTTTCTCAAAGCAAAAAATAAAAATATAAATACCGATGACACGCCAGCTAAGCTAAAGGCGATTGGTACACGGAAAATAAGTAAAAGCAACGTACAGGCAAAGCCGACGAGCCCAAGCATTAATGGATCCACAGATTAACCCTCTTCAATTGTATCGTATGCCGCGTCTGAACGCTGCGCGAGATAGTCAGTATTACCACAGATTGCTGCTCGAAAATCAGCAACGAAAATTACCGTTAAACGTATAATAAATAGTGTTGCGCCAGCAAAAAAGGCAAATCGTCCTGGCCATTCAGGTAGATCTAATTGGCTAAAGAAATAAGCGCCACTAATGGCTGAGTGGAAAAATCCTTTCCAAGCAGCCAATGCAAGTGGCAGTAATATTAATAGGCTGATGAGAGATCCAATGGCAAGCATCCATAATTTGGTATGCTTACCCAAGCGTTTAAATAAGAACTCTATGGTGATGTGGCTGTAATCTGCTGTAACATAAGCCAACGGCAGAAAAACGGCTCCTACCATGAGCTCTCGAACGATAACAACATCGTCAGTTACTCCCCATCCAAAAAGGTTACGTGTAATAACTGTTAGCGTGATCATTAGGCCGAGCGTGATAATGCAAAGGCCAGCTACAATCAATGCCCCTTGTTCCATTTTTTTCAACATAATATTAAACTCTATGTGATACCAATTTGATTAACGCTGTGATCATTTCTACTGGATAAAACAAACCGCATTTGGGTTGTTTTTATGCCTATAAAGTAGAACACCTCATTAATTAAACGGGTGTATTTAAGTTAACGTGCCCAAGGGTAGCCATTGAGTTCCCGTTCTTGGCTATATTTTTTAAGAGAAGCTTTGTAGTTTTCCACCATGGTTTTTCCAGATAGGCCACTGTCAATGGCTTCTTTTTCCCATTTCTTAATGTGATATTGACTCGCGGCGTATAATTGAGCTGAACCTGAAGAGGGCAAAGTAATCATTTCTAACTTACGACCATCAACTCCTTGTGTCAGTAACTCTTCTGCTCTTTTGTCAGCCTTCATTATATTTTCACCAAGATAATTGATAAAGTCAGCGCCAACTTCATCTATTACCTTTCTCTGTGAAGGGCTCAATTTTGTTAGAGCATCTTTGTTTATAAATATTCCCAAACCGGTATAGGTGCCCCAATTGAGCTTGGTTAGGCTGTCAGACGCTTCATGTTGTTTCAAAGCAATTGTGGCGCTCATGTAACCAAGGCTACAATCGAGTAAGCCGTTACCTAGTCCCTGATACGCCTTATAAATACTCATACTGACTAAATTGGCTCCTAGATCGCCAAATATTTTACCAAAGGTACCAACACCACGAATTTTTTTACCTTTAATATCTTCAAGTGTTCGAATAGCGCTCCCTTTACATAGCACGATAACGTTGGACAGCATGTATGAAGTGATGAAGGATAAGTTTTGTTTGGCTAAATTACTGGTAACTTCTGGGATTGCATATGATCAAAATTAGCTTTTAAACCAACCCAAGGATCGAGGTTTTCAAAAGGTAAATTAGTGAGAGAAAAAGACACCATCTCTTTGGGAAAGTAATCGGGAATAATAGTGCCCATATCGACCACGCCTGCAGCAATAGATTGTCGCGCGGCATTCGCCTTAAATAAGGCACCACCCCACATAATATCAATTTTTAAATCACCACCAGAACGCTTTTCAACTTCCTGTGCAAACCATTTGGTAGCACTAGCACGGGCGCCACGATTTGGCCCAGGTTCGCCATAAGTGAGAACCGTTTCAGCTAAAGCAGGGATTGCACCCAAAGCAGCAATGGTTAATGTTGCTACTTTGAAAAACTTGCTAATGATATTCATTTTTGGACTCATCAAAAAATACCTCGTGTTTCGCTTGGCGGAACCTTGGTGCCACTAAAGTTCATTACTGTACAATAACAAACATGGCGCCGCAAGCATAAAAATAGCTATAAATTAAAGATATGGAAAATATATAACGATATATTTCTTTTTGAAGATAGAGTGAAGCGATCAATTAAAAAATCACTGTAAAATAGTATTAAAAACGGGAAACTCTATGTGCCAAAAATTAATCCCATTTAATTAGCAAGTTCCGATATTTCTTGATAATCAACTGACCGAGGAAGAACGAATGATCCGTGACTCTGCTCATTATTATTGTCAAAAAAATTGCTACTAGGTGTGCTTGAAGCCAATAGATATGAACATTATGATCGCGAAATCATACGTGAATTAGTTCAATTAGGCTTATTGGGTGATACTTTGTCTGATAAGTTTGGCGGCAGCGAAGTCAATTATGTAAATTATGTCAGTTATGGTTTAATTTCGCGTAAAGTAGAGCCTTTAGACAGTGGTAAGTGCAGCGCAATAAGTGTGAAGTGCTTGTTATTTAAAACTGTGAAGTCCCAAGTAGCTTCATCCTAATGAAGTAGATCAAATAGTTTATTTATTTTGTAATGATTTACGCTCTACAATGCTAGGGTGCTTATCAATATACTGCTGTATGAAAGCGACTTGCGACATTGATAAATAAAGGCCTCTTTTCGTTCGTCGCCATATGATGTCTTCAACATTAATAGCCCATTCATGTTCGATTAAAAAGTTGATTTCTAGCTCATATAAATCAGCACCAAAACAAGATCCCATAGCTTCAATACTATCTATATTATTTAATAAAGTGAAAATTATTGTACCGTAGCTACGGATCAATCTAGTCCGCAATGCTGAAGACAACCATGGAAACTCTTTTTTAATTTCTTGAGTAAATAATTCTATATTATTGAAGTTTCCACCGGGCAGCGGGGCGTCTGCTGTCCAGGTAGGTCCAATGTTTGGGAAATAAGGACTAAGTTTATCAACTGTAGCTTCTGCGAGTTTACGGTAAGTGGTTATTTTACCGCCAAAAACTGACATGACAGGTGCTTTATTATTTACATCTTCTATTTCTAACTTGTAATCACGGGTTACGGATTGAGCATTTATTGACTCGTCATCTAATAAAGATCTAACACCTGAAAATGTCGTTACAATATCATTACGTGATATTTTTTTCTTAAAATAGGTATTGGTGATGTTTAATAGATAGTCAATTTCTTCATCTGATATTTCAACAGCAGAGGGATCGCCATTATATTCAACATCTGTGGTGCCAATTAATGAAAAGCTATCTTCAAAAGGGGATACAAAAACGATGCGCTGATCAACATTTTGTAGAATATAAGCTTGTGGTTGATTATGGATGCGCGGTACTACGATATGGCTACCCTTAACTAACCTAATTTTTTGAGGCGATTTGTTGGGTAAAGTACTTGAAAACAACTTTGCAACCCAAGGTCCAGCAGCGTTTACAATGCTGCGTGAACGAATAACACTCATTTTACCGTGCAAACTATCTTTTAAGGTAATCGTCCAAATATTATCTTCGCGTACTGCTTTTATACACTGAGTTTGTGTTTTTATACTGGCACCATAATCTTGCGCGGCAAGTGCATTTAAAATAACTAACCTTGCGTCGTCTACCCAAGCATCTGAATATTCAAAACCTTTAGTTATTGTACTAACTAGGGGACTATCGGATGAGAATACAACGCCTTTTGATGCAGGTAAAGTGACGCGCTTAGCTAAGTTGTTGTAGAGAAACAAGCCAATATGGATCAGCCAAGCAGGTCTTAAATGCGCTTGATGAGGTAAGCAAAAAGTTAAAGGTTTAATAATATGCGGTGCATTTTTTAATAAGATTTCGCGTTCTGCAAGCGCTTTTCTAACGAGCTTAAATTCATAATGCTCTAAATATCGTAAACCTCCATGAATGAGCTTACTGCTTTTAGAAGAAGTGGCAGAGGCAAGATCGTTTTGCTCACACAGGACAACCTTTAGCCCTCTGCCAGCAGCATCTGCGGCGATTCCTGTACCATTAATGCCACCGCCAATAACAACGAGGTCAAATATTTCATGTACTTCACTCATCTACGGTACCTGACTATTTTATATGTTAAATATGGCGTTCCAACAGCAATGACCATATTCGCATTTAGGTCATTAAGGCTAACATTCTTGTGTATATTTTAAACTAATAAAAATTTTTTATTTACTCGCTTTTACTCATTTATTGTTTTAATTATCATTTTTTAAAAGCGATTGTTGTTGAAAGCCATTAAGGCTAACGGCATTATCGAATAATACCAATTGACTAAGTAATAAAGGTGGAGCAATTTTGAAGTACTTATTAGCCATCGATCAAGGAACAACAAGCTCAAGGGCGATACTTTTTACTAAGCTTGGGAAAGTGCATGCATCTGCGCAAGAGGAGTTTGAACAACACTTCCCGCACGATGGCTGGGTTGAACATAACCCAAGTGATATTTGGCAAACTGTCTTGCGTACTTGTCGAAAAGTACTTGCTGACAATAATGTTCAAGCGACAGAGGTAATTGCCATAGGTATTACTAACCAAAGGGAAACCACCTTGGTGTGGGACCGAAAAACGGGCGACCCTATTTATAATGCTATTGTTTGGCAAGATAGGCGCACATCGGATTATTGTCGAACAATATCTAGCCCTGCAGTAGAAGAACTGATTAATCATAAAACCGGCTTGTTACTCGACCCTTATTTTTCAGCCACTAAAATTCGCTGGATACTCGATAATGTTGAAGGAGCACAAGAAAAAGCTGAAAATGGTGAGCTAGCATTTGGTACGGTTGATAGTTTTTTATTGTGGCACCTTACAGGTCAAAAAGAACATAAAACTGATGCGACTAATGCCTCAAGAACCATGATTTTTAATATTCATGAACAAGCTTGGGATCAAAAGCTACTTGAGTTGTTTAATATTCCCGCCGCCATGTTACCCGATGTGATGGATTCATCAGATAACTTTGGCTATGTCGATAGTGCATTACTTGGCAGTGAAATTGCCATTTTAGCTATGGCAGGCGATCAACAAGCGGCTTTATTTGGTCAAGCATGTTTTGATGAAGGTATGGCGAAAAGCACCTATGGTACAGGCTGTTTCTTAATGCTGAATACTGGTAGTAAGGCGCTTAAGTCTAAAAATAGATTATTAACGACAGTTGCTTATCGATTAAAGGGTAAACCAACGTATGCTATTGAAGGCAGTATTTTCATGGCTGGCGCGACCATTCAATGGATTAGAGATGGCTTAAAATTAATAGGCTCTGCATGTGAAACAGAATCAATTGCCGAAAAAGTGCCGCTAGATCATGGGGTTTTTCTTGTGCCGGCATTTACCGGCTTGGGCGCACCTTATTGGGACCCTAATGCACGAGGAGCCATATTGGGTTTAACGCGAGATTCGGGCATTAATGAAATTGTGACAGCTGGCCTGCAATCTGTTTGTTATCAAACCAAAGACCTACAAAAAGCCATGGAGAATGACGGTATTAGACCCAGTGTTATTCGTGTTGATGGTGGTATGGTGACTAACAATTGGTTGTTGAGTTTTCTGTCTAATATCTTAGGAGCAACGATTGATCGCCCTGAAATAACTGAAACAACGGCACTAGGCGCTGCTTACTTAGCAGGGTTAAAAGCAGGGGTGTATAGCTCGACAGAAGAGCTAGCAAAAATGTGGCAATGTGAAAAGCGCTTTACCCCGTCAATTGATAACGCACAACGAAATATTTTATATGGAAAGTGGCTAGCTGCGGTGCAAAGAGTCAAAAGTTAATTAGCTACTTTAAACTTATAAGAAAAAGGCACAAATTATCTAATGCCCGTTTTTTTTAACTTTGTTCATGTTTGCTTTTTTTCTTTTGGTATTGCTTGTTTTGGGAAGTTTTCTTTAGTTAATAATGACGATGAGTATGTTAAACACTCATCGTCATTAATAGCCTTATTCCTTTGATTTATTTAATTATTTCGGCCTAGCGATATTCATTGCTTGTGCTATTGCTTGTACTGAATTTGTTTTATCAAAGTCTTCCACCGACACGGGTAATTTTTGTAACCAATTTGGGTGTTGATCAATTGTACCTGGAATATTTACTTGCTCAGTTAACTCTAAAGCGTCTTCTAAAGGAATAAGCTGGAGGTGACTTGAAGATTTTGCTAGATACTTTTGTACTGCAACACTTAACTCGTTATTCATTTGTGCAGGTTCAAGCTGTGGTGCTTTACTCATGTCGATAACTTGAAGATCATTTAAAGCAGCAATCAGGTTTTCACGTTCACTGACTCGCGCATTTCTATCTGCAAGCCCAGCTTCATCATTAGGGTAGAGATTAAGTTGTTGACGCCATTGTAAATCTCGTCCTTGCCACCAACCGGTTAATGTAGATGTATCATGCGTGGCAACAGTAACAACTGATTGTGTAGGGAAGTTATCAGGACGCTTAAATAAACCAGAATCCCAGCGTTCAAAAAAGAGTACTTTAAAAGATAACAGGCCTGCATTTTGAATGGTTTCACTGAAACCTTCAGGAACATTACCTAAGTCTTCTCCTATAACAACACAATTATTTCGACGAGATTCTAAAGCAATAATGCGTAAAATATCATCCCATGGAAAACTGATATAAACCCCTTCATCGGCTTCCATACCCGGAGCAACCCAATATTGGCGCATTAGTCCTAAAATATGATCAATGCGCAAAGCTCCAGCATATTGCATGCTACTTCTTAATGCTTTTACTAAAGGCTGATAGCCTTGTTTTTGCAGAGCTACTGGATTTATTGGTGTTAACCCCCAGTTTTGTCCTAAGGGATTCATGCCATCGGGTGGTGCGCCGATTGATGCGCCTGCCACATAAACTTCTTTATCTGACCAAACATCAAAGCCTGAGCCGTCACAACCCACAGCCAAATCGAGATATAAACCTATCGCCATCTCTTTATCGACTGTTAGTTGAGAAACAGCGTTTAATTGTTGATGTGCTAGCCACTGTAAAAAACAAAAGTATTCAATACGTTTAGCATGAGAGAGTTTAAATTTATGTACTTCTTCGCTATCAGGATCTTGAAATTTTATTGGCCAATCAGGCCAACCATAAGTATTTTCATCAGCTAAATGAAAATGTTCATACAAAGCATCAAAAGTAGCGAAACGTTGTAAGTCATGGCCATTTATTTGTTTAAAGTGCTCAAATTCAACGGCCATATTTTTATAGCATGTATTATTACTTTTAGCGGTAGAGTTTACGCAAAAATCTTCAAACAATATGGCTACGATTTCAAACTTTAATTTTGCAACTTCAGGGTAATCAACCAAGCTACTTGCTTTTGTATTAGCAATGCGCTGTTGAAATGCTTCACTGTTTACTTCTGTTTGTGCAAGTTCACAAAGTTCAAAATTCGGGATTTTGCTGACATCTATATAAAGTGGGTTCAAAAAGCAGCGACTAGAAGGTGAGTAAGGACTTCTATGTGCAGGATTATTTTGATAAAGCGGGTGCAATGGGTTTAGCCCAATGGTTGCCGCCTGTTGCTTAGCTGATTTTTTAACAAGCTCAGCTAAATCTGTAAAATCACCCATTCCCCAATTATCTTTACTCAGTAGTGAATATAATTGCGCGGTATAACCCCATGCTTTATTGCTTGACGCTTCTTGTACGCTGAAGCAGGTTTTGGGCGCGTAAATAAGCGGGCAACTTGTTTGGGTCTCACCAAAACTGATCGTAAATTGATAATAACCTTGTTCTAAGCTTGGTAGATTTATTAAGTACTGACAATACTGTGTTTCATCAATTGTTGACTCTGCAATGACTTGCATGTCTTCAACATTAAAAGCCCCAACAACCTCATTGCCAATAGTGCTTCCAAGTTCAGGCGTGACTTTCCAATTGAGGAGTAAACTACCAATTTTAGGTAGGCTTACTCTGATGGTATGTTGCTGCTCTTCTAGCTTAACAATATGAACAACGGGTAAAACTTGAGTCCATTGGTTTTGATTCAACGTTGCAATTGAATTTGATAATGACGCTTCATCTAAATCAAAGCCCATCGCTTTTAATAAAGCGCTTTTCGCCTGATCTTTAGCATAAACCGTGTCGCCGAATGTACCGGTATAACTTGGATGAAAACCTACTAAATCTGCTAACTGTTCAATGAGACTCATATCAACACTCTTTATATTGTGAAATAAAACTACATATTTTTGTAACTTTAACAAGTTTTAGGTTATAATTACAGCAAATAAAGCTTTGAATGTACTTATTTTCGTTGTATATTTAACGCGTGTAATTTATTTACATAATTTTACAACAAAAATAATGTGGCATTACTTGTAAGTGGTTAAGACTACTTTAATGACATATTAAGTTTTTATTATATAGTCGGCCCGATTTATGCTTTTTTCATCATGTCGACATATAAATCGGCTATTTTAAATTGAAAACGCGCATTATTGGGGCTTCGTAGTAATATTTAGCACTTAAATAAAGCAAAATCAGTAATGTTAAATTAATTAGTGCATGATTAATGGAGAATAACAATGCTAACTAAGAAATTTTTTAAAACTAAAGATGAAACTGAAGTAACTTTTGAATTTAATAGAAGTGATGTAACTACGGCCTCATTGGTTGGTGATTTTAATGGCTGGCAAGCTATTGAAATGAAGTTTAATAAAAAGTCAAAAACCTTTAAAACTAAGGTTAGATTACCTAAAGATGGAAGTTTTCATTTTCGCTACCTGTTAAACGACACGGAATGGGAAAATGATTATCAAGCTGACCAATACTTAGCTAATGAGTTTGGCACTGAAAATAGTGTCGTACTGACTACGGCTTTATAAAAAGCCAAAGAAATATTTATGATAAGCAAAGCCTTGTATTAAGGCTTTGCTTTTACTTTATAAAATATATGTATTGAATTGAACTAAAGTTAAAAACTAGTGTTTAATTTATTTAGAATGTAACTTTTAAATTTAGATTTATGAAAGCGTTTATCTACTTATTATTTTAAGCAAACTGACATGTTGTAGTAAATGCTACAACCATCATCAATTTTCTTCACTGGAGAAACATGGAACAATTTAGAATGGAACCCGGAAGAGTACATCCAATAGGCACAACTGTTGATGATACCGGTGTTAATTTTGCTATTTTTTCAGCACATGCTGAAAAAATTGAATTGTGTATTTTTGATGAGCAAGGTGAAAAAGAGCTAGAGCGTTTTATTTTACCGGCATGTGAACATAATATTTGGCATGGTTTCCTTAAAGGTGCTAAAGCCGGTTTAGTCTATGGTTATAGGGTATATGGACCTTATAGACCAGAGTTTGGTCATCGTTTTAATCACCATAAATTATTATTAGATCCTTATGCAAAAGCATTAAAAGGCAATTTCTCATGGTCTGAACGCCATTTTGCTTATAACATTCATGACCCTAAAAAAGATTTATCTTTTGATGATAGAGATAATGCCGATGTGATGCTGAAAGCTGTTGTTATGGATGCTTCTGCGCCGCTTGTTCCAAGAAAACCAATTGCTTGGAAAAACACGGTTATTTACGAAGGTCATGTAAAAGGTTTAACAGCACTAAACCCGAAAGTTCCCGAAGCCTTACGTGGATCATTTCTAGGTATTAGTCACCCAGCTATGATCGCCCATTATCGTGCTATCGGTATTACCACGATTGAATTATTGCCAGTACAACAATTTATTTCTGAACAATTTCTTACCGACAAAAAACTTTCAAATTATTGGGGCTATAACTCATTAGCGTTTTTTGTTCCGCATAAAGATTATTTAAATCAGCACCAAATTCGTGACTTTCAACGCATGGTTGATGAACTTCATCAAGCCGGTTTTGAGGTGCTTATTGATGTGGTTTATAACCATACTTGTGAAGGTAACCGTTTAGGGCCAACACTAAGCTTTCGAGGGATAGATAACCATTCATACTACCGATTAAACCCAGCTGAACCGCGATATTATATTAATGATACTGGCTGTGGAAATACTATCAATATTAGCCATCCGCGTGTATTACAGATGGTAATGGATAGTTTGCGTTATTGGGTACAAGTGATGGGAGTTGATGGTTTTAGGTTTGATTTAGCCACCATATTAGGCCGTGAATTACATGGCTTTGATAAAAGTAATGGCTTTTTAGATGCAGTATTACAAGACCCCATTTTAAGTAGTGTAAAAGTTATAGCAGAGCCTTGGGATATTGGTCCTGGCGGTTATCAATTAGGTGGATTTCCATCGCCGTGGTCTGAATGGAACGATCGTTACCGTGACACCATGAGACGCTATTGGCGCGGAGACAAAGGTTTGTTACCTGAATTTGCTCGCAGAATTCATGGTTCGAGTGACATTTTTGAGCACAGTGGACGTCAGCCATTTGCTAGTATCAATTTTCTTTGTAGCCATGATGGCAATACGCTGCGCGATTTAGTCAGTTTCCAAGACCGACATAATGAAGCAAATGGCGAAAATAACCGCGATGGTCATTCAGATAATTTTGCGCATAATCACGGTATTGAAGGTGAAACTACCGACACTGCCATACAGTCAGTTCGATTACGCCAAATTAAAAATATGATGGCAACACTTATGCTATCTCAAGGCGTGCCAATGATACTGGCAGGTGATGAAATAGGCCGTACACAAAAAGGTAATAATAATGCCTACTGCCAAGACAACGAAATAAATTGGTTAGATTGGGATGATAATGCGTTATATGCTCAAGAACTTAAGGGTTTTACGGCTAAATTAAGTGAACTTAGAAAACGCTTTTCTATGTTGACCCATGATCATTTTATTCACAAAGATGATACAAAATCTTCGGTGGATATTATTTGGTATCACCCATCTGGCTTTGAGATGCAAAAAGATCATTGGCACTCACATCATGCCGCGACGTTAGGTTATTTGATACATGAAAAAGCGCCCAATAGCCCGTCTCTTTTGTGTCTTTTCCATGCAGGTGCTGAACCGGTTGAATTTCAATTACCGATGATTGATGAAATACAACATTGGCAAGTCATGATAGATACAACAGCAATTACTGAACAAGAAGACGTTTTAAATATACCCGCAGAACGCGTAATTACCATGGCACCATTTTCAACAATTGTTTTATTAAACGATTGTTTATAAATAACAAATAGGAAGCACTCATTGTGAATAACGAAAAAAACATATGTGAAATTACTTCATCAGATGGCAGTGTTTTAATGAATGAACACACTTTTACTGAAGATTTGGCGCGACATTTCCATTTTTCACTTGGTCGTGACAAGGTGCAAGACTCTCACTTATACCTTTATAACGCACTTGCCATTACCATTCGTGACCGTTTAGTTGCCCAATGGCGAGAAACACGTGAGACCCGTGGACATCAGCGCCGTGTTGGTTATATATCACTAGAGTTTTTAATGGGCAGAACACTTAATAATGCTATTTTAAACTTAGATTTAGACGACACAGTTCGTGATGCGTTAAAAGGTTATTGCTGTGATCTAGAAGATGTTGAGCAAGCAGAGCATGACGCAGGACTAGGTAATGGTGGTTTAGGACGACTAGCCGCTTGTTTTCTAGATAGTTGTGCTAGTTTAGCTTTACCCGTTATTGGTTACGGTATTCGTTATGAATACGGCATGTTTAATCAACAAATTAAAAATGGTGCGCAAATAGAGCATCCTGATAATTGGTTACGTAATGGTAACCCTTGGGAAATTGCGGCGCCTGAAAAAGCGATCAGAGTTAAATTTTTTGGTCAAGTTGATGTAATTAAAAAGCGCAGCGGTCAACAATACCGTCAATGGAATAACACCCAAGATGTACTTGCTGTTCCTTATGATATGCCGATTCCAGGTTATCAAAATGGTATTGTGAATACTTTAAGGTTATGGAAATCTGAAGCGACTGATGAATTTGACCTTGGTGAGTTTAACGCCGGTAGTTATACCGAGTCAGTGGCTAAAAAGAATCTAGCCGAACAAATTACGATGGTGCTGTACCCAAATGACACCAGTGAAAACGGTAAAGAACTTCGTTTACGTCAACAATACTTTTTATCTTCAGCATCTTTGCAAGATACTATAAATAGTTATGTCGAAAATTGTGGCAATAATTTTGATGAGTTTATTGCGCTAAATAGCTTTCAACTAAATGATACTCACCCAAGTATTGCGGTGCCTGAGTTGATGCGAATTTTAATGGATGATTATGCAATCTCATGGGATGACGCATGGAATATCACCACAAAAACGATGGCTTACACTAACCATACGTTATTACCTGAAGCATTAGAAAAGTGGCCGGTTAGTTTATTTGCGAACTTATTACCACGTATCTTAGAAATTATTTACGAAATTAATGCGCGTTTCCTTCAACAAGTTGCGGTTGCATGGCCGGGCGATTCAAATAAACAACAAGCGTTGTCACTGATTGAAGAAAGCCACGAACCTCAAGTTCGTATGGCGCACTTAGCTATTGTGGGTAGTTACTCAGTTAATGGTGTTGCAGCGTTACATACCAAGCTTTTAAAAGCAGGTTTGTTTAATGACTTTTATCAATTGTGGCCTGACAAATTTAACAACAAAACTAATGGCGTTACACCACGTCGCTGGTTATCGCATTGTAATAACAGTTTAGCTGATCTTATCTCAAGTAAAATTGATAAAAATTGGGTTGCTGATTTTGCCCATGTTGAGAAGTTAGGGAAATTTTCTGAAGATCATGCTTTCCAAAAACAGTGGCAAGAGAGCAAAAAAGCCAATAAAGTCGTTTTAGCTGAGTTTGTAGAAAAAGCTACGGGTGTTAAGTTTGATGTAGATATGATGTTTGATGTACAAGTTAAACGTATTCATGAATACAAACGTCAACTACTAAATATTTTACACGTTATTGGCCTATATGACCGAATTCGTAAAGGTGATACTGCCGATATAACTCCGCGTTGTGTCCTTATTGGCGGTAAAGCAGCGCCCGGTTATGTTATGGCAAAAGAGATTATTAAATTAATCAATAATGTTGCTGACACCATTAACTTAGATCCAAAAGCCGCTAAGTTTTTAAAAGTTGCTTTCGTACCTAACTACAATGTTTCTGCCATGGAAATTATTTGTCCTGCTACTGACTTATCAGAACAAATTTCAACAGCAGGTAAAGAAGCATCAGGTACCGGCAACATGAAATTTATGATGAATGGTGCATTAACAATTGGTACATTAGATGGTGCAAATATCGAAATTAGAGATGCCGTTGGAGCGGAGAACTTTTTCCTATTTGGTGCTCAAGCTCATGAAATTTCGGATATTAGAGAAAATTATCAACCTAATGAGATCATAGCTAATTCTGAAACATTATCAGCGGTTATGCACTTGTTAGAAAGCGGTCACTTTAATTTATTTGAACCAGGTATTTTTGATTCAATTATAAAAACAATACGTGACCCACATGATATGTGGTTAACAGCGTACGATTTTGATAGTTATTTTCAAGCTCAGCGAAGTGTTGATAAAACTTATCAAGATCAAACTCTGTGGACTAAAATGAGTATTTTAAACACTGCAGCAAGTGGTGTGTTTTCGAGCGATCATACGATCAGGCAGTATCGAGATGAAATATGGAAGCTTTAGTAATTTACTCTGTGCTAAGTTGATTAATGAATTGGCCATTTTTAGTTATTTAAAATAAGCGTGGCCACGTTATTAATTCAACCAGTATTAAAAAGTAAAAGGCTATTTAATGAACGTTAATTAATGTTTGTAAAGGTAAAGGATACGTTATGCCCAATTATGTAGAAAGAAGAATAAGTAGTTTAACAAAAGAAACTTATGCGTTGATTTTGGCTGGAGGCCGAGGTTCGCGACTCTATGAATTAACAGACAGACGAGCTAAACCTGCTACCTTTTTTGGTGGTAAGTTTAGGATTATCGATTTTCCTTTATCAAACTGTATTAACTCAGGTATTAGGCGTGTAGGTATTGCGACTCAATATAAGTCACATTCACTTATTCGTCATGTTAACCGCGGTTGGGGACACTTTAAGAAAGAGCTTGGTGAATCCATTGAGATTTTGCCGGCATCACAACAAACGGGTGATGGCTGGTATCTTGGTACGGCTAATGCCGTATTTCAAAACATTGACATTATCAGACATGAATTACCTAAATATGTGATGATTTTATCTGGCGATCACGTTTATCGTATGGATTACGGTCCTTTACTCGCTCAACATGTGGCTAGTGAAGCAGATATGACCGTATGTTGTATTGAAACATCGGTTGAAGAAGCGGCAGGGCAGTTTGGTGTAATGACCGTTGATGAAGATAGCCGTGTTTGTCGCTTTGATGAGAAGCCAGCTAATCCTTCTGAAGTACCTGGCAAACCTGGTGTTACATTAGCCTCGATGGGTAACTATGTTTTCAACACAGAATTTTTATTTGAGCAACTTGAAAAAGATGCTGCTCAAGAAGGGTCAAGTGGTGACTTTGGTAACGATATTATTCCTAGAATAATCGAATCTCATCGCGTATTTGCTTACCCGTTTAAAGATCCCGACAGTGAAAAACAACCTTACTGGCGTGATGTAGGTACCTTAGATTCTTTTTGGGAAGCCAATATGGAATTAGTGGCACCAGAGCCACAGCTTAACATGTACGATGAAAACTGGCCTATTTGGACGTATCAAGAGCAAACAGCACCCGCTAAGTTTGTATTTGACCAAGACGAGCGACGTGGAATTGCAATAGATTCAACGGTTTCTGGTGGTGTGGTTGTTTCTGGTTCAACGGTTAAAAGAACGCTGTTATTCTCAAAAGTAAGAGTTAATTCTTACTGTGAAATTGATGAATCAGTTATTTTACCTGGCGTTGTTATTAATCGTAATTGTAAAGTTAAAAAAGCAATTATCGACCGTGGTTGTGAAATTCCAGCTGGTATGGAAATAGGCATAAACCATGATGATGATCGTGCAAATGGTTTTAGAGTTACAGATAAAGGTGTTGTTTTAGTTACCATCGGTATGCTTGCAAAACTGAAAAGTGAAAATAAATAGCTTTTGATAATCAATTATTAACGTTAAGGGTAATTTCAATTGGAAGAAATTACCCTTGTTAATATTAATTATATTTAAATTTATTTTAAATATAAAAATAAGCTATAAAATGCAAACACATAAAAAATTAATGCATTTAAGTAATCGTATATAAAGTTAACGGTATACTAGGAAAATATAATGAAAAACCTAGCAAAAAGCTTGTTAGATAACGAAGAAGTTTCAGCAATAGTTAATGTAAAGCATAGAGATATTTTTTCCGTACTAGGCATACATAAACATCCAATGACCAGTGGTTTAATTGTTCGCGCATTTTTACCTGAAGCACTCAGTGTTGAGGTTATTGATACTAAAACTCAAGCTTTAGTCGCTGAACTTAATCAAGTTGATCAAGCGGGACTATTCGAAGGTAAATTAGGCCGAAAACGAAATGTTTTTGACTATCGTTTACGTGTTTTATATAAAAATGAAACTGTTATTGTTGACGACCCATACCGTTATCCTTCGTTATTAAAAAGTGAAGATCTCTACCTTTTTTGTGAAGGTACACATGAACAAGCTTATCAATGGATGGGCGCTCATGAAATTATCGTTGATAACGTTAAGGGCACACACTTTGTCGTTTGGGCTCCTGATGCTTCTCGTGTTTCGGTGGTAGGAGATTTCAATTTTTGGGATGGTCGACATCATGTTATGCGCAAGCATCCTGGCTCTGGTGTGTGGGAGATATTCCTACCTAATGTGTGTGCTGATGCCAGCTATAAATATGAAATTTCTGATAAGTATGAGCAAATTCAGCCATTAAAAGCTGACCCATATACACTTTCAATGCAATTAGCGCCTGAAACGGCCTCTAAAGTTAGCCAAAATAGTGAATATCAGTGGCAAGATTCGCAATGGATGAACGAGCGTGATAACGCATCTAATCATTATCATGGTGCTGTTTCAATTTACGAAGTGCACCTTGGCTCATGGAAAAGAAATTTAACTAATAGCAGCGATAATTCACATTCACCAAGTTACTTAACTTACCGTGAATTAGCTGAGCAGCTAGTACCTTATGTTGTTGAAATGGGGTTTACTCATCTGCAACTTATGCCAGTAAGTGAGTATCCTTTTGATGGTTCTTGGGGCTACCAGCCTATCGGACTTTTTGCGCCTACTGCCCGTTTTGGTAGTGCAGAAGACTTTAAATATTTTGTCGATAGTTGCCATCGCGCTGGTATTGGGTTGCTGCTAGATTGGGTGCCGGGCCATTTTCCTACTGATGAACATGGTACGGGTAAGTTTGATGGTTCATGCTTGTATGAACATGAAGATTTACGCAAAGGTTTCCATCCTGATTGGAAAACCCTTATTTATAACTATGGTCGCTCAGAAGTACAAAGTTATTTACTGAGTAACGCTATTTACTGGTTAGATCAATACCACATCGATGGTTTGCGTGTTGATGCCGTTGCTTCAATGTTGTATCTAGATTACAGCCGTGAAGCTGGCCAATGGTTGCCTAATGAGCATGGCGGCAGAGAAAATTTAGAAGCGATTGAGGTATTACAAAAAGTGAATACCCGTTCGTACGCAAAGCATCCTGGCGTTATGATGATTGCGGAAGAGTCAACTGCGTGGCCTGGTGTATCAAAACCGGTTGATACTGGCGGTTTAGGTTTTGGCTTCAAATGGAACATGGGTTGGATGAATGACACGTTGAAATATATGGAACGTGATCCTATTTATCGACAACATCATCATAACGAAATGACCTTCGGCTTAGTCTACAGTTTCAGTGAAAACTTTGTCTTACCTATTAGTCACGACGAAGTAGTGCATGGTAAAGGCTCGTTGTTAAATAAAATGCCCGGTGATGATTGGCAAAAATTTGCTAATTTACGCGCCTATTATGGTTTTATGTGGACTCATCCTGGTAAAAAACTATTGTTTATGGGCTGTGAATTTGCTCAACGTAAAGAGTGGAATCATGATCAAAGCTTAGATTGGCATTTACTTGAAAATGACAGTCATAAAGGCATGCAAACACTGATAAAAGATTTAAATCATACCTATAGAGGCATTCCTGCATTGCATGAACTTGATTGCGACGGTAATGGCTTTGAATGGTTAGATTCGCAAAACAGTGCGCAATCAATTTTGGTTTATTTACGCAAAGGCCAAGAAGGCACTGCACCTGCTTTAGTCGTTGTTAACCTAACACCGACAAGTTACGAAAACTTTGCTGTTGGTGTACCACAAGCTGGATTTTATCGAGAATGCTTAAATACCGACAGCAGTATTTATGGTGGTAGTAATGTTGGTAATGGTGGTGGTGTCAGCTCAGTAAATGAGGCATACGCTGGTCAAGAGAATAAAGTTTCTTTGTCAGTACCTCCGCTTGCGACGATGATTTTTGAATTACAGTAAAATAATAAAATTAAACTAACGTAATACAATTGCTTTGAAGATCGGACTTCAGTTCATCAATCGCTTAATAGGCTATTAATTTGATGGATTTATCAATGCTGAAACGGATATTGTTTTTTAAGCGGTATTAATGCCGCCAACCGTTATGTTGATAATAAACAAGATGGATTAAGTTCCGACCTACAAGTAATTTAAACGTATAAAAATAATATTTTTTAAGGGTAAGTTATGACAACTGAACATGTAATCAACGCTAAGCAAATAAAAACTCAAGCATTTACAGATCAAAAGCCAGGAACTTCAGGCCTTAGAAAAAAAGTTAAGCAATTTCAACAACCCGGTTATTTAGAGAACTTTGTTCAAGCCGTATTCAATACCATTGCGCCATGTGCAGGCAAAAAATTAGTTATTGGCGGTGATGGACGATTTTATAACCGTGAAGCGATACAAGTTATTATCAAAATGGCTGTAGCTAATGGGTTTTCTCATATTTTAGTTGGGCAGGGCGGTATTTTATCAACACCAGCAGCCTCTTGTGTAATACGAAAAAACAAGGCCTGCGGCGGTATTATTTTATCAGCGAGCCATAACCCTGGTGGTCCAGACGAAGATTTTGGTATTAAATTTAACGGTGAAAATGGCGGACCAGCACCAGAGAAATTAACCGATGCGATATTCGAACAAACTTTATCGATGGCGCAATATTTAACGATTGATACCGACGATATTGATCTTGATAACCTAGCAACACTGCAAATTGCACAATGCCAAATTGATGTTATTGACCCGGTAAGTGATTACGCTGACTTAATGGAATCTATGTTTGACTTTTCAGCAATGAAATCCTTAATCGCAAAAGGTGATTTTCGCCTTTGTTTCGACGCGATGCATGCTGTAAATGGTCCTTATGCAAAAGAAATTATTGAAAATCGCTTAGGTGCGCCCATTGGTTCAGTGATTAATGGCGTACCATTAACTGATTTCGGTGGTGGTCATCCTGATCCTAACTTAGTGCACGCACATGAATTAGTTGATTTAGTTTATGGTGAAGATGGCTTTGATTTTGGCGCCGCGTCAGACGGTGACGGCGATCGAAACATGGTGCTAGGTAAAGCGTTTTATATCAACCCTTGCGATAGTTTAGCGATATTAACGGCCAACGCGAGCCTAATTCCAGCCTATGCGAAAGGTATTGCTGGCGTTGCGCGTTCAATGCCAACAAGCAGAGCTGTTGATCGTGTAGCCGAAGCAATGAATATACCTTGCTATGAAACACCAACTGGTTGGAAGTTTTTTGGTAATTTATTAGATGCAGGCAAAATCACCTTATGTGGCGAAGAAAGTTTTGGTACTGGTTCTGATCATATTAGAGAAAAAGATGGTTTATGGGCAGTATTGTTCTGGCTTAATTTAATTGCCGTTAAACAACAACCGGTCAGTGAAATTGTTAAAAACCATTGGTTACAGTACGGTCGTGACTATTTTACTCGTCATGATTATGAAGCTGTAGACAGTGCCAATGCACATGAAATGATAGATCAGTTAAAAGCTAAAATCTCCACTTTACCGGGTCAGGAATTCTCAGGTGTTAAGATAACATCAGCAGACGACTTTGAGTACATTGACCCAGTAGATAGTAGTAAAACAACCGCACAAGGTGTTCGCATTTATTTAGAAAATGGCGGACGAATTGTCTTTAGGCTTTCAGGAACCGGAACACAAGGCGCCACATTGAGGGTTTACTTAGACTGTTATCAACAAGATACCGCTTTGTTAGCACAAGAAACACAACAAGCCTTGAGTGAATTAATTCAAATAGCGGAATCTGTTGCGGGTATTAAACAATTTACGGGTAGAACTCAGCCTGACGTTATTACATAACAGGCAATTTAAGCATATTAAAGCTAACTAATAATAAATACTAAGCAGTTAAAATAAAGTAAAAGGTATTAAATGAAAATATTAATGGCAGCCGCTGAAAATGATGCATTACCTCGCGGAAAAGTAGGTGGTATAGGTGATGTTGTTCGAGATATTCCTATTGCCCTAGGTAAAATTGACCAACAGGTAGATGTTGTTACGCCTGGCTACGGTGCCTTTTCTAAGTTAGAAGGAGCACAGCACGTAACTTCACTTGAGGTTACGTTTGGCTCACAACAAGAAAAAGTTGATATTTTCAAAGTCTCGTTTAAAAAGTCGGCAAAAAACGCATCGAAAAATGTAACGCAATGGGTCATTGAACATCCTTTATTTGCTATTGGCGGAGCAGGAAAAATTTACTGTGATGATCCAAGTAACAGACCTTTTGCCTCAGATGCCAGTAAATTTGCCTTATTCAGTGCTGCTGTTGCCAAAGCGGTTATTTGCGATGTTTTTGGTAAAATAGACGTATTACATTTACACGACTGGCATACCGCTATGGTGTCAGTACTGCGTGCTTTTGATCCTGAATACCAACAACTAAAAGCGATTAAAACCGTTTTCACTATTCATAATATTGCCTTGCAAGGTATTAGACCCTTTGATGGTGATGAATCTTCGTTAAAGGCTTGGTTTCCGTATTTAGCCTTTGATTATAGTAAAATTAACGACCCGCGTTATCACGATTGTTATAACCCGATGCGCGCTGGTATTACGTTGTCAGATAAAGTGCATGCCGTTTCGCCAACGTATGCAAAAGAAATATTATTGCCAAGTAATATTGAACAAGGACATTTTGGTGGTGAAGGTTTAGAGCATGACTTGCGCTTTGCGGCTGACACAGGCAGGTTGCACGGTATATTAAATGGTTGCGAATACCCTGAAATTACAAAAGCGCCACTTAAACTCAAAGCTTTACTAACATTATCAGCAAAAGAAGTGGTTAAATGGCTCGACGATAAACCGTTAGTTGATCAAGCACATTTAGTTGCCGCAACACGATTAGCACAAGTTGCTAATAAGCAGTATAAAAAGCAACCGTTAGTGTTAACTTCTGTGGGGCGTATTACCGATCAAAAAGTACGTTTATTTCAAGAAGTAATGCCCAATGGTAAAACAGCCTTAGAACACTTATTAGCCATATTAGCAGATGATGGCGTATTTATTTTATTAGGTAGTGGTGATAAAAAACTCGAAGAATTTTTAACCAAAATAGCGGTTAATCATAGTAACTTTATTTTTCTTAAAGGCTATTCTGAAGCCTTATCGATCAATATGTATAACTCTGGCGACTTATTTTTAATGCCAAGTTCATTTGAGCCTTGTGGTATTAGCCAAATGCTTTCAATGCGTGCAGGACAGCCTTGTTTAGCTCATAGTGTCGGAGGTTTAAGCGATACTATAAGCCATAACATGAATGGTTTTACTTTTAATGGTGATAACCCGCTTCAACAAGCTGAAAATATGCTCAGCTGTTTTCATTCCGTTTTGGCACTGAAAAAACATAGTCCAACAGAGTGGGCAACAATTTCTGATAATGCCTTAAAATCACGATTTTTATGGAGTGACGTTGCTCATGATTATATTAAGCACCTTTATAATAGTCACTAAATAGTAATTGAATCATCAATAAGCTGAAGCCATAAATTAATCACGAATAAACTCGTGATTGTTCATGCAGGGCATTCAGCTTATATTTTATAAATTTCATCGTTAAAGCCGATACGTAGACTCTTTTTTGACGTAGTATTTTAGTGAGATAGCACCTATGACTATATTCACTAAATCCTGATCTTACTTCAGGACTTCTGACCGAGAAATACTATGCTAAAAAAGTACGCCTACATCCTTTCTTCAATGCTTATTGGCTATATTTGTTCGTTGTCAGCTGTAGCTGAAACTACAGAGCAAATGTGGCCTGGAAGTCAATATAACCCCTTAATACCCACCTTTGAAAAAGTGCTAGGTTACAATGTAGGAGAACGCATTACTAACCATGGCGATATGTTACGATTTTTTGAAGCATTAGAACGTGCTGCGCCCGAGAAAATTAAACTATTTGAATACGGGCGAACATGGGAAGGTCGTAAACTTATTTATGCCGCCATAGGTAACCGTGATGTTATGGCAAACCTTGATGGTTTTGCTGACAAGATGCAAAAGCTGTCAGATCCAAGAATTACCGACAAAAGCGCTGCTAAAGCATTAATTGCCCAACTACCGTCTTCAGTTTGGTTGGGGTATGGCGTTCATGGTAATGAAATTAGCAGTACAGATGCCGCTATGATGACAGCGTATCATTTACTCGCTGCGCCGAATGAAGCCACTAATCGCAAAATTTTAAAAAACACTTTGGTATTTATTGACCCACTGCAAAACCCTGATGGACGTAACCGATTTACTAGTCGCTATTATGCTACTGTCGGTATGCAACACAGTGATGATAGATTAAGCGCCGAGCACAATGAACCTTGGCCAAGTGGTCGTTCAAACCATTACTTATTTGATATGAATCGAGATTGGTTAGCCATTACTCAGCCTGAAACCGCAGGTCGAATTCGTGCAATGAACCATTACCGTCCTTTAGTGGTGATTGATTTACATGAAATGGGCGGCGATAGCAGCTATTACTTTTCGCCAGCCGCACAACCTTTTAACCCGCATATGACCAAAACTCAAATTGAGAATATGACCGCGATCGGAAAAAATCATGGTAAACATTTTGACCGACTCGGGTTCGACTATTTTACTCGTGAAGTATTTGATGCTTTCTATCCCGGATATGGTGACAGCTGGCCAGTATTTTATGGTGCCTCAGCATCAACTTATGAAGTGTCTTCTTCGCGCGGTGAGCTATTCAAAAAGCAAAGTGGTGAAACTTTAACTTATAAAAATACGGTTCAACGACATTTTGTTGCGTCAATTTCAACCGCTGAAGGTGTAGCTGACAATCATCAAAAGCTACTTAACGACTATTACAATTATCAAACCAGTGCGATTAAAACCGGAAAAAATAACAAAGAACGCGTTTATATTTTACCCAATACACGCAATGTTGCGGGTAGCCATCGACTTGCAACGTTAATGGCGCAGCATGGTGTTGAAGTTAAACAAGCGGAAAAAGATTTTAAACAGTGTGGTAAAAACTATCAGGCAGGAGCCTACTTTATTGATACCGCTCAACCTAAAGGTCGCTTTGTTAAAACAACCTTTACCCAGCAGGTTGATATGTCAGCTGAATTTGTGAAAGAGCAAGAACGCCGCCGTGCGATAAAATTAGATGATGAGATCTATGATGTTACGGGCTGGTCATTACCATTAATGTTCGACGTAGATGTAGATACCTGTTCAAAAGCAGTAAAAGTTGCTAACCATGTTGTTGAAAGTAATGACAAACTCATAGGTAAGGTTGCGAACCCTGATGCTACTGTAGCCTATTTAGTCGCATGGGGTGATATGGCAGCGGGTAGATTTTTGACCGCTGCATTACAACAAAATATCACCATTAAAAGTGCTGATGAAGCGTTTACTTTAGCCGATAATCAAAAGTTTACTGCGGGTACGTTAATTATAGAAAAGCGCCGAAATGACGATAATTTAGCGGCTAAAATCATCGAAATAGCAAAAAATACTGGTGCGCAAGTTCAAGGGGTAGATTCAAGTTGGGTTACTCAAGGTCCAAGTTTTGGTAGTGGTAATACAGTGACAATGTCAGCGCCTAAAATCGCCATGGCGTGGGACAATCCAGTGAGTTCTTTAAGCGCGGGTAATACCCGTTTTGTTATTGAACGACAGTTTAATTACCCAGTTACGGCAATTCGCACGCATACCCTTAAAAGTGCCGATTTATCAAACTACCAAGTGCTAATTTTACCTTCTGGTGACTTTAAAGAAGTACTTGGGGTAAGTGGCGCTGACAATATTAAGCAATGGGTAAAACGTGGCGGCGTGTTAATCACACTCGGTCGAGCAACGCAATTTGCTGCTGAGCATGATATTGCCTTGCTTGATGTTAAAAGAGAACGTGCGTTTAAGGCTAAAGTAGACGATAAATCAACACCAGCAAAAGAGCTTGAAGGTGAGTCAATGGTTGATGGCCAGTTATTATCAACAAAATCTGAGCTTGTATTAGCCAGTGAAAATGTAAAAGAAAAACCTGATTTTGTTGCCGGAATATTAGCAAATATTGAAGTCGATCAAGAGCATTGGTTGACCGCAGGCGTCAATAAAAACCTCACGGCTATTGCCTATGGAAACGATATATATACGCCAATAAAATTAGCATCGGGTAAAAATTTGGCCTGGTTTAGTGATTCAGAAAGTGTTTTAGCGAGCGGTTATTTGTGGGCAGAGAATAAAAAACAATTAGCTTATAAACCCTACCTTATTCATCAACCGATGGGACGTGGCATGGTGATCGCTTTTACACAAGAGCCAACGACTAGAGCGTATTTAGATGGTTTGAATATTATGCTAATGAATACTATTTTTAGAGCTGCAGCGCATGCGAAACCGTTAAAATAATCCTAAGTTTTCGCCAGTAAGGTAAGGTCGGTTGGTTAATCGTTTATATAGCTGAAGTAGGTTAGTTTAATCAAGACTAGATCATACAATAGCAGCGCTAATGTAATCATCGCCATCAACTTAAATAAGTATAAATAAAGCGACGAATGTCGCTTTTTTTATGTCGCTATTTCAATTCGGAATCGATTTGGTAAGCTTACACAGACAATGTTGGAGCAGGTTTCTTGGCAATATAAAATCGATAGTAACCAATGCAGCTACTTACAACAAAAACAGTTTCTACGATTAACCCAACCGGAGAACCTAAAATAAAATTGTGAATAATCCAGAGTGTTCCGCCAGAAATCATCATTAATCGTAAAAACTTATCGTTATGGCTAAATGAACCTGTGGTGATCAAAATTGTTGCCATAAAACCTATAATACTTAATATGCCGTTATAGGTGCTGATGGTGATCAGTAAACTTAAGCTCAGTGAAGCTACTGAAATCCATTGGAACTTCCACTTAATGGAGATTAGAAAACGCACGCTAGAGAATAAAAATATGTAACCAGCCGTTGCCTGGTCAAGCAACAAATAATGAAAGCCATTAAAAAAACAACTAACAGATAACGACGCTAGAATATAATTTTTGTTTTTAAACTGCATGGCGCAACACTCAATGATCAGCGTTACGGTAACGAGTAATTGTGAAAGTAAAAAATCAGACATAGTCATTTTTCAGTCATAATGATGGAACTAAAACCATTCAATTTTGAGCTAAATTGAATGGTTTAAGAATTTAAGAGTTTAAAACTGATCTAGCAGAATATGTTTTTTTACTTGCGGTAATTTCCATATTATAAATACTGGGATAACACTCAACATTAATAAGGTTAATTGCTCTGCTTCATTTATTGGTAAAGACTGTAATAAGTAAACAATAACCGCTGAACCACTCATCTGCATAAAACCTAATAGTGCTGAGGCAGAACCTGCTTTCTCACCAAAAGGTGCAAGTGCTTGACCTGCACATGCTCCCATCAAGAACGAAAAGCCAAGAGAACTCACCATTACAGGTAACATAAACGCACTAGGCATTTGCCAAGGTAATAAAGTTAACATTAACAATCCGGCAAATATGATTAATAGCATGCCAAAGCCTACGGTTATTCTGGCACCATATTTTCTTAAAAACTTAGGCGCGAGAAAACAAGCCACAATGTTAATTGCCGCATTGATACTAAACCAATAAACAAAGCTCTGCTGATCTAAGCCTAAATGCACCATTAACCAAGCTGGGGAACTGCTCACATAAGCAATAATAATCGCCATCGATAACATAACGAGTAAAGCATTAAATAGAAAAACGGGGTGTTTTATTACCGATGTAAAGTGTGACAAAGAAATCAGTTTTATATGTTTTTCTGTATTCGGTGGTCTAGTTTCTTTAAGCGTGAAAAATAAGATTAAACCCGCAAAAACAGCATAGCCAGTCATAAACTCAAAGTTACTGCGCCAACCAAAGTTTTCAGTTAAAACATTACCCAACAAGGGAGCAAGGGCGGGAATACAACAAATGGCGCTATTTAAATAAGAGTACATAACGCCACTTTCAATGGCATTGTATTTATCACGTACACTTGCAAAAGCAGAAACAACAATTGCACAGGCACCAAAACCTTGCAGTAAACGACTAGCAAGAAAAAAGCCCAAACTATCGGAATAAGCTGCCATGATAGAAGCCAAACCATAAATTATGATACCGCCCATAGCAATGGGACGACGGCCATAACGGTCTGCAAGTGGGCCGGTGATTAACTGACCAAACCCCATACTCAAAATAAATATCGATATGCTCCACTGAATTTGATTCATAGGAACCACGAACTCTTCTGCCATTAAAGGCAAAGCAGGTAAAAAAATGTCGATGGCTAAGGGGCTAAAAATAACCATTAAAATCAAAAGGGGAATAGTTTTTTATTTGTCATTTTAGTCTCAATTATGATGACTGCGCAGTATAAGATATTGCCGTGATGAGCAGAAGAGAATTCTTGTTAAATTACGTTAACGTCTAAATATATTACGCTTGTGGTGCATGATACTAATATTGTTTTTGAGCAGCAAAGTTGACGACGATGTTAATATTACGCTGATTAAAGTATTTTCTTGTCGCACATTTTTAGGCGTGTAAAATAGCGTCATTATTTATTACCTCTACAATCAGTAAAAATTATCTATGTTCGAACTAAAATACCAAACACCTAAAGCTTGGGCCGAGGTCGTGCTAAATGACTTTGATGCATTTCTAACTGATCATGCTGCAGCTGAAAAAAAAGCCTCAGGCATGGCCATGTCAATGATCTCACATTATCCAGATCGTAAATCTGTTGTAAAAGCGATGGCTGATTTAGCCATTGAAGAGCTAATTCACTTTAAACAGGTATTAAAATTAATTTATGCCCGCGGTGGACAATTAGGCGCTGATGAAAAAGACCCTTACATTAACCAAATAAGAAAAGTATTTCGAAATGGTAGTGATGTGTTTTTTATGGACCGATTAGTTGTGGCTGGTGTTATTGAAGCGCGTGGCCACGAAAGATTTTCGTTAATTGCACAAGCCTTACCAGAAGGCAAAGATAAAGATTTTTATCAAGCCATTGCTAAATCTGAAGAAAAGCATAAAAACCTATTTATTGAATTAGCATATGAGTACTTTGATAAAGCAGAAGTTGATCAACGTTTAGACGAAGTTTTAGATATTGAAGCCGATATTTGTTCGGCATTACCATTTAGAGCCGCGTTGCATTAATCAATTACAATTTTCCCTTAGCTAATGATAACGTCCTATTTTTAGCTAAGCTGATTGACCGAGAATATTGACCGATTATTTTCTGAGGCCAAAAGTAAAATGAGTAAAAATATTGCTGATCTTCAACAGCACAAAACATCGGCTAAATATCTTACTCATTATGCTGAGCCTGAAGTCTTATCGTTAGCAACATTCCCAGAAAAAAACTGCTATCAACACGTCATTGTTATTCCTGCATTTCAAGAGTCAGTACAATTTATTGAACGTTTTATCGACTCAGTACTTGTCGAACAACAGTGCTTAGTTATTGTGGTTATTAATCAACCCGACAATGACTTTGGTCGTCAGCATCAGCAAGACCAAATTGATTTATCACAGCACATTGAACAACAGGGTCAAGTAGCTTGGCAGCAAGATAATTTGCGCCTTATTGAGCTTTACTTTGAAAACCAAAACCAAAACCAAAACCAAAACCAAAAAGCTAATTCCGCGCTATTAATTGTTGATCGTTATAGTGTTCCCATTCCTGTTGAACAAGGGGTAGGCTTAGCAAGAAAAATTGGCGCAGATCTAGCAGTTAAGTTATCGGTCACAGGGAATATATTTTCTTCTTGGGTACATTCAACTGACGCAGACGCGCATCTTCCAAACAATTATTTAGCCGCTCATAAACAGAGTAATACCACCTTAAAACAAGCCGTAGCAACGTGTTGCAATTTTTTTCATCACAGTGACGAAACCTTAATACATCAAGCAAACCTTCAATATGAAAATGCCTTACGCTATTACGTTGCCGGTTTAAAATACGCAGCATCACCGTATGCCTATTTTACCATTGGCAGTATTTTATCTTTTGATCTGCTTGCCTATTGTCAGGCTCGAGGCTTTCCTAAACGTAGTGCAGGAGAAGATTTTTACCTGTTAAATAAGCTAGCGAAACTTGGTGAAGTGACTTACTTAGATGATGTCGTGATAAAACTCGATGCAAGACCTTCACAGCGCGTGCCTTTTGGTACAGGTCCCGCAGTGCAAAATATAATGCAACTTGGGGCACAAGGCATCGCTTATCAATATTATAACCCACAAATTTTTGTCGCGTTAAAAGCAACGTTAAAAGCTTTTGATAGCTTATGGGAAAATAGACAGCAACCAGAGGTTTGGCTCGCTGAATTATCTGAAATAAACCAACAAGCTTTAATCAATATCGGATTACTTTCATTTATCACTAAGCAAGCTTCTGCAAAAAAAGTACAATTTGAAAAACAATTGATCGTATGGTTCGATAGTTTTAAAACCTTGAAATTTATTCATGCGCTGCGTGATCTTGGCCTATCAAACATGTCACTAGAACAAGCGATAGCTGACGCGCCTTTTTAACTTTTAATAGCCTGAAATCTTGTATTACGAAAAAAATCATTTAAGTCAGGGTAACTGGCTCACTAAAAGTTAACTAAAAATAAGCTTAGTTAACAAGTGGGAGTTGTCTTCCTTGCCGAAGATAGCTGTCACTTCATTTCATTTTATCTTGTTTGTAAATACCTAAATTCAATGCCTTTTTTATGTCAAACCCCATATAAATAGTAGTGGGGTTTTCCTTGGGTTTGCTTGCTATTAATTTGTTTTGCTCGAAAAATTAATATGTTACTGTTTAAGTATATGGAATAACACCAGACTGAAGCGTGCTAGTGTTAATCTAAAATTAAAATTAAAAATAAAAATGATTGAACCACTTATTATAGCCGACTTAGATAACCGGCTTAGAAAAAGACGTTAGCATTAGCTACTCTTTAACAGAATACTATAAGTTGATCCTTAGTGATTGGACTTTATAACTCGACAGTTTTAAGAATGTTCTAATTTTTGAGAAAACATTTTATACAGTAAAAAATACCATGGCATTATAGAGTTTCAGTAACTTGGTGTTTATTTCTCTTGGTAATCATTAAATACTTAATTAAGCTGATAACTCAACATTAAGGGACGACACATATGCAAACCGTAGTTGCAGAGATACTGGCTCAAATAGAATCGGTGGTAATTGGCAAGTCTCATCAAGTCAAATTAGCCTTGGCGTGTTTGTTAGCTAAAGGCCATATTTTAATCGAAGATTTACCTGGCATGGGTAAAACAACCTTAGCTAACACCTTGGCGTTAACACTCGGGTTGTCGTATCAGCGTATTCAGTTTACTTCCGATCTAATGCCTTCAGATGTTATTGGTATTGCTATTTTTGATGAAACCAGTAAATCATTTCAATTGCATCCTGGGGCTATTTTTAATCAAGTGGTTTTAGCTGATGAAGTTAACCGCGCAAGTCCTAAAACCCAAAGTGCCTTGCTAGAAGCTATGGAAGAAGGTCGAGTGAGTGTAGATGGTGTTACGCATCAATTACCTGCACCATTTTTTGTTATTGCGACACAAAATCCCATGTCGCATGCCGGTACTTATCCTTTGCCTGAGTCACAACTAGACCGTTTTATGATGCGACTTTCTTTAGGGTTTCCTAGTATTGATGCTGAACGTGAAATTTTAAAATCAACGGCCTCGCATCGTGATGTAGCTGACATTAAACCTTTTTTACAAGTTGAACAATTACGAGAAATACAGCAGCATATCTCCAGTGTACGTGTTTCGCCTGCTATTGTTGATTATGTTATTGCTTTATGTCGAGTCAGCCGATTAAACGAGTCAAAAGCTAAAGCGTTATCTCCGCGTGCCGGCAAAGCATTATTAGCTGCGGCTAAATCGTGGGCGTTTATGGATAATCGTGACTATGTAACTCCTGAAGATATTCAAGCGGTATTTTCGCCCGTTTGTGAACATAGATTAGCACCTCAACAACATCATATTTTTGAGCAAGCAGATGAAATATCTCGGCAAATATTATCGCAAGTTGACCCAACGAACCCGCTAGGCTAATTGCGTTTAAGCTATAAATTAAGTTAAATGTTCTTTTTAGCTCAATTATCTAACTTAATTATCTAGCTCGATTTATCTAACTCAGTTTATTTAAGTCGAGCTATCAAATCAGCACCATGATAACTAGATGTTGAGTAAACAATTAAATGAGGAGGGGAACTAATTGTTAAGCACGCAAAAATTCACCGTATTTTCTTCGTTTAAAGCTGCATGTAAAAGTGCCCTTAACAAGCGTTTTAATACTTGGCTTGCACGTCGTATTCCTCAGCATAGTAGGCAAGTGATTAATCATCGCAATATTTTTATCATACCCACGCGTTTTGGTGCAGGTTTGATGATGTTTATGTTGTTGTTATTTTTACTGGGGACGAACTATCAAAATAACGTGATTATATTGATCAGCTATTTACTGGTTAGTTTGTTTATTGTGATATTGCTCCACAGCTTTTTTAACCTTTCAGGCTTAAAATTTCAGGCAACACATGCTGTACAAGGTTTTGTTGACGAGCAACTGTATTTTCCGTTGGTGGTTACTAGCAATAAAGTGCGCTTTAATATCAGCTTTTCTTTTGATCAAGTGCCAGCAACGTTTGATAACCGTGCAAGCGATAAAAAAGTGGCCGAAGAAAAATCGACTAAAGGTCAATCTAACCAATCCAGCCAAGTCACACTGACAGAGATAATCCTTGGTGATAATAATATCCGAATACCTTATCGTATTTGCAAACGCGGTGAATATTCACTTGGCAGGCTTTTAATTATTAGTGAGTTTGGCTTTGGCTTATTTAAAACATGGACACGATTAGATTTCGCTCAACAGGTTACCGCTTTTCCTAAACCTATTGCCAATGCTTTAACTGAAAAACAACAAAGTATTGCAGGTGAAACGGTAGAAAATAACACAGAAAGCTATCAAGACAGCTTTCAGCCGGGCCAAGACGAATTTCATCAATTACAACATTATCAATTAGGTGAGCCTCTAAGTAGGGTCGCATGGAAGCATGTGGCTCGTGGGCAAGGTTGGTTAACAAAACAATACCAACAGGCGCTATCAGGAAAGCTACAATTAGACTTTTCGCAATTACCTGCGGGCTCAGTTGAGCAACGCTTAAGCTGGTTAAGTTATGCGATTAAAGATTGTAGCGATAAGCAGATTGCCTTCTCGTTGAAGTTGCCTGATCAAGTGGTTGAATATGACCAAAGTTCACAACATACCTTAAAATGCTTAACCGCATTAGCACGATATTGAGTGCATAATGATTAAAACCACGATACAAACTCTTAAACAAAAACCTAAAGCTAGCAAAGGTTTAAAGGTGATTGTTGAGCATAAACTTAAGCTCAATAGTAAAATGTATTTTGGCTTATTATTTTTTCAACTGCTTAACCTTTTAACCCTAGTGCAACAATTTAACGTAGCTTATTTACTCTTTGCCCTTTTTGCCTTAATACTGCAGTTTACAGTTCACTTTAGAGCATCTCGTAAAGCGAGCTCAATATCAAACCAAGCTTTAATTTTATATAGCGCACCTAAAATATTACCGTCTTGGCTAATCTTATTATTAGCAGTGTCAGGTAGTGTGGCTATTGCTGTTGCAGGGCAAACGTTAGGCCTGTTACTCAGTATGATCCACTTATTATGCTTTGCTTATAGTTTAAAAATGTTTGAAATAACGAGTCGTAAAGATTTATATCAACTGGTTGTGTTAGGTATTTTTGTGGCTACCTCATCCTTAATTTTTATCCAATCTATCTACTTTTCAATCGCGGTTATAATTTTAGTGCTAGGAAATTTCTGGATTTTAATTAATTTATTTACTCCGACTCTACAGGTTTCTGTGCAGGCTAAATTATTAGCAAAGCTCAGTGTTTTTTCAGTGCCTTTAGCGGTCATTTTATTTGTAACTTTCCCCAAATTAAGTCCATTTTGGCAAGTGCCTAATGTTGAATCAGCAAAGGTAGGTTTGTCTGACAGTGTAAAAATTGGTGATATTGCACAGTTAGCTTTGTCTGATGAATTGGCCTTTAGGGTGAGTTTTCAAAATAATAATCCTAAACATGCTCAGTTGTATTGGCGTGCCATGGTTTTAGACGATTTTGACGGCGTAACTTGGCGACAAGGAGGGCGTAAAAAAGGACAACAGAATAATCATGAACATGGCTCAGCAAGTATTAGCCATGCTAACAGTTCGACAGATGTTGAGATAAATGGAACGGGTTTAAGTTATCAAGTTATTGCAGAACCAAGTTTTCAATCTTGGTTATTTGCACTTGATTTCGCGACTAGTGAACAAGGAAATATCGCACAAAGAAATGATTATGCTTTGTTTTATCGTGGCATTATTAGTCAAACATTAAGTTATCAAGTGACGAGTTACCCTGAAGCGATACTGGCGCCGAAGTTAACGCAAGAAAGCCGTGCATTGAATTTGACATTAAGTAGCGACAATAACCCCAAGTTGCTAGCTAAAGGCGAACAATTGCGTCAGCAATACAGTGACGACAGTCAGTTAATTAATCATGTGTTAGCTGAATTCAATCAAAAGGATTACTTTTACACTCTTCAACCACCACGGTTAAATAATAATAGTTTAGATGAATTTTATTTCGATACACAGGCAGGATTTTGTGAACATTATGCCAGCTCATTTACCTATTTAATGCGCGCCGCTGGTATTCCAGCTCGCATGGTTGTGGGTTATTTGGGTGGTGAATTCAATTCTAGTGGTAATTATTTAAGTGTATATCAGCGCAATGCCCATGCTTGGTCTGAGGTATGGCTTCCTGAAAGTGGTTGGCAGCGAGTTGATCCAACAGCAGCGGTAGATCCTGAACGTGTAGAAAGCGGATTTTCAAACAATTTAATGCAGGAGTACAACCATTTATCTTCGGGACTTTTCTCGATGCAAGCTTTACGGTCAATGTGGTGGTATAAACAACTCAAAATGCAAATTGACGCCATTGACTATCAATGGACTCGATGGGTTATTGGTTACACAGGCCAAAAGCAATCACGTGTAATGGCAAAGCTGCTAGCTAGTTTAAAAGAAGGTAAAAATATATTCTATTTTATACTGACTTTAATCGTAATTGCTTTATTCGTTTATGTTTATAAGTCAGTGAAAGTAAAGCAGCGAACTGATGATAAAATCAAGGCACTTTATTTAAAAACATTAGCATTATTAGCACAACATAATCTCGCGAAAGTAAAGTCAATGACAGCGCAACAGTTTGACGATTTTATTGCTAAAACACAGCCTGATTTATCTGAAGATTTTTCAATAATATCAAGAGGGTTTACACAATTAGCTTATCAAAGTTTTGATGGTATAAGCCAACAAGCATACAATAATCATTTAGCAAAATTACAAACAAGCTATCGGCGTTTGCGCTGGCAATTATGGTTAGCTAAATTAAGTATTAATTAAAGGTAAAGGTAAAGGTAAAGGTAAAGGTAAAGGATTAAGTATTATCGCTAAAAACAACACTGTTCCTGTTTGATTTTAGCTAAACTATACTTGTTGTCGTACATTTTAATAAACAAATTTAATATTTGACTGTTTTTTGCACAGCCCTTGAAACTTTAAAATTTGCATAGCTATGATATTGTTAAACTAATAAATATTAAGGTTGTGTTAATCGTTAGTACTTTGACCTTATATGACTACCAATGTTTTTTTTAAACACTAACTTAAATCAATGAAGTGAGGAGACTCGATGTCTGACAATGATAAAAATGTATTAGAGCGTGGTTTAGAAAATATTCAGCCACAATTCTCCAGTTTTATTCGTGCCCAAACAACTTCAAGTTTGTTTCTTCTAATGTCCACCATTGTTGCATTATGGTGGGCGAACTCTATTTATTCAGCAAGTTATGTGAATTTAGTGCACACACCCGTTGGTTTGCTTTTTGGCGATTTTGAATTTAAAGCCTCACTCAAGCACATTATTAATGATGGCCTAATGGTGATTTTCTTCTTTTTACTGGGCCTAGAAATAAAACGCGAAGTATTGGTAGGTGATTTAGCTCAACCTGAAAATCGTCGCATGCTAATTTTATGTGCTTTGGGCGGTATGATCTCTCCAGCATTAATTTATTCTATGTTTAACTACTCCCTAGACTCACAAATCGGTTGGGGTATTCCCATGGCCACTGACACCGCTTTTGCTTTAGGTGTGCTTACTATTGTGAGAAAACACATACCTGCCAGTCTTTTAGCGTTTATTGTTGGACTTGCCATAGTTGACGATGTTGGGGCAATACTGGTTATTGCAATTTTCTACACAGAGCAAATTTCTGTAATGTACCTGTCGAGCGCATTTGCTCTCGTCGCTTTTTTAGCCATTGCTAATTATGCTGGTGTACGACAACCGTTGTTTTATATTGTTATTAGTATTATTACTTGGCTTCTTATGCTCAAAACGGGAGTCCATCCTACTGTTGCCGGTGTAGCCATTGCCTTAACGGTACCTGCTAGACCAGAAGTTGCATCAGGTAAGTTAGTCAAAAAAGCAAAATCAATTATTAAATCAATCGAGAAAAAACCACAATCGGTTGATGTGCTCGGTAATAAAGATGATCACGATGAAATATTAAAAGTGCGCGATGTAGCTGAAGAAGCCAGTACGCCACTGCGCCGATGGGAAGGTGCATTGCATTTGCCTGTTTCATTATTTATTTTGCCTTTGTTTGCTTTAACTAACGCGGGTGTTGTAGTCAGTTTCAGCTCCTTTGGCGCGAGCTTACAAAGCCCGGTTGGTTTAGGTATTATTTCTGGCTTAGTACTAGGTAAATTTATTGGTATTTCTGGTGCTTGTTGGTTAGCTCTGCGTTATAAATTGGGTAGCTTACCTAGTGGCGTTAACTTTCAACATGTTATAGGTGCTTCGCTAATAACGGGGATTGGTTTTACCATGTCTACTTTTATTGCCATGTTGGGATTTGACGGACAACCAGAGCAATTACAATATGCCAAAACCGCGATATTAATTGGCTCTGTAGTTGCGGCTGTTTTAGGTGCTATTTATTTGCGAGTTATTTCGACAAAACAGAGCCAAGAATAAATATATTTAATTCATTATGATAAAAAGAATCGAGCGTATGTAATTTGAAAGGCCATTATCATTTTAAAAATGATAATGGCCTGCTTTGCTTTAACGGAAATTAAAGGCTAGTTAATAGGAAAAATGGAACCTAATTACTCAACGTATACTTTAGATGAGTTAATCGATGTTGAAAGTCACATCGATAAAGTTATTTATCCTGAAAGGTATAAACAGGTTTGTGAGCAAATAACACTTAAACAAAATGATCCTAAAGTAGCTGATGAAATTAAATTAAACGGCAAAGTTGCTAAGGTAAATAGATTACTTTACCTCGTCGCATTCTTTTGGTTTTTTGCTTTTTTTACTCTACTAACTGGTGAGTTTAGGCTTAAGGGTTACAGTGCTTATTATGAAGGTAATACTATAGGTTTTTTCTGTGGTGTTGTGCTTTATTTTAGCCTTGGATTACTGATTTACATAAAGTACATGAATCAAAGTAGGAAAATAATTAGCCAATAAAATTGGTTAGTTTATTCAAGCAATATTACAGACTGTTTTTTAGGATAACACCAGCCTACACAACAATTATTTTTAACATACTACTTTTTATATGGAATAAACATGGACGATTTTGATTGGTTTGAATCTGGTTCAGGCGAGCGATTTCATTCTGCCATTTATAATTGCCCTGATTGTAATAAAAAGGTCGCCTTTGGTGATAACTTCTGTCGACATTGTGGTGTTAAATATACACCTGCGATGTGTAGTGCCATGAAGAAGAATTTAAAAGTTTTTGGCAGTAAAAATTTCAAGCATTTAGTGATTGCAATGATATTAGTCTTACTGATTATATTAGCGACAACTTTTGCCTGATTTATCAGTTACCCTTTAAGTTAAAAACGAACTATGCCTTACTTTAAAATGTTAAATGTTAAATGTTAAATGTTAAATGTTAAATTCTAATAAAAATATGGAGATTACCTTGAAAAAATTTATTACTTTAATCACTGCTTTAATTCTATTGTCCGGTTGTGTTTCATTTAAAAGTCCCTTACCTGAAGGCTACTCGGGTGCTACAAGTACAATTTCAGATTCCTTTTCAAATCATGAAGGCTCAACTGCCCATTTTTATATTGTCAGTAAAGTTAATGGCTTATATATAGAAGACAGCGGTTACAAAACCCGTGTTGTAAACTCTGGCCGAGGCTTCAATATGACACCCACTATGGTTTCTAGAGATGTTGCCGCGATTTCGCAAACGATTACCGTTGCGGGGTTTGTTCAATTTGCGACTGATGGACAAGCAATGTTTGGTGATAACATGCTAGTGACCGGTGACATTGAATTTACGCCAGTTGCCGGAGCACTTTACAAAGTTAATGGTAAATTAACTAAAAATGGCTCAGAGGTATGGATTGAAAGTTCATCCGGTGAAGTTGTGAGTGAAGTGGTAAAATCAGCTATTAAAAAAGAAAGCTAAAACGTTATTACAAAAAATTATTGGGCTAGGTAAATATGTCCTCAACAGAATATATTAATCGTTTAGATTTAGGCCAATACATTCACCAGATCAAGGTCATTCAATGTTTGAACTTAAAACCATCGCGCTTTTTGCGCTTACAGCCGTTGCTGAAATTGTAGGTTGTTATTTGCCTTATCTATGGCTTAAACAAGATAAAAGTATATTGCTATTAATTCCTGCGGCAGCAAGTCTTGCTTTGTTTGCTTGGCTTTTAACCTTGCATCCAACGGCTGCTGGTCGAGTATATGCAGCGTATGGCGGTGTATATATTTTTGTCGCTATATTATGGCTTTGGGGTGTTGATGGTATAAAACCATCGTTTTGGGATGTTGTTGGTGGCACAGTTGCCTTAATTGGCATGGCCATTATTATGTTTGCGCCAAAAACCACCTAGCACTCATAGGTGAGGGTACTTAGTTGTTTCAAGGATAGAACTAAAAATGCAATTGAAAAATAACCAAAGACTACCAGAATTAGATTGGCTAAGAGTTATACTCATATTTGCTGTATTCATTCATCATGTTTGTATGCCGTTTAATGGTGATAACTGGCATATCATGAATACCGAATCGAGTAAGTTACTTGATGATGTGATGGTTTATTTTGAGCAGTTTAGGCTTCCTACTTTATTTTTTATTTCTGGTGTTGGTGCTGTTATTTTGCTGTCGAAAATATCAGTTAAAAAATTTGCTTCAGACAAGTTGTTAAGGCTTTTAATTCCACTTATTGTTGGTGTTTTATTCGTTGTTCCACCACAAAGTTATATTGAAAATATCAGCCAATATGAGTCATTTTGGCAAGCATATCCCTCACTTGTGCTTAACTTATCCACTAATCATCTTTGGTTTATAGAATACCTTATTGTCTTCTCCTTACTTGCTATTCCTCTGAATACATTTTTAAACACTAAAGCTAGTACTAAAGTGTTTAAATACATTATAAAACTTACCAAATTTAAAGGTGGGTTGTTTTTATTCGTTAGTTTACTCATTGTGATAAAAATCAGCTTTTCTTTATTTTTTCCAAGCGACGATAACAAAATAGAAAACTTGTCTTCATCTAGTTATTATTTGTTCTTTTTTATTACGGGAATGATATTTGTTGCTAATAAGGAGCTTTGGCAAAGGGTTTGTGAACATCGGCTTTATCATTTAATTATTCTTTTAATCAGTACGGTAATTTTTTATGGCTATTATTATTCTCCTGATCTTAGTGATTTTTTATCTTTAAATGTTCGATGGTCAATATGGTGGTTGGTGTGCTGTTTAGTTTCATGGTCTGCTTTGTTAACTATTTTAGGTTATGCCCAATTTTATTTGAACAAAACACCTCAATGGTTACGACTCAGTAATGAACTCATTTATCCGTTTTATATTTTTCATCAAACGGTCATTGTTGTTATTGGTTTTTATGTCATCAATTGGCAAACATCAATATTGATTAAAATTATTTCGCTACTATTTTTATCCCTAATTACTACCTGTGGGATTTGTTTATTTATCATTAAACCGTTTAATCTTTTTCGTTTTTTATTTGGTTTGAAACTCAAAGGAAAAACCAAATTATTGTTAAGTAATAAGACATAATATCTCTGAAAAATAACATTAATTGTTTTAATTATTAGCTTATTACTCAAAGCGTTTATCTTTTTATTTTAAGATTGTCGCTTTTATTTAATCACCGTTAGTGCTCCATTTAAAATGGGGTATCAGTTTTACGTTTAAGGAATTACATGACAAGTTTAAAGCAACAAACTATTGCTAAGGTTGCTGCCGGGCGACAAGCGAATCCTGGGTTTATGAAAGAAGTTGATGAAATAATTGCTAAAGCAAAAGTATTTCAACAAGGTAGTGAAGCGCTGGACCTTGGTGAAACAGCAACTAGTTTTGTTTTACCTAATCAACACGGTAAATCAATTTCATTGGATGATTTACTGAAAAATGGCCCGGTTGTTGTAACGTTTTATCGTGGCAGTTGGTGCCCATATTGCAACCTACAGTTAAGAGCATTACAAGCTCGATTAGGCGATATACATGCTTTGGGTGCCCATTTAGTGGCCATTAGCCCACAAGTACCTGATGAGTCACTGACAAAAGATGAAATAAGCGCAATGGAGTTTTATGTTTTATCAGATCAAAATGCAACAGTTGCAGCGCAATATGGTGTGGCTTGGCAAGTACCTGAGTTTCTTTCTGAACATATGCGTGTAGACCGCAAGCTTGATTTAGATGTTATTAATAATGGAAATGGCAGTGTTTTACCTATACCTGCTACTTTTGTTATTGGGCGTGATGGCATTATTAAATGGCGATATGTTGATGTTGATTATAGAACACGCTCTGAGCCTGACGATATTATTGAGGCATTAAAGTGCTTGTAACAAGGTTGTTTTTAAACTCGTTACAGTAAGTTTTATACCGTTAAATCGTCTAACTTTGCAACTTCAGCTAGCAAACTTTAATAAAACCTAACTTATCGTCATGTTAACAAACGCAGTTAAAACAAATGCAGTTAAAACGAGGGCAGTTTAATGAAAACAGCGATTATACTGGCCTCATCTCGAGAGCAAGGTAATACACATCAGTTAGCTCATTTATATATGGAGCATCAAACCTGTGACTTGTTTAACCTAAGCGACTATGCAATATCGGCTTTTGATTATCAGCATCGAAATAAAAATGATGATTTTAAAGTGTTGATTAAAACACTCATAACGTATGACCACTTAATTTTTGCAACACCTGTTTACTGGTACGCAATGAGTGCTCAAATGAAAGTGTTTGTTGATCGTTTATCCGATCTTTTAACCATCGAGAAAACGTTGGGAAGGGCACTCAAAGGAAAAAGTTGTTCTTTACTTGCCACTGGCGAAGATAACAAAGCACCTGAATGTTTTATCGCGCCCTTTAATTTGCTAGCTAATTATTTAGGTATTAACTTTACCTCTAGCTTCTATTGTTGTTGTAGAAAAGACTTTATAAAGCAAGAGCATGTGAATGACTTGAAAAAGTATTTAGCCATTGATTTTGCAAATATCACAAGCTTAAAATAATAAGTTTTAAGCTAATAGTTTCAATTGTTTGCTGAGAAAATAGTGTGATGAAATTGGTGAGATTAAGCTGGTTTTTCTTACAGAACTAAGCAAGTTAGATCCAAGTAATAAGCAAGTCACATTCAAGTAATAAGTCAGATTAACTCTGCTACGAGTGGGGCGCTTATCAAAACCTTAAGCAATTAATTAAGGTATATTTTAATCGAAATTAAATACAAACGTTTTTATTGTTTAAAAAAATTAATGCGGTTAGAGTGCTATCATCAACAGATAATATCAATTAACAGATTTGTCCCTATTTAACGCCCTTGGAGATCTAATATGAGCAATATATCTAATAAGTTCTTAACTGTTCCAACCATGACCTTGGTAGGAGTACTTTTTTTTGCTTGGTCTACTTCAGCCATAGCATCTCCTAGCTGTACTAAGCTAAAGGGTTGTGAAAAGAAGGTATGTGAAATAGAAAATCAGCGTATTATTGCAAATAAACATGATAATAAGCCCAAAGTCACTCGATTAACAAAAGCACTTGAAAAAGTGAAAGAGCAATGTACTAACGACGGGCTTAAAGCAGAGCTAATTGAAGATATTGCAGAAGCTAAAGCTGAAGTTACTAAATATGAAGCGGATCTCAATAAAGCGGTAAAACAGAAAGATAGCGATAAAGTTTTCAAATATAAAGCAAAGATAAAAGATAAAAATAGAAAAATAAAGCAACTCCAAAAGAAGTTGTCTGTATTAGATTAATTGATTTATACCTTAGTCATTTAACGAAAAAAGTAGCTAAAGTGCTTTCTGTTTTTATAAAAACTCAATGGTTATTACAAGAGTAAGATTCTTACATTGATAACAGAAAGTACCTATTTTTATTCAATAGTTAATCTCATAACTGCAAAACCATAATTAAGCGTAAGGCTTTGTTGTAAAATAATTATAAAATGAATGGTTGTTCTGGCTTATTCGAATACTCAATGATGATAAACAAATTGTGAAGAGAAATAGATGCCCCGTATTCCACTTTTAGTCATTGCTTTATTTTTTCTAACTGGCGGAATTGCACATTTTGTTATGGCTGATTTTTTTATCAAGGCGATGCCTGATTACCTTGGATACCATAAAGAACTTGTGCTTATTAGTGGTGTTTTGGAAATATTAGGTGCCATTGGTATTTTAATTCCTCAAACACGGTTATTAGCTGGCTATGGGTTAATAGCATTAATCATCGCTGTTTATCCGGCTAATATACATATGGCTCTGCACCCCGAAAAGTATACAAACATATCAACGCTTTTATTATATATTCGTCTACCATGTCAGTTTTTATTCGTTTGGTTTGTATGGTGGGCAATTGCACCAGAGAGGCTAAAAACTAATCCTATAAGTTAATAAACGCGCTATAGTTGTAACATTATTGTCAGTTAAAACTGAGTGTGCCTTTCAAAAGTAGGAAAATATTATGCATGAAATAAGTCATCGAGTAGGTATTAAAGCCTCAGTTGAAAAAATATATCAAGCATTAACCACTAATGAAGGTTTAACGCAATGGTGGACTAACGATGTGTCAGGTGCGGGCTCCGTTGGTTCAATTATCAAGTTTCGTTTTAATGGTGGCGGTCCCGATTTTAAAGTTACCGAACTGGAGCCAAATAAAACTGTGCGTTGGCAACATTCTGGTAATATGCCTGAGGCTTGGGTAAATACTGAAATTAGTTTTCAATTGTCTACTGATGGCGTACAAACATTTGTGCGTTTTAGTCATACTAATTGGCAAGAGTGTTCAGATTTTATGGCACATTGTAGTACGAAGTGGGCGGTTTTTTTACTGAGCCTTAAAAGTGCAATGGAAACGAATCAAGGCAAGCCTTTTCCAAATGATATCTCTATAGATCATTCTTAATTTTTAAATACGTTTTTTTCAATAAAATACAACACCGATAGCACAACATCCGCTAGTGTTATCGGGCTTGATGTGGTTAAATTTAGCTATAAGAAAAATGGCTAAAAAGGCGCGCATTTGTTCTATCTTTATCCCGCTAATAAAATGGAAAATTTGTTAGTATTGCTTGATAAAATTCAGCAACTTTCCCCACTTCCTGTTTTCGCACAAGACACCGTAATCGTGCAAAATGCTGGTATGCAACATTGGCTTAATATGTCACTGGCCGAACAGCGCGGTATCAGCATGAATATGCGCTATGCTTTACCGTCGCAATTTTTGTGGAACTTAATTCGAAATTTAGCCAGTGATGAAGACGTGCCCGAGCAGTCGCCTTACTCCCGTGAAGTACTTGCTTGGCGTATTGATACTTTATTAGCGTCTAATGAAGTGATTGATGATGACGCGTTTAAAGTAGCAAGTGATTATTGGCAGACAAATCCAAACAACTTTGATAGTAATAAACAAAGTGCAGAATACACCGAAGCTGAACAGTTAAAACGTTATCAGTTGGCGTGTCAGCTTGCCGATTTATACGAACAATATTTAATATTTCGACCTGAATGGATCGACGATTGGCATCAAGGTAAGTTTCCAGCTTTTGATCAACAAGTGAGTGCTGCTGTTTCAGGTGAGCATGAACACACTGAAGAGAGTAATGCTATTTGGCAAGGTAAATTGTGGCACTTACTGGTACGTGAACAACCTTATAATCCGCGTGAATTAGTCGCGCTGGCAATAAAAAACTTAAACAATACTGATAGATTAAAAGCGCAAGCGTTACCGCACAGGTTGTCATTTTTTGGCATTAATGCCATGGCGCCTCTTTGGCTTGAGTTTATTAATGCTTTGAGTGAAAAAATAGACGTACACTTTTTCCATTTAAATCCGTGTTACGCATATTGGGGCGATGTGGTTACTGAAAAAAATGCCATTGAAGCTTGGATTAAAGGTACTGACTTTTCAGCGGACGAAAATACAGAAAATATAAAAAATGATGAAAATAGTGCTGTAAACAATCAGCAATTAGGTTTGTTTGCTCAAGAAAGCTCTGAGTTGAGCATAGATAATGATGAAAGTAACGATTTAGCGGATATAAACCAGCAAGTAGGTAATCCACTTTTAGCCAACTTAGGTCAGCAAGGGCGAGAGTTTATGGCCTTGTTGTATCAATACAGTACCATCAACATTGAAGTGTTTGAGTCAGCAGTAGCAGACTTAAAAAATGAAGAGGTAAGTGATGTAAATATAGCCAACCCTAGCCCAGAAGCTATTGCACAAGCCAGTGTTTTGGCGAGTGTTCAACAAGATATTCTTTCCCTCATTGATGCGCGTTCACTCGAGTCTAAAAGTCCTCACCAAGCGCCTAAAGTAGACGGCTCAATTTTAATTACCAGCGCTCATAGTGCTTTGCGTGAAGTTCAAGGTTTACATGACTGGCTATTACACCAATTTAATCAAGACAAAAGCTTAACGCCGAAAGATGTTTTAGTGATGTGTCCGCAAGTAGAGCAATATGCACCCTATGTTAATGCGGTGTTTACTCGTGGTTGGCAAGATATTGCAGACGAAGTACCACCACTGCCGTGTTCTATTGCTGATCGTATAAGTAAAGACGCCGAGCCTTTAGTTGCTGCATTTTCCCAGCTATTAACCTTGCCTGATAGTCGATTTCAAGTCTCAAGCCTAATTGCTTTATTACGTTTGCCCGCTATGCAGTCTCGCTTTGCTATCAACTTAGACGACATTGAAAAAATTACCCATTGGCTCGAAATTTCATCAGTACATTGGGGTTTAGATAAAGCGCATAAACAGCAAGTACTAGCACAAAGTGAAGTCGAACAAACTGAAAACTTAAAGGGCGCAAGTGATAGCTTTACTTGGCAACAAGGTTTATCACGTCTAATGCGAGGTTTCGCTTTTGCTGATCATCGAGTTATTTACCAAAACCAAATGCTATTACCGACCATTGAGGGAAGCGATAGCGAACTTCTCGGCAAGCTAATGCTAATTATTGAGCAGTTGCAAATAACCGCTATTAATATGTCAAAAGCGCGAACTGCAACACAATGGCAACAGTTTTTGTTTGATTTATTACTGCAACTATTCGACGATGAAAACGATAATGGTTTGAATGTTGTGCGCAGCGCTGTTGAGTCGTTAGTCGAGTATTGTCAGCATGCCAATTATAATGACGAAATAAGTTTGGCGGTTATTCGCGACTTTTTAAACAGCCACTTTAGTCAACCAGATCCTGGTCGACAGTTTATGATCGGGCAAGTTACCTTTTGCTCTATGCTACCTATGCGCAGTATTCCCTTTAAAATTATTGCAGTTTTAGGCTTAAACGACGGTGAATTTCCACGCCAACGTCAACCATTAAGTTTTGATTTAATGACCACTACACCTGCGCAGTTGGGTGATAGATCACGCAGAGGAGACGACCGATATTTATTCCTTGAAGCATTAATATCTGCACGCCAAGCCTTGTACTTAAGTTATCAAGGTAAAAATATTCGAAACAATAAAGACCGACAGCCATCGTTAGTTTTAAAAGAGTTAATGGAATATCTTGCACGTGGTTATGGATGGCAATTACTCGGCTTAAATGCTGAAGCAGAAAGTAATAGATTGGGTCAGGTTCGACAATTACCGATGCAGGCGTTTAGTGAGAAAAATTATCTCGATAGTTTTGCGAGCTTTGACGCCAACTGGCTAAATTTACGACGAACAAAAAGTGTGGGAAATTCTGAACATAATTTTAAAGAAAACAGCATATTACAGATAGAAGCGAGTAACGAGGATATTATTGAAGACAGTTTAACAGCTAATGATGTTATTCGTTTTTATCAGCATCCTGCACGTTATTATGCGCAACAAGCACTTTATTTATATCTAGATAACACAGACACACTAATTAATGACGTAGAACCTTTTGTGCCTAACCATCTCGATAGTTACTTGCTGAGGCAAGAGCTACTCAATTACTATTTAGCACCTGAACAAAGTAAACAAAGTTGTGACGATATATTACTTAGCGCCAAACTTGCTGGCTATTTACCTGATTTACCAAGCACTGATGATCTTATCGCCGGTTGGCAAAAAGACAGTGAAAACTTTAGTCAGTTCATCATCACAGAGTTAACCCAAAATAACGCCTTAACTATTGAACCGATTGATTGTCTTATTACACTTGATTTAGGCGCTGTTTTAACTCAGCAAAATATGCTTGATGATGGTTTGTATTCAAATGACGAATGGGCAATATTAAAAGCTGTACTACCTAAACGCCTTACGCTGAGCAGCAAATTGACTCTTGTTGATAACAAAGCGGTGTTTTATCGCAGCAGTAGTGCCAAAGCCAAAGACCTATTTACCCTATATTTACACCAGTTAATTATTCAAATAGCACAAACGGATGAAGCACAAGAAAACGCTGACACTCTTTCCCAAATTTGCGCTACTCACGGTTATTACTTTGACACTAAAAGCCAGAAACCTAGCCAGTTCTATTTTAGTGATATTGAAGATGCCAAAGGGCAATTACTGCGTTTAGTGACCAGCTTTTATTTAGGCCAGCATCAAGCATTGTTACTTAATGGTGACCTTGCTGAAAAAATACGTAAGAGCAAAGTATTTGATCAAACACAATTTGAACAGTTTTGGTCTGACAGTAACAGTTTTCAAGCGTTGGGCGATGATCCTTATGTACAATATTTTTGGTCTCAATGTCCAGAATATGACGATATATCGCCAAGATTACTAACCTTATATCAGCCAATGTTTGAAGCCTTGCAAACAGTGAAAACAAGCGCAAAGCAGGGAGCTAAAAAGTGAAGAATTTAAACGCTAATACCATAGCGCTGCAAGGTAAACATTTAATTGAAGCTAGTGCTGGCACAGGTAAAACGCATAATATTACCCGCATATTCTTACGCTTATTATTAGAGCGAGAATTACCGATTGAACAAATTTTGGTAATGACATTCACTAAAGATGCGACAGAAGAAATTCGTGGCCGTATCGATGATTTTATTCGAGAAAGTTTGCATAGCTGGGACAGTTTAATTGTTAGCGACGATTACTTTAAAAGTTTAAGCGCGAACCTAGCCACTAAAAATATTGGTAGCCGTGAAGTAAAAGCACGCTTAAGCCAAGCGTTGTTGTATATCGACGAAGCCGCTATTTTCACTATTCATGGTTTTTGTAAACGGGTTTTAAATCAGTATGCTTTTGCTAGTGGTATTAGTTTTAATGCTCAAATGGAAAATGACACCCAAGATATTACTTTAGAAGCCTGCCAAGATTGGTATCGAGTATTAGCATTAGATACAGAAAACAACAATCAAGCCTTCAAGCTAGTCACTGAGTTTTGGCCAGAGCCAGGTAGTTTTATTAATCAATTCTCTAAAGCGTTATCGACACAAAATGTACTTAACGTGCAAGACCCAGCTAACATAAGTGTTGAATTTAAAGCGTTAGTTGAACAGGCTATTACGAGTTTGAATGCACATAAGGCTATGTTAACCGAGTCGTTAATTGATGTTAAAAAAGGGGCTGATCGTGAAAAACGTCAACAAGAGTTAGATATATTATTAACTTGGCTTGCCGAGTTATCAGCCAATGTAACAGGCCAGCATGGAAAGATGCCTGACGCTTTTATTGATGGCAGACGTTATGCACGATCAAAAGTAAAAAGTGAATTAGTGGAGATTTTTACTGCAGTTAACACCGTTAAAAAACAACACCCTGATTTAGCCAAACAACTTAATCGCGCGCATGCTTTACTGGTAGTCAGAAAAGGCATTTACCATATACGCACTGAAATCATCCGTAAAAAGTTACAAGCCAATGTGATGGGCTTTGACGATTTAATCAGTACGTTAAATGATTGCCTAACTAATGAAAAAGAGCATGACTCTGGACAAGAGCCTGGCAATAAACCAACACAAGTTTTAGCTAACAGCATATTCTCTCAATTTCCTGTTGCGCTTATTGATGAGTTTCAAGATACCGACCCACAGCAGTTTTCGATTTTAAAAGCGATATATTATCATCAGCCAAGTGCTGCGTTGTATATGATTGGCGACCCTAAACAAGCGATTTATGGTTTTCGTGGTGGCGATATTTTTGCATATCTTTCAGCACGCAATGATTGTGATTACCAATGGTTAATGGATACCAATTGGCGATCAAGTGCGGCGATGATCACCGGCTACAATCGTTTGTTTTATGGTAATAAATTATCAGAAGAAGCGAAGAATGTTTTTGGTTATCAAATTCCTTATTTACCAGTTAAAGCCTCACCAAAAGCGCATGAGAAAGTGTTTTTAGATAATGAATTTAACGCTTTGCAGTTTGTGCATTTTAATGTCGAATCAGAAACTAAAGGTAAAGATGGTAAAGACAAGGCTGTTAAGCAAAGTTATCGGGCGAATATGGCCGCCTGGTGTGCCAATGAAATTGTGCGTTTGCTAGCGTGCCCAGATCTTAAAATGGCCAGTGGCGATATCGCGCTATTGGTGCGCGATGGCACTGAAGCGGCAGACATTAAATTTGCCTTAAATGAGTGCGGTTTAGCCAGTGTATTTATGAGTAATCGCGCTAATTTATTGCAGAGCGACGAAACCAAACATTTACTACAAGTGTTAAAAGGTATTTTATTTTTAGAGAATGATCGATTATATACTGCCGCATTAGCCAGCCCGTTAATGGGCTTTAATCGCGATAAACTTTTGCAGTTGCAGCACGACGAGCAGCAATGGCAGCAATTAAAAATTAGTTTTGAAAAGCTGCGTAATGAATGGCAGTTTAAAGGCTTTATCAGTATGGCATTGCAGTTAATGCATCAGCATTTTCATATCGATGTGAGTGATGCCAGCAGCAACTGTGCGAACAGTAACGCCGACCGAGTACTAACTAATTTATTACATTTATTTGAATTGCTACAAGGGGCAAGCCAACGACATCGCCAACCGCAAGAGTTGCTGTTTTGGTTTGAACAACAAAGCCAAATAGACAACCCTGAAGTTGAAGCTGAACTACGTTTAGAAAGTGATGAAAATCTGATCCGCATAATTACACAACATGGCTCTAAGGGCATGGAATACCCAGTGGTATTTGTACCGTTTGCCACGCGTCATAAAGACCCGCTTAAATTTGGCACTCGTAATGTAACTTTTATTGAGCACCATGACGAAAACGGCGCTATTCATCATAGCCTTGATGGCAGTGAAGAAGCTAAAACTCGCATGGCAGCAGAAGCCTATGCAGAAGCGATTCGGTTGCTTTATGTTGCCGTAACACGCGCCGAAAAACGTTGTTATATTCTCAGCACCGCTTTTGACAACTTTGAAAAATCACCTTTAGGTAAAACGCTTAAATGGTCAGCCGCAACTGATATTGTGCAAAGCTTGCAACAACTAGCACAAGACAATCCAGACGAAGTTGCGCTTGAAATGTTAGATAACTACTTACCCGAAGCAAACTTACCTAAAGCAAACTTGTCTGAGGCAAAGCTAGCAGAAAATACCTTAGGTAGATTAACTACTGAAAGTATGTCTGATAAATGTAATGTTTTAGCTGAACCAACTGTGGCGAAATTCAACGGTAAAATTGAACGCGACTGGTGGTTAAGTTCATTTTCAGCCTTGAGCAAAAACTTACGTCATAATGGTGTTTCAGCACCCGATCGTGACACCGAAGAAGCGATGTTTGCTGATGAACAAGCTGATTTATTTACGTTACCTAAAAAGGCCATTGAACTGCGTTTTTCTCTCACCAAAGGCGCTCAAACAGGTAACTTATTGCATGACATTTTAGAGCAAACTGATTTCTCTACGCCAGATTGGCAAAAAAGTTGCCATTGGCCGTTGGTAAAATATGGCGCTATCAACGGCGATATCAATATCAATCATGATAACAGTACTACAGTTCAAAACACGTTAGGCAATGTTAACAACAGTCCAATTGAAAGTAGCGATAGTGCACCGAATGAGCAGGGCCAAGCACTGCTTGTCGAGTGGTTAGAAGCCGTGTTACAAACGCCACTTAACCTTGATAATACTTTGTCATTAAAACAACTCGCACCGCAAGATACCTTGCGTGAAACAGAGTTTTATTATCCTATGCGCTCTGCTAGTAGTAGTGATTTAACCAAACTACTGACAAAACATAGAAACAACCTAGTCACTACTAACACCAGCAACAGTAGAGCAAAGCAACATCGTGTACATTTACCATCGTATCAACAGCTAAAAGGTATGATGCATGGCTTTATCGATTTAATCTTTCAAGCCGATGGTAAATATTATGTTTGTGATTATAAATCTAGCCATTTAGGTAACGAATATAGTGACTATAACGATGCGATAATGCGCCAAAATATTGAAAAAAGTCACTATGATTTACAGTATCTTATCTACGCCTTAGCACTGCACCGACATTTAAAATATGCGTTAGCCGATTACGATCCTGCGCAGCATTTTGGTGGTATTTATTATCTATATTTGCGTGGCATGACAGATCAAAAAGAACATCAAGGGTGCGGAGTTTATTATCGTCAAATTACCCTCGAAGAATTAGAGCAACTAGACAGTATTTTTGCAGGAGAAACTACGCATGTCTGAACCTGTAATTAACATCGAAAGCAAAGTTACTCACCAATCAGAAACTATTTATGCATCGTTTCAACATGCTAATCGTCAATTAGATGGGTTAGTTGCCGTAGATTATTTTTTCGCGAAAGAAATTAACCAGTGTCTGATTTTTAAACCTGATAGCACTTCATTACTAGAACTGAACCAAGAAATTAAGCAACGGCAATGGTTTCACTTATTAATTGCCTTAAGTGCAAGCTTACGAGACGGTCATAGTTGCTTGCCGCTTGCGCAAGTGGCGGGAAAACGCTTATTTACTGCCGGTATGAATGAAAGTAACTCAGAAACTAAGGGCTTCTTATTTTCTGATTTAAATACGCTCACCGCACTGGTGGCTGAATTACTGTTGACTGATCCAAATAATGAAAATGCATTTGAACAACCCATAGTATGTAGTCATGAACGGTTGTATTTGCGCCGTTATTATCAATTTGAACAAGAATTAAAACAAGTAGTTCGCCAACGTCGAATCATAAAAAGTGCATCAGACGCACCTTCAAATAATAGCATTGAGGCACTTGATGAAGTTGGCAATATTAAAAGCATCATCGGAAGTTTGTTTCCAGATTTAGCACAACTAAACGATGTTCAACCTAGCGAAATTGATTGGCAAGCCGTTGCTGTTGCCAATGCCATTAACAAAGACTTTGCTATTATTGCTGGTGGCCCAGGTACAGGAAAAACCTATACAGTTACCAAGTTACTTGCCGCACTGTTGATGCTTGCTCGCACCAAAAGTAACAATAGCGATAGCTTTACTATTCCAAATATTTCTTTAGTTGCGCCTACCGGTAAAGCCGCACAACGATTATCTGAATCAATTACCAGTGCAGTTAAAGCGTTTCGCGGCAGTATTGATGACAAAATATTAGACCTAATTCCAGAGCAAGCAAAAACCCTTCATAGACTATTGGGGGTTATTCCCGATCAGGTAAACTTTCGTCATCATCAAGAGAATCAACTCAACATTGATATTCTATTGATTGATGAAGTCTCTATGGTTGATTTACCTATGATGACACGAATTTTTCGCGCCTTGCCGACTAAAACTAAGGTTATTTTATTGGGTGATGCCGACCAATTACCCTCAGTTGCTGTTGGCAGTGTTTTAGCCGATTTTGCGCCGCGTCCTCACCTAGGTTATAGCGCCGTAAATCACCAATATTTAGCGCAAGTAACGGGTTATAACTCGCTCACTAAAGTTGAAACAGCTGAAGCTAATAACAGCCAGTACAGTGCTGCCGACTGTGTAACATTTCTCCTAAAAAGTCGCCGTTTCGATGGTGAGGGTGGCATAGGCAGAATTGCGAATTTTGTCATTAATGGTCAATACCAAGAAAGTTGGCAGCTATTAAAGCAAAATGAAACACAAGATAATGCGTCGCCAAACCAAGGCCTTAGCAAAGACAAACAGTTAACATTATTATCAGGCAGCATTGAAACCTGGTTAGCTCCCCTTGTTGAACAATATTACTTGGGCCTGTTTCAATGTAAAAAGGTTGAAGAGGCTTTCGCGTTATTGGCAAAATTTAGAATTTTATCGTCAACTCGCAAAGGCCCGCAAGGTGTTGAAAGTCTGAATGCTTTAGTGATTGATATTTTACGTAATAAAGGTGCTATTCCATTTAACCGCTTTGAATCAAATACTCATTTATATGCTGCGCAGCCGATCATGATCAACGAAAATGACTATCGCTTAGGCGTTTATAATGGCGATATTGGCGTACTTTGGCGTAATACCCAAGGGCATTTAATGGCGGTATTTGAGAATGCAAAGGGTGGGTTAGATTGGATTTTACCCTCGCGTTTGCCTAAGTTTGAAACGGTATACGCGATGACTATTCATAAAACCCAAGGCAGTGAGTTTGACCATGTTGCAATGGTGCTGCCAGAGCAAAAAGACAATAGATTATTGTCGCGCGAATTATTATATACTGGCATTACTCGAGCGAAAAAACATTTAAGCATCGCCAGTAGCCAAAGTGTTTGGCAAAGTGGCGTGAGCCAACAAGTAAATAGACATTCTGGGTTGGCGATTGACTAGCCCCAATATCCCTAACCATATTATGTGTTAAAAATATAAGAAGTAAGTTGAAAAATGAAGTTAAAAGACATTGATAAAGCCGTTTACCGTAAACATTTAAATATTATTATTGTTGGCTTTATTGCCAGCTTACTTACCCTAGCACTGGTGTATGGACAAGCACTAATTATGTTATTTGCTGATAGTACACAGTTATTGACTACCCCTGCTAATGTTACAACGGGCGAATTAGTTAATGAGGCTACAGGTACAGAAAGTAACTTTAGCTACAACTTTATGGGTGTATTGCTCGCGTTATTAACTTGTGTTTTCGCGCTTCATAGATTGCGATTTAGCGCATTTTTTAGTGAAGTGTATTATGTTTGGCAAGTTAAACAGCAGCAAAACTTGATTTACCGTAAACTGAAAAAAATTAAAGTGGCTGCAGGAGCTGACGAGGTAAACGTCAATGCGTTAATTATTTTGAATTTTTATTATGCGAGTTTAAAACAAGTGTATTTATTAGATGACAATACGCTCACAATGTCTAAACTCAATACTGATATAAACGAATTAAATAGCCAATTAGAAAATCTAAATTTAACATTATCAACCGACCAGTTTGAACCATCAATGTTGGCTGATTTTTAAATATGTAAATAAGAGGAATATACCATGATAGGTTACGTTACTTTAGGTACAAATAATTTAGAGCGAGCCGTCGCTTTTTATGATGAATTGCTTGCCACAATTGGCGCACAGCGTTTTTTAGAAACCGATAAATTTATTGCTTGGTCAAGATCGCCTGAAGAAGCGGGTATATCTATCACGAAACCTTTTGACGGTAAGCCAGCAACTGTGGGTAACGGCGTTATGGTTGCTATCATGCTTCACTCTACAGATGAAGTAGATGCTTTTTATAAAAAAGCGCTTGAACTCGGTGCAACTTGCGAAGGGCCTGCTGGGCCAAGAGCTGAATTAGACGGTTTTTATGCGGGCTATTTTAGAGATTTAGATGGCAATAAACTTAATGCTTTTTATTTAGATATGCCAATGGCTTAACGGTTTATACTAACAGTATAAACAGATATCAGTGATTTCATTATTAATTTAACCACTATGTAGAATCAGGTTTAACCATTAAAATACTTATGCTTAATGGTTAAATAACCGGAAAAATTAAGAAAACAGGAACAAATTCGGCAAATGAAGAAGTTAAAAAACGAAGCAGAACTATTAAAAAAAGCCATAACAATTGGTGAAGGCTACGCGAAAAATCGTGGTTATAAAGGCTTTTCGGCAACCAATGCCGCAAAGGAAAAAATTGAAAGCTTATACCGTTTGCTAGTTAACGATAAGCTTATTCAACCTTTACCAAAAGACGGTGAAGACTTAGCCAGCATGAAGCACAAATTAGCGTTATGGATTGCTAAACAGCTTCCTGCTGATCATCCTTTGCTAAAATAGATAAATAGCGCTGTATTATAAAGTTTAACTATAGATAGAAGTGTCCAAACTAGCGGATTTAAGTCATCCGCTGTTATAACAATTACCAGCAATTTAAAAAGAAGAATACCTGTTATATGAACCGTAAAAAGAAAATTAACCAAACGTTGAAGTCAAAGCTTAAAAAAATGAATGCTAAGCTGCAAAATTCGAATAAGCCTAAGTACGTTTCAAAAGCAGAACGTGCGGCTATTGCAGCAAATGAAGCTGAAGGTTCTGATGTAAGCTCTAATGAAGCAACTCCTGATAATTCAGCGGATAGCTTGGTCGATAATTCAGCCGAGAATAACGCTAATAATGACGCGAAGAATGATGCGAAATAAGGCATAAACTATTTTATGGCAGACATTAAGACCCACCTCAAAAGAGTTGTCATTTTTGGCAATTCGGCTGCCGGAAAGTCCAGTCTAGCCAAAGTTATAGCAACACAACATCAACTTGCCCATTTAGATTTAGACACTTTAGCTTGGTATCCAATCACCGAACAATCACCGATGCCGCAGCGACAACCTATTGATGTGTCTGTTAGCGAGATAAATAGCTTTATCGAGCAAAATAATCAGTGGGTAATAGAAGGCTGTTATAGTGACTTACTCGTTCACACATTAGAAAAATGTAGTGAAATTTTATTCTTAAACTTACCGATTATATTATGTATCAGTAATGCGAAAAACCGTCCTTGGGAGCCGCATAAATATCAATCTAAAGCAGACCAAGATGCTAACTTACCTATGCTGATTGATTGGATCTCACAATACGAACATCGCACAGATACTTTTTCAAAAGTTGCTCATCAACAGCTCTATGATGAATTTTTGGGTGAAAAGACTCAACGTGTAGACAATCAGTAGCTATTCTCTACAGTTATCACTTGGTGTTTTAACTTTGTTAACTCACCACTTCTTACGCGTTAAAAATGGCTTGTGCTGCTCAACATCATGGGTTTGATTATAAATTTTTCGATGGACATTTTTACCCATTAAAACTCTAATCTGATAGTAAGACTCTCGAAATAATGCCCAACCTTTGCTGCCTTTCCAACTTTTGTTATATAGCTTCTTATTTGCTGCTATCGCATCAGGAGATTTTGACATTAAAGAAAGCGCGAAAGCTTGTGCATCTTCTAGTGGGGTTGCTGCTATTTCAGTGACTAAATTTAAGGCTAATGCTTGTTCACCATTGAACATTTCTGCTGTCATGGCGAGCTTTTTAGCTTGATCAACCGCTATAAGATCACGTAATGCTACTGTACCGCCCATATCGGGTATTAGGCCCCATTTCCCTTCTAGAATTGATAGTGAACTGTCTGGTGTAGCAAACCTAAAATCTGCACCTAGGGCTATTTGTAAACCACCACCCCAGCAGCGACCTTGAATAACACAAATAACAGGAACGGGAATCGCTTGCCAACCGGTTGAAACGACTTGCGCTAAGTTAGATCGCCAAGGCAAAACTTTAAACAGGAGTTTTAGCATGTTCATTGGAGATTTCATAATTGATTTAACATCTAAACCTGAACAAAAATCGTCACCATTTCCAGAGACAATAACCGCTCTAATTTCTCGATTTTTACGCAATGTTTTAATTGTATGACGAATAGCTATAAACATTGGCATATCTAGCGCATTAAGTTTATCTGCGCGATTTAGTTTAACGTGGGCAATGTTATTGGTGATCTCTACAATTACGCGCTGCTCTGTCATGAAAGTCCTTAGCAATATAAGCGACTTGCCTATAAAGATAATAAAATGGTATGACCAGTACAATAACTAAAGAGTTCATTTATGTCTACATTGAAATACTTTTTGCATGAGCTGAGTACTTGTAAATACTGAAAATTTATCGCACATTGTTACTATATATTTTTACCGAATAGTGACTGCGGTGAAATCACTTAAAAACTATGGCGCAATTAGATGAAAAATAAATTATTTTTAGCGGCTGCTTTAACAATAACGAGTTCAACGTTATGGCTTGTTGATGGGGCGCATGCTCATCAAGAACAAGCTTTTGCCATTGCCATTCACGGTGGTGCTGGCACAATTGATAAAAGTAAAATGACACAAGAGAAGCGAAAAGCCTATGAGTCAGCATTAACACATGCGCGTGATACAGGTTATGCCATGTTAGCTGAAGGTAAGTCTAGCCAAGCAGCCGTTATTGCTGCGATTCAAATACTTGAAGATTCACCGTTATTTAATGCCGGCAAGGGCGCGGTATACACCTTTGATGGCGAGCATGAACTTGATGCGTCAATTATGAATGGTAAATCTTTAAATGCTGGCGCAGTTTCAGGTGTAAAAACCGTGAAAAGCCCTATAGCGTTAGCTGAAGCTGTAATGGAAAAGTCAGTGCATGTAATGCTCAGTGGTGAAGGCGCTGAAGTTTTTGCAAACCAGCAAGGCTTAGCACTGGTTGAAAATAACTACTTTAATACTGATGCGAGGTTTCAATCGTTATTAAAGGCAAAAAAACAATTGGCAGAAAAAGCCAAAGAGCTTAAAGATTTTCAAGCGGCACACAAAACACTCAATAATGAATATAAATTTGGCACTGTTGGCGCTGTGGCACTTGATAAGTTAGGCACTATAACCGCTGGCACAAGCACGGGCGGTATGACAGCTAAACGTTTTGGGCGTATTGGTGATGCGCCTATTATCGGTGCTGGCACATACGCGAATAATGATAGTTGCGCGGTTTCAGCAACGGGTCATGGCGAATACTTTATTCGTTATCATGTGGCGGCTGACATATGTGCTCGTATGCAATATCAAGGTATTAGCCTTGAAAAGGCGGCTGACGTAGTGATAAATGATGTTTTAGTGAAAGCAGGCGGATCAGGCGGTGTTATTGCCATTGATACCAAAGGTAATATAACCATGCCGTTTAATAGCACGGGTATGTATCGTGCAAGTAAATCGTCAAACGGTGAAGCATTTGTAGGGATATTTAAAGATGATTAATAAAAGCAACATACAAAAAATAGTACCTAAATATTTAACTACTTCTAAAGTTTTTTTAGCTTTAGCTTTTGGCTTAACTCTTATGGGTTGCTCAGATGATGTGGGGAAAGTTAGCTTAGGACTATTTACTACTAAAGATGTGGTGATTAAAGCTAAGCAAGATCCAATTGTAACAGGTGTAACTTGTCATATTAGTCATGTAGAAGCCGATTTAGACTTTTCGGATCCTTCGGATATGAGCATTGCTTGTCGACAAACGGGTGAAATAACCGCTGAACATCTTGCTCAAATTGATCGTTCAAAAAATGGTGAAGTGGTTTTTAAAGAATCAAAAAGCATTTTGTTTAAAAGCTTAAAAGTAAGACGTATTTATGATGCTGAAAATAAAACCCTTATTTACCTGTCTTATTCAACGAAAGAGTCATCGGGCAGTCACCATCATTCGTTATCAACCGTGCCTTTATATAATACTAAGGCTTGGCAATGGGCATTAGCCCAAAATGTTAAAAACTAGTCGTTTAACTGATGATAATGTAGTGCAAGCTGTTTGGTATAAATCATAGAATTAAAAGTAGAAATATTATGTTGGCAAAACTGTTTAGTCCGAAAGCAATAATTGATGAAAACACCAAAAACTGGATCCTTGATACCTTTGCATGGGCAATTGAAAATTTTGATATTAATGTGCTTAAAAATGATGCGAGATTGATTCTTCCTAACAATGACTTTTATCCTGGTACGGTAAGTAGCATAGATGAAATGGCACAGGCTATGTTTATTAACACCAAAAAATACGCCGGTATGCAAAATTGGCCGATAGAAATTACCTCTACTTCGCCAACATCAAAAACCGCTATTGAGGACTTAAGGTTAGGTTCTGTTATACGTGGTGAAAATGCTGAAATTGATATTAATTTGAGTAATACTCCTTTAATGCTGGGGTTTAATCCAAATCAGGTAAATCAGCCACAAGATTTAATCGCAGGTATTAGCCAGGCCATTGCCAGTATTTTGGTGATTTCAAATAAAGTACTGCCACCAGGCGGAAAAGAATATTTGCCACAAGCGATAGATTTGGTCGCTTGTTTTATGGGATTTGGCGTTATTTTTGCTAATACGGCTTATCAATTTAAAGGCGGTTGTGGGTCTTGTAATAATGCCAGTTTAAATCGCCAAGCTGCATTAACTGAACCGGAAACTGTTTATGCGTTAGCACTTTTTTGTGTCTTGAAAAAAGAACCGATTAAAAACGTTAAAGGGCATCTAAAGTCACATTTAAGAAAAGATTTTGTTAATGCCTATAAATCGATTGAGCAGTCTATTTCAACGACAACACAGCCAGCATTGTTAGCTTTAGCCAGTTAATCGATTGTATGAGTAAAAAAGTGAAAAAAACACTGTAAATTGATGATTTATCTGCAAATGAGTCTACAGTTAATAATGTACAGGTAAATTTATAAGTAAATGTAAAAAGTGAAAGTAAAAGAGTTTATATCTGGGCAGTATTTGGCTATAAGTGTTAATTACATTTTAGAGATCCACTATGGAGTCATTTACGAAATAAAGTTAATAACTAGATAATTTAAACAACAAAAGAGGCGCGTCAAAATAGGCGTCCAAGTAATGATGATCTAAATAGGTATGAGTGTTGGTGGGTTGATTTATAAGGGAAATAACTATGAATAGTCTTGAAGTAAAAGAATATATGAACCATTATCCAGTGACTTTCACGCCAGAGATGGTAGTAGAAGAAGCGGCACTGAGGTTTTTAAAAACCAAGCAAATTGGTGGACCTGTTATTGGTAAAGATAATAAATTAATTGGTTTTTTATCAGAAAGTGATGTTTTATCAAAAATGATCGAAACTATTTACTATAACGAACATATTGCTGATGTTGCCAGCTTAATGCACAAAGAAGTTTTAACGGTTAAGCCTTATGACAGCGTTATTGAACTAGGTCAGCAAATGCTGAAAAACAAACCTAAGGTATATCCAGTTGTAGACGATAATGGAAACTTACTCGGTACTATATCGCGTAATGACGTACTTAGGGCTATTGACCTACATCTGCGCTCAGGTTATCCAAAAGTTAAATAATTAGCATCCTATAAACTTATATTATCTTTTGAAATTGATGATGAACCCACAAAAAATAGCTAACTTGGTTAGCTATTTTTACGTTGAAAGTATTCCTCATTTAAATAAGGGTAACCTGAGTTGATTTTAAACACCGCATCATAAACGTTCAGTCAGCTCGCAATAACGTTGACGATTAATTAACGGCTATCCTGAAAGTTAATACTCAATTAATGGTGAATAAAAGGCAGACTTTCCTAATGTAGCTTGGCTACCTTTTAAGGAAAATTTGTAACCACAAAGTGAGAAATTATTTTTAAAAGCAATGTTCTTAAGAAGTGCTTTTGTATCTAAAGGTGAGAAATAGGCATATAAGCCGTTATCCTTTGAGCTAACAGCATAAGTTCTAATCGGTAGTTCATTATTAAACTCAATAACTTTACAGCTTATATCACCTGTAGCTTTGCTTAACGCCCATATCTCACTATTATCTAAAACATCAGCCTGCCAATGAATAACAAGCGCATCGTCAGCGTCAAACATGACAGAAAATTTATCTGGAAAACTGAGTATATGTTGAAAGGTTATTATTTCTTGCGGGGCAACATTATGCTCAACGGGACTTTCAACTTCAGTCGTACTAGAGAATACCCAAGATAATAGGAGAATCAGCAAGAAGAATGATGCAATCACTGCAATCGTTATTCTCGTATTCATTTTACTAAAAAGCGTTAATCTAATTGACTCAGCAAACTCAAGTCTTTTGTTTACATTTACATTCGCATTCGCTTGAGTCGTATTATTTGTTGGCCTTGCATGCTCAACATTATCTGTATGAACATGAGTGTTTGCATGGTTAACATCGATATTATTCATCGTAGGTTCAACACGCCGGGTGCTACGAGAATGGGTTTTAGTTGTTTTTTGTAAGTTAGATAAGTTAATCGGCCCATTATAGCCAAGTACATAGTGCCTTTGCTTGTTACTAGGGTAAGTTAACAGCAGCAAGCTCAAACATGTTGGCAAAATTAATAGCCAGTAACTCAAACCATAGTCAACAAACACTATTATCAAGCCTGTAATTAAAAGGCTACCGGCAGGGGCCATTAGCCATTTTTTATCAAACTGTGCATCATTTTGTCTGCGTTTTGTTGTGGTTAAGCATATAAAAGAGCATAAAAACAATATAACACAGCTCACTAATTTAAAATTACTCAAGCTCGCACTTAAGGTGATAAAAACTAATAATGAAGAAAGTACGATAAGTATAAAACGTTGTCTATTATCAAAACCTTGCCAGCAAAAAAATGACTTGATAAGTTGCATAAAACCTCCGGGAAATAAGTTGGCTAACTCGCGAGAAAGCTAACTTTAAAAGTACTAAAATGAAAATGCGATAAGAGTGGGCAAGGTTAACTAATTTAAGCTCCAAAGTCTGTTTATCTGTTCGATTTTTCATTATATTTGTCATGATAAATAGCAAGTTCATAAATTATGTCTTTGCTGCCTAGTGTCGTTATTGATAAGCCCAACGCTTAATAGTCATTATTAGGCGAACTATATGTAAGACATGTCTGCAGATGTTGTCAGTTTATACGGTAAAATTGATAACATTTTCAATGCTAAACTTTTAAGTCACTGATTTTAAATGCTTTATTTTTTACTGTGTGTTTTGTATACGTTTTTATTAATAATTTAATAACCTTACCTCTTTTATAAAATAATCGTTTAAGTAGAATTAACTCTGTCTTGGAGACAAAGTGCTAGGGAAAGCAACTAATATACAAAACATGGAAAGTGTTGTTGTATTAATGAATTAAACGGATTTATGATTAAGTAAAAGGGAATTAGATTATTTAACTTTAGGTACATACGGATGTTATGCACGATGCAACTTTTTTCATGGATTGAAAAGAGCGCTTATGGAATAAGCAAGAAGGGATGCAAACCAAGGAAATAGTTAGGTGGTCAAAAAAAAGCGACATTATGTCGCTTTTTTTCTGCCTGTTTTTCGATTATTCTCAACAATTTATCGCTAATATCCAGCAAGGTTAATTTACGCGATAAGCGGGCGTGTCTATATTGTCGAGTTTGTAGCCTCGCAATGTTATTGTGCCATGATATGTTGACTCGCCATCACCACTAAATTCAAAGTCGAAATTACTCAACCAGTGTGGCCCAAAGCGTTTAGAGAACCTAAAGCGGCTAGATAAGCGTGCTATAGCTAAAAATTGTAAGTTTTCTTGTTTACAATACTGGTCAGCGTGAGAACGCGCATATTCAGCTACTTTTCGCAAATATACAAAATACCAAAAGAGTAAGCCTATAAAAAGTAGGTAGTAAATGTTTTCCATGAAATGCCTAGGGTTTAAAAAGCATGCCAATGGCTTTGGCCAATTCAGGGCTGCGTTTTGGTGAACGAATTGCTTGCAATAGTACGGGGCGAATCAAGGGTATTGCAACTAAATCTTTAAATATTGCTGAAAATAATGCGTAGTCACTATCTTTAATTAATTGTTCTAAGTAGCTAAAAAGCAAGTTTTCATCATTTAATATTGGCCATAATCGACCGGCGATAATAATCAGCACGTCTTCTTCTAACACGTTATTTTGTATTAAATTAGCAATAAAGCTTTGACTGTATGGGTGCTGTGTACTTGATGCGAGAGCACGTAATAATGCAATTGTAATTGAGTTGATAACTTGTTCTTTTAGTGTTTCTTGTTGATAACGTTTAGTTAATTCCTTAATGGCAGCGGGTGCTAAGGTAACGTTTTCAAGTGCAGAACATAAAGGTACGAGAACTTGCTCGGGTAAATAACTTAGAGCGCTGATTAATATTTCATTATTGTTATCTTCATCTAATCTAAAAGCAAAGTCGGATAGGCCTTGTACGCCAACTGATTGCCATGCCTCCCAGCCACTTAACCCTGATAAATAGCTTTGGGCAGGTGCATAAAACTGGCTAGGTATTTGTTTGAGTGATGTTGACACTACACTATTTACCGCTGCTAATTTATATTGAGCAGGGGTAAAGTGATAAGGGTTTTTCTTCAATAAGGCTTCTTGTTGTTCGGTTGGGTTTACCGATAGATTGTCACCTAGTGCTTCGATAATAATAGCAATAAAATGATTTCTAGCGCCTTGGTTTAATAAGCCACGTTCGTCTAGCGGCAATTTTATAAACCATAAATATGGGCTAGTTGATTGCTTTTGCCAAAATGCAATGGCGACTAACGCATGGCCTTGAATAGGATATGGATAAGGAAGTTCTGCCGCTTCTATTTTTGCAAACTTCTCCTTTGATATTTTATCTACTCTGCGGCCAATATCAAAAATACGATATTGAGAATCAGATAAGCTCAGTAATGCTGAAATTGAAGAAATAGTGTCTGAAGTTGCACTCATAGGAAATACTGTCGCTATTAAAGTTGATAAATGTAGGTACAAGTTGTTATGGCGCAATATTATAGAGATAATAGCCCTTTAACTCCACCGTTAATCTTTTTCTTGAACAATGGAGTTTTAATCACCTTTAGCTGGCGTTGTGTTATTTATAATCATAAGTTAATTTCAAAGCGATATATGCTTTAGGATATGACTTAATCTAACAAAATATTAGCTATACCCAAGTAATTATATTTTTAACACGATGCATTCAGTCGTTATAAACCACCATTAATAAAAGAAGAATTTACTAACATGACGATCGAAAATGCTGGTTCAGTAATTGTTGATAAACCTGTATTAAAAATTTTATATCAAGATGAGTATCTGGTCGCTGTTGATAAACCAGCAGGGCTTTTTGTTCACCGAAGCTTTATGGATAAAGATGAAATTTATTTCGCCTTACAGCTTATTCGCGATCAAATTGGCCAATATGTTTACCCCTTGCATCGACTCGATAGGCCAACGTCAGGTGTGTTGCTTTTTGCCTTAACACAAGATGTAGCCCGCTTAATGGGACAAGCATTTACCGATAGAAAAATACAAAAAACCTACTATGCGTTAACGCGAGGACACTTATTAGGTGAAGGTCTCATAGACTATCCACTAAAAGAGAAGTTAGACGATTTAGGGGATAAAAATGTTAGTCGTGATAAAGAGCCGCAAAGTGCAATAACGTTTTATCAATCAGATGCTATTGCCACGTTAGAGGTGCCATTAGGTAAATATTCTAGCGTTCGATATTCTTTAGTTAAATGTTTGCCTCAAACAGGAAGACGTCATCAAATTCGACGACATTTAGCGCACTTACGCCACCCAATTATTGGCGATATAAATTATGGTGATAATAAGCAAAATCCATTCTTTGGCGAATACTTTGGTTTTAAACGTTTAATGCTAATCGCTAAGAAAGTAGAGTTTACTCACCCAATTACAGAGCAAACCATAGTGATTGAAGCTGATTTTGATGCGCAGTGGCGGCAGGTGTTTAATACGTTTGAATGGTAATTTAAATTCAAAGTATTTTCATTTTTGGTTTATTTTTAATTAATGCTTAGATTAATGTTTAAGCATTAGAAAACTGATTGTAAAGTTAGCTCTGCCTATAAGTGCTAGCGACTAATTAGGGCCGCTAATTTGTACTGAATTAAAATCTTGCTCGATTAATTTACTGTAGCTATGAGTTGGTCTTGTGTACTCAGTATTCTTATCGTAACTGTACTCTTCATTTTTTGGCCCTCTAATAGCAACAGCATTGACAAAGTAAACTGACTGATAACTTTCACGTTGTTCAGCAAAGGCTAACATCATCTGTTGATCTTGAGTCATTTCACGATTTAATAAACTCAGCATTAAGTAATGGTCTGAAACCAAGGGCTTCTTTTCCATAACTACTTGAGGCGTTGAATTACAAGCCGATAAAAATGTAACAACCAAAATAGTAAACAATAAAGATAATTTTTTCATAATACTTGTGATAGTTAAGAGTACTTACTAGTCACTATCGCAAAGGTTATGCCAATTGTAATTTTGACATGGTTTGATTACATCTTTTGATGGCGAAAATAGTCGCTTGTATTCATTAATCAATTGATTTATATGTAAATAATTATTTTGTGATCGAGGTAGTTATTTAATGGAATTATTATTTTTGAAGGGTTTTTAAGTCATATTCTTTTTGTAAATAATATTTTTAACAGAGCGTCAAAAAAACATCATTGAGTGATTTCACACAATATTATACTGAGATAATATTGTGTGAATTTATGCTAATAAAAAACGTTCTACTCTTCTGATACCGAACGAAGAAGGGCATTAATACCCACTTTAGCACGTGTTTTTGCATCAACTTTTTTAACGATTATCGCAGCGTATAAGCTATAAGTACCACATTTTGAAGGTAAGTTACCTGGCACAACAACAGAACCAGCAGGTACACGACCGTAATGTACTTCGCCTGTTTCTCTGTCAAAAATACGAGTGCTTTGGCCAATATAAACGCCCATTGAAATAACAGCGCCTTCTTCAACCACCACACCTTCAACAATTTCTGAACGAGCACCAATAAAACAGTTATCTTCAATAATAGTTGGACCTGCTTGAAGCGGTTCAAGTACACCACCAATGCCGACACCACCAGATAAATGTACGTTCTTACCTATTTGTGCACAAGAGCCTACAGTCGCCCAACCATCAACCATACAACCTTCATCTACATAGGCGCCAATGTTAACGAAACTAGGCATAACAACGACATTTTTACCAATAAAGCTACCAGTTCTAACCGATGCGCCTGGCACAACTCTAACGCCATCAGCAACAAAGTCGGCGTGGGTATAGTCAGTATATTTCATTGGAACTTTATCAAAATATTTGCTTTCAGCTCCGTCAATAACTTCGTTATCCCAAATTCTGAATGAAAGTAACACTGCTTTTTTCAACCATTGGTGTACAACCCATTCACCGGCAATTTTCTCTGCAACGCGTGCTGAACCATTATTTAATGCCGCTAAAGCTTCTAATACCGCATCTTTTACTTCTGCAGTTACACTGGCAGGACTAATGTTCATACGATCTTCGAACGCTTGTTCAATAATTTTTTGTAATGCTGACATCTGAAATTCCTAGTATTAATTTGGTAAAATTTGTCGTTGACTATCGTTGCAAAGCATAGCCTCTAATGTGGCTTTTTGCGCATCAGTCAATGGCTGATTATCAATATTTGAAACGGTAAAAACATCTTCTGCTTTTTCACCAAAGGTGGTGATTTTAGCTGAATGTATTTGTATTTTACATTTTTGAAAAATTGCCGCTATATTGGCTAATAAGCCAGGATGATCTAACGCGACAATTTCAATCATTGTACGGTTTTTAGCAGCGCCTTTAATATAGCTTACATGTGTTGGTACTTTAAATTGTCGAAACCTTTTAGCGAGTGGTTTTGCTTTTATTTTAATTTGTTTTGAGGCCAACTTAACACTTAAAGAGCGAGCTATAGTTAAAGTTCTGGCGCTATCGTTAATCGCTTTGTTGCGATTGTCCAGTACGACAAATGTATTCGCAGTATAGCCAGATTTATTGGTGGTAATTTTCGCATCATGAATAGAGAGCTTTTTAGCCCCCAGTAATGAGACAATATTAAAAAATATATTAGGTTTATCTTTTGTATAAACAAATACTTCTGTACCACCACGGTAAGGCTTCGGGCTAATAATAACCATAGGCTTTTCTTTGTTGTGTGACAATATATGTTTAAAGTGCCATGCGATTTGCTCGGGAGTGTAGCGCAGAAAATAATCGGCTTTAAACTCTTTCCACAATTGCTTTAATCGGTCTTGATCTATGGCTTCTGCTTTTAAAATTTCAATGGCTTGATGTTGGTTTTCTCTGATTTTTGCTCTCAAATCAACCGGCTTTTCAAGACCACGTCTAAAGGCACGTTTGGTACTGTAATATAAGTCTTCGAGTAAGTTTGCTTTCCAACTGTTCCACAAGCTTTCGTTGGTAGCGCGCATATCAGCTACCGTTAAACAATATAAATAATCAAGGTGAGCTTCATCGCGCACAATTTCAGCAAAAGTTTTTATGACTTCAGGATCTGATATATCTCTGCGTTGTGCGGTAACTGACATTAATAAATGTTTTTCTACTAACCAAGCGATTAAGCGTCCATCGTGATCACCCAGCTTATGGATTTTAGCAAAATCTAGTGCGTCGATAGCCCCTAGCTTTGCATGATCACCGCCGCGGCCTTTAGCAATATCGTGAAATATGCCGGCAAAATATAATAATTCGGGTTTACGCACTCGTTGAACAATTTTGCTACACAAAGGGTATTCAGCATTATGTTCAGCTTGGCTAAAACGATACAGGTTTTTCAATAACCGATAGCTATGTTCGTCAACAGAGTATGCATGAAATAAATCGAATTGCATTTGACCAACAATATTTCGCCACAAGGGTAAGTATGCGCCAATAATAGAATGACGATGCATTAAGGTGAATGCTAGCCCTAAGCCACGCGGATGCCTAACAAGCGCAACAAATATTTGGCGACACCGTTCGTAGTCAATCATGCCTGATACTAAACGTCGTCTAGCATTACGCATTAAGCGTAAAGTTTCAGGATGTAAGTCTGTAATTTCTTTGTGTTGAGCAATCAGTAAAAACATTTCCATGATCATGGTCGAACGGGTAAAGACTCGTTTATTGCAAACCTTGATTTGACCATCAATAATTACAAAGTCTTCATTGAGGACGATTTCTTTACTGTGTTTTTTTTCGTTTAAAATGGCATATTCAAAATGTTGCAATAACATTCTATTTAGCTCTGAAACGCGAGAAATAATGCGGAAAAATCGTTTCATCATGCGTTCAATAGCAAGCTTACCACCATCACCAAAACCCATTAATTCAGCAACATCTGCTTGATAGTCAAATAATAATCTGTTTTCGTTTCGGCCCGCGATAAAGTGCAAAGCACAACGCATGCGCCAGAGGTAGTCTTGACACTCAATGAGTTCGAAAAACTCATTGGTGGTTAAATAGTTATGGTCAATTAATTGTTCTAGGGTATCAGCCATAAAATGGCGTTTGGCAACCCAGCCAATTGTTTGAATATCTCGCAAGCCACCAGGGTTAGCCTTTAAGTTAGGTTCAAGTGTGTACGATGCGCCATGAAATTGTTGATGACGATTGTATTGCTCATCACGTTTAGCAATGAAGAATTTTTCAGAGGTCCAGAATATATCTTCAATTAACAGTGGCTCTAACTGAGATACTAATGCCTCGTTACCACAAATTTGTCGCATTTCCATCAAGTTAGTGGCAATGGTAACGTCATCAATGGCTTGGTTTAAACATTCTTTAATACTGCGAACACTATGACCAATATCAAGTTTTACATCCCAAAGTTGGGTAATAAAAGCAGATATTTTCTCGGCTAAGTCCTCTTCGATGACATCTTGAGTAATTAATAAAATATCAACATCAGAGTAGGGGTGAAGTTCTTTACGGCCATAGCCACCAACGGCAGCTAAACTTATTTGAAATTCATCGAGATGATGTTGACACCAAAGCTTGGTTAAAATCAAATCGACATAAAAGGCTCTTGCGGCAACCAGCGAGGTAACTTCGCTAATTGGAAATTGCTCCTTTTGCCATTGAAAAAATTCAGCACCTAACGTACATATTTGAGCGCTACTTAATGTAGGCGCACTAATGGATAGGGCTTCTGTGTATTTTTCAGGTATTAACGATGAAGTATTCAACAATAAGCTCTCATGTTTTATCAATATACAGTTAGTCAGTAATGTACAACAACCCAATAAATAGCAGAGTAAAGGGAAATTTAATTATGTAAAATGCGCGCTATTGTGTCGTCTTTACGTAAGGTTAAAATTTCACAACCTGTTCGTGTAACTACAACAGTATGTTCCCATTGGGCAGACTTCTTGCCATCTATGGTGTATACCGTCCAGTTATCTTCTTTATCAAGTAATGTGTTTGCACGGCCTAGATTAATCATAGGTTCAACAGTAAAACACATACCTTCTTGCATTTTTTCACTATCATTATTTTTATAGTGAACGATTTGTGGTTCTTCATGAAACACTTGACCAATACCATGACCACAATATTCTTTTACTATTGAATAACGACCTGATTTTTTGATGAATTTTTGAATTGCCGTACCTATTTCACCAAAGGTATTGCCGGGCTTAACTTTTTTAAGACCTGTATAAAGAGCTTCTTGTGTAATACGACATAGACGATTATCTTCAGCTGATGTTTCGCCAATGAAAAACATTTTACTGGTATCGCCGTGGTAGCCATCTTTGATGACCGTAATGTCAATATTAATGATATCGCCATCAACTAATGGCACGTCATCTGGAATACCGTGACAAACGACATGATTAACTGAAGTACAAATTGATTTGGGAAAACCATGATAATTTAGTGGCGCCGAGGTAGCACCTTGCACTTTATCGGTATATTCGGCACAAATGGTATTTAACTCATCTGTTGTAACACCTGCCTTTACGTAAGGCTCGATCATTTCCAATACATCTGCAGCAAGCTTTCCCGCAATTCTCATTTTTTCAATTTCTTGCTGATCTTTAATCGTAATTGTCATAAAACCTCAAATGTAACACTGTAAATAATATAAATAGGGGCAATAGCAAATAATTAAATGGCTATGCATCAATTATCTCGTCAATAACTTTTATTAAAAGCCGAATATTCTTGCCAAGATACATAATAATTGTTGCTGATTTTACCTGCTTTTTTGATCTTTGCCCAATCGAAAAACATTCGCTGCCATTATTGATGATTAAATAATGGCAATATTGTTGTAATGCTTTGACTGTTTTAACTTTGTGAAAACAAATTTCAATTGTTAACTATCACGTTGTTCGCAGTAAAAAATATATAACTGCTTGGTGATAAACAACATAAATTACATAGGTAGCATTAAGCAGTACAAAAATCGCTAAATAAAGCTACAGAACATAATAACTAACAAAAAATTTTAAGATAATTTGTCTAGTTCAAGCTTAACTGCATCGATTATTGATTCAGGATTTTCTAAATACAAATTGTGATTAAGTAACACTAAGCTTTCGTTACATGCCAGTAATAACGCCGGAATAGCTTGAGTACCAATAATCTCTTGAATTTCGATAATATCGTGAATGGCAAATTCTGCATCTTTAGTCAGTTTGTTCGACTGTAGGCATTTTGCTGGCGGAGACAGCTTCAATTCATCAATAATATCGCTAACGCTTTCATTGTCAGTTAATTCGTTGCCTAAAACAAAATGGGCATATTGTAACTTTGATAATAACTCAAAGGCCGACTTTGCAGATTTGTTTTGAACCCACGCCATTAAATTAGCAACTAATGTAGAGTCTTTTGTGTAATTGAGAGTGTCAACATAGTTGGCACCAAATTTTACCTGACTAAACTCACCAACAGCGCTTAAGGTGATAGGTGATACTTTATTGTCACCATCGTAATAACCTATGTGCATAGCTCTAAGGGTAATGTTTGGAAAAGCACTTAATACTTTTTCAACTAAAACCGCAGAGGCGTAGCTCCAAGGACAATGACTATCGTAAATATAAAAGAGTTCTGCATTTGGTGTATTCAATGACATGATTTAACTAGCTTGATATAAAAAGTAGAGTAATTTTAACTCGCTGCTATTAAAGATCCTAGCCCTTAACACAATAAAATATTTTTAGGGTGCTTTTATCTCAAAATGCTAGTTAATTGAGTGTGTTTATGGTATAAAGTGCGCCGTTAATTTGTTTGTCTTAATCTACAATGTTCTCATTGCAAATTTTTCAAATATTTTTAACTTTAAACGGTATTGAAAAAATTCAATACATTAAAACTAAACTCACATACATCTAGCAAAGATATACCGGGGTGCTCAGCGAATTTACGATAAGTAAAACGCAATAAGGGTCGTGTATATTGGATGTATGAACGCTTAACCCCACAAAGGAAAAAACATGCCAAACGTTTCTATGCGCGATATGCTTAAAGCCGGTGTTCATTTCGGTCACAAAACCCGTTACTGGAACCCAAAAATGAAATCATACATTTTTGGTGCACGTGATAAAGTTCATATCATCAACCTTGAACAAACTGTTCCTATGTTCAACGAAGCTCTTGCTGTATTAAGCAATGTTTCTTCGAAGAAAGGTAAAGTTTTATTTGTTGGTACTAAACGCGCAGCAAGCGATGCAATTAAAGATGCAGCGATTAAATGTGATCAATTCTACGTAAATCACCGTTGGTTAGGTGGTATGTTGACTAACTGGAAAACAGTTCGTCAATCAATCAAGCGTTTAAAAGATCTTGAAGCTCAAAGCTCTGACGGTACTTTTGAAGCTCTTACTAAAAAAGAAGCTTTAATGCGTACTCGTGAAATGGAAAAACTTGAGAAAAGCCTTGGTGGTATTAAAAACATGGGTGGTTTACCTGATGTTTTATTCATCATTGATGCTGATCACGAGCACATCTCTATTAAAGAAGCTAACAACTTAGGCATTCCAGTAATTTCTGTTGTTGATACTAACTCAAACCCAGATGGCGTTGACTACATCGTTCCAGGTAACGATGATGCGATTCGCGCTGTGACCTTATACTTAGATTCAGCTGCTAATGCTGTTCTTTCTGGTCGTGAGCAAAACATCGCAGTACAAGCTGAAAAAGACGGTTTTGTTGAAACTGAATAAACTCAGTTTTACGTAACGTTTTAAACTGCTATTGCCACAACAGCTTGTGTTGTTGTGGCAAATACTGAATACATTTATATTGAGGAAAATTTCATGGCAATTACTGCTGCACAAGTTAAAGAATTACGTGAACGCACAGCTGCGGGCATGATGGATTGTAAAAAAGCTTTACAAGAAGCTGATGGCGATATGGAACTTGCGATTGAAAACATGCGTAAGTCTGGCCAAGCAAAAGCTGCAAAAAAAGCAGGCAACATTGCTGCTGAAGGTGCTATTTTAATTAAAACTAACAACGGCGCTGCTGTTTTAGTTGAAGTTAACTGTCAAACTGATTTTGTTGCAAAAGACAATAACTTCTTAGGTTTTGCTAACGAAGTTGCTGACGCTGCTCTTGCTGCTAAAGTAACTATCGAAGAGCTTCAAGCTCAATTCGAAGAAAAGCGTATTACGCTAGTGACTAAAATTGGTGAAAACATCAATGTTCGTCGCGTTGAATACATCGAAGGTGCTGCTTTAGCTTCTTATAGCCATGGCGCTACTATCGGTGTTGTTGTTGCTGGTGAAGGTGATGCAGAAGCACTTAAGCACATCGCTATGCACGTTGCTGCAAGCAAGCCAGAATACATCAACCCTGCAGATGTTCCTGCTAGCGTAGTTGAAAACGAACAACGTATTCAATTAGATATCTTAAAAGCTGAAAACGATGCGCTTGAAGATAACAAGAAAAAGCCAGATGATTTGCTTGAAAAAATCATCATTGGCCGCATGAAGAAATTTACTGGTGAAATTTCTTTAACGGGTCAAGCTTTCATCATGGAGCCTAAGAAAACTGTTGGCGCCATTTTAAAAGAAAAAGGCTTAACAATTTCTTCATTCGTTCGCTTAGAAGTTGGTGAAGGTATTGAGAAAAAAGAAGAAGATTTTGCTGCTGAAGTTGAAGCACAAATCGCTGCAGCTAAAGCTTAATTCATAGCTTGAATTAATTATTAGCTCAAATGAAAAAGCGCCAATCGGCGCTTTTTTTATGATAAAAATTTAAAGACTGTTTAATGACAACGTTATAATATTTTAACAACGCCATCAATATTGATTGAAATTTAAACTATTTCATCAATATAAAACGATAAATAGCTTCTACTTTAGACTTTTTTCATATTTGACTTTCGAACCGTGGCTAAACGTATTAAAATAGCCGAGGTCGATCAGGCCTAGACTATTTTAATTTCAAATTCTTAAGGAATGTTTATTACATGAGCATCAATCCCAAACCAATGTATCGTCGGATCCTTTTAAAACTTAGTGGTGAAGCCTTAATGGGCGAAGAAGGTTTTGGCATCGATCCAAAAGTACTGGATCGTATGGCGCAAGAAATCAAAGAATTAATCGAAATGGGCGTTCAGGTCGGTTTGGTTATTGGCGGTGGTAATCTGTTTCGCGGCAAAGGCCTTGCTGAAGCAGGTATGAATCGTGTTGTTGGCGACCAAATGGGTATGTTGGCAACCGTTATGAACGGTTTAGCCATGCGTGATGCATTGCATCGTGCTTTCGTTAATACACGTTTAATGTCAGCAATTGATCTAGCTGGTGTTTGTGACCGTTATAATTGGGCTGAAGCGATAAGCTTATTAAAATCTGGTCGTGTTGTTATTTTTAGTGCTGGCACAGGTAACCCGTTTTTTACCACTGACTCTGCAGCGTGCTTACGTGGTATTGAAATTGAAGCAGACGTAGTACTAAAAGCGACTAAAGTGGATGGGATTTACTCAGAAGACCCTGTTGCTAACCCTGATGCAACATTATACAGCCGCTTAAGCTATCAAGAAGTTTTAGAAAAAGAATTGAAAGTGATGGATTTAGCTGCCTTTACTCTCGCTCGCGATCACAGTATGACACTTCGCGTTTTTAACATGAATAAACCCGGCGCGTTAAAATCTGTCATTATGGGTGGCGATGAAGGTACAACTATCGATCACGCTGAAAATTTAAATTAATTAGTGCAGGAATAACATAGTGATAAACGAAATAAAACAAGACGCTCAAGAAAGAATGGCGAAAAGTATCGAGTCATTAAGAATTAGTTTGAACAAGGTTCGTACTGGACGAGCACATCGTTCATTATTAGATAATATTGTTGTTGAATATTACGGTATGGATACTCCACTTAACCAAGTGGGTAATATTTCTGTGCCAGACGCACGTACTTTAGCGATTACGGTATTTGACAAAGGCATGATTGGTGCTGTTGAAAAAGCTATTTTAAAGTCAGACTTAGGGCTTAATCCTTCTTCACAAGGTACACTAATTCGCATTCCTTTACCTGCATTGACAGAAGAACGTCGTAAAGATTTAGTTAAAGTTGTTCGTGGCGAAGCAGAGGGCGGTAAAGTCGCCATTCGTAATATACGTCGCGATGCCAATACAGATATAAAATCGCTAAATAAAGAAAAAGAAATTAGTGATGACGAAATGCACCAAGCAGAAGACGAAGTGCAAAAAATTACAGATATATATATTAAGCAAGTTGATGAAGTTTTAACTTCAAAAGAAAAGGAATTAATGGAAATTTAAAGTTTTCATTGCTTAATCCATAGCGCCGTAGATAATGACTACGGCGTTTTTGCATATAAAGTTAAAACTATTACCCGAGTATCGTGACATGATTTGGTTTTTGGGCAAAACGAATAAAAACCAAATTGATGAAAAGATATAACCATTAGCTTTTTTATTACTCGGCGTTAAGCTTACAAATGGAGAGTATGTGAGTAAAACAGATAACCAAACTAATTACCTCTTAGCAGCTGATGTAAAAATACCTCAGCATATCGCTATTATTATGGATGGTAATGGAAGATGGGCCCAGTTGATTGGTAAAAAACGTGTGGCGGGGCATAAAGCTGGCGTTGATTCAGTAAAATCAGCCGTTGCATCAGCAGCAAAATATGGTGTAAAAGCGATAACTCTATTTGCTTTTAGTAGTGAAAATTGGCAACGTCCTGCCAGTGAAGTTAGTGTTTTAATGGATTTGTTTATGTTTGTGCTGACTCGTGAAGTTAAGCGTTTACATAAAAATGAAATAAAATTTAAAGTTATTGGTGATTTGAGTAAATTTTCCAGTAAATTACAGAAAATGATTAAGCAATCTGAAGAGTTAACCGCTCAAAATACCGGTATGGTGTTATCTGTTGCTGCTAACTATGGTGGTCGCTGGGATATTACTCATGCAGCCAAACAACTGGCTGAACAGGTATCGCGTCAAGAAATATCGGTTGATGATATTACCGAAGCATCATTAAATGATCATACAAGTTTGTCTGAACTACCTGAGTTAGATTTACTCATTAGAACAGGCGGTGATTATCGCATTAGTAATTTTTTACTTTGGCAAGCCGCTTATGCCGAGTTATATTTTACCGATGTACTATGGCCTGACTTTAATGAAGCAGAGCTAGTTAAAGCAATTACTGTGTTTGACCAACGAGAACGACGTTTTGGTCAAACTGGTGAACAAGTAAATAATAAAAACTAAAAATACTTAACACAATTTAAGGAATATCGTTTGTTAAAACAACGCATTATAACTGCATTAATCCTCGCGCCTGCTGCGATTTTGGCGATTTTTTACTTATCTCTCATTAACTTTGCAGCAGTCATGTTAGTCGTTATGGCGATAGGCGCTTGGGAGTGGGGTCCGCTCATGGGCTGTGCTAGCAAACGTTACCGTATTGCTTTCGTTAGTGTTACGAGTATTTTAATCGCTACGTTATGGTACTTCTTACCCTTAGATGGGTTATGGGATGCGCCTAAGCACTTAGTCGAACAAGCTAACATAGTGCTGTGGTTAGCCGTTGCATGGTGGTTACTGTCAGCAGGTTTAACATTTTTATATCCGCGATTTAGTAAGTTTTGGTCAAGTCATCGCTCAGTACGTGGACTTTTTGGCTGGTTAACTTTAGTGCCTACATGGCTTGCATTTATGGCATTAAGAAGTAGCGATTATGAAATTGATGCTTATCACGGTGCACAGTTATTAATGTTTCTATTTCTGATGGTTTGGAGTGCTGATGTTGGTGCCTATTTTGTTGGAAAATCTATTGGTAAACATAAGTTATTACCCAATGTAAGCCCAGGTAAAACACTTGAAGGCTTTTTAGGTGGGGTTATTTTTGCCTGTATCATGGTGGTAATTGCTGGTTATTTCATCGATTGGACAATGGCACAATATCGCATCGTTATTCCTGTAACTATTTTAATCACCACTATTTCTGTGTTGGGTGATTTAAATGAAAGTATGTTTAAACGTCAAGCAGGCGTTAAAGACAGTGGTACGATATTACCAGGGCACGGTGGTATTTTGGATCGTATTGATAGTTTAACGGCTACAGCACCAATTTATGCTTTATGTTACGCATATTTAGGTTGGTAAAATAAATGCAAACATTGTGTATTTTAGGCTCTACTGGTTCAATCGGTAAAAGCACCTTGGATGTTGTACGTTTGCATCCCGAAAAATTTGATATTGTAAGTTTATCAGCACATTCAAGTGTTGAACTCATGTTTGATCAATGTGTAGAGTTTAAGCCCAGCAAAGTTGTTATGGTTTCTAAGCAACATGCAAAAGTGCTTATTAGTAAACTTAAAGCAGCAAACCTTAATGACATTGACGTAACATCAGGTACTTTAGCACTTGAAAATATAGCACAAGACGATGCAACAGATACTGTGATGGCAGCAATTGTAGGTGCTTCGGGTTTGTTACCCACGTTAGCTGCAGTTAAAGCCGGTAAGAAAGTGTTGTTAGCCAATAAAGAGGCTTTAGTGACTTCAGGTGCCATCTTTATTGAAGCCGTTAAGCAATCGGGTGCTCAGCTATTACCTATTGATAGTGAACATAACGCAATATTCCAGTGTTTACCCTTAAACGCTCAGCAACAACCGGGCTATTGTGATTTATCTCATGAAGGCGTTAGTAAAGTGTTACTCACTGGTTCAGGTGGGCCTTTTAGAACATGGGACCTTGATGACCTTGAGCATGTAACACCTTCGCAAGCTTGTGCGCACCCCAATTGGGATATGGGCCGTAAAATCTCAGTTGATTCCGCTACCATGATGAACAAAGGTTTAGAGTTTATTGAAGCTAAATGGCTGTTTAACCTTCAACCTGATGATATTCAAGTGGTATTACATCCTCAAAGTACTATTCATTCTATGGTGCAGTACAAAGATGGCTCGGTAATCGCTCAAATGGGTAACCCTGATATGCGTACACCTATTGCTCATGCTTTAAGTTTTCCAAAGAGAATTGAATCAGGTGTTGAACCTTTTGATTTTTTCACTGCCAAATCTTTTGAATTTCAGGCTGTAGATTTGGTAAAATATCCTAATTTAAAATTGGCGATTGACGCATGTAAAAGTGGTCAAGGGGCATGTACAGCCTTAAATGCCGCAAATGAAATAGCTGTTGATGCTTTTTTAAACGAAAAAATTAAATTTACTGATATTGCAAAAATAAATGAAACTTCTGTGAATAAATTTGTCTCAGAAAAGGTGACTTCAATTGAAGAAGTTGTTGCGCTTGATAAAAGTGTCAGAGTTTTTGCTCAATCATTAATAACTAAATCCAAGCATTAATAGAGTAGTAGCATGATAGAGTTTATATGGAATCTTGCATCTTTTGTCGTTGCATTGGGTATTTTAATTACCGTTCATGAATATGGCCATTTTTGGGTTGCACGTAAAAATGGTGTGCAAGTAGATAGATTTTCTATTGGTTTTGGTAAAGCTATTTGGCGAAAAGTTGATCGCCATGGCACTGAGTTTGTCATTGCTATGATACCGTTGGGTGGCTACGTAAAAATGCTCGACAGTCGCGTTGATGAAGTTAGTGAGTCGCAAATAAGTCGAACATTTAATGCCAAGTCTGTTTATCAGCGAATTGCCATTATCGCCGCAGGACCATTTGCTAATTTTGGTTTTGCCATTGTAGCGTTTTACTTAATGTTTTTAATTGGTGTACCAAGTGTTAAGCCGATAATTGGCGAGGTTAATGTTGGTTCAATAGCTGGCGTAGCTGAACTGCCTGAAAAAGGTGAAATAGTTGCTATATCAGGACAGAAGACAGTGGATTGGCAAGATGTAAATCTAGCACTTGTCAGCTCGATAGGTGATAAAGAGATCACTTTTACCGTAAAACAGGCCAATAGAACTACAAACCAAGATTTTACATTAAATACTGAAAACTGGGCGTTTTCACCGGAAAAAGAATCGCCAATGACAAGTTTAGGTTTTATGCCTTTTCGCGCTAAGGCTCAAGCAACCTTAGCCTTAGTGGCAAAAGACAGTCCGGCAGAAAAAGCAGGATTAAAGGCGGGTGATAAATTATTGTCTATTGGTGATGAAAACATTGATGGTCAGTGGTTGAAGTTTTCAGAAAAAATTAAATTATACCCTGAGCAAAACGTTGATATCAGAGTATTACGTGATGGCGAGACATTAACGCTTAATGTTTTCCCAGAAGCTAAGAAGGTTAACAATAACGTTGTTGGGTATTTAGGCGTGCAGCCAATATCAGAGCCATATCCAACAGAATACTTATTTGACCAAGCTTATGGGCCCATTACGGCACTTGAGCAAAGTGCCATAAAAACATGGAATTTAGTGGTACTAAGTTTTGATATGATCGGTAAGCTAATTACCGGTGATGTGTCAGTTAAAAATTTAAGTGGGCCAATATCAATTGCACAAGGTGCTGGTAATAGTGCAGATTATGGGTTTGTGTACTTTTTAGGCTTTTTAGCCTTAATTAGCATCAACCTGGGCATTATTAACCTTTTACCATTACCCGTATTGGATGGAGGACACTTATTTTATTATTTTATCGAGCTTTTTACGGGGAAACCCGTGCCAGAAAAAATACAAGAAATAGGTTTTAAATTTGGTACTATAGCGCTACTAAGCTTAATGAGTATCGCCATATTTAACGATTTATCGCGACTATAACTAAAAGAAGTATATAAAGTTAATATTTTATGATTATTAAAAAACTTGCCCTGGCGGTATTATTAGGTAGTTTGGGAGCAACAGCACATGCTGCTGATGACTTTCAAGTGGAAGATATTCAAGTTAAAGGTTTGCAGCGTGTAGCGCTGGGAGCAGCATTAACCCATATTCCATTCAATGTTGGCGATAACTTAAATGAGTTTCGCGTTTCACAATCAATTAAAGCACTTTATAAGTCAGGTCACTTTAGTGACGTTGTCGTGTCAAGAGATGCCAACACCGTTATTTATCGTGTACGTGAACGAGCGACGATAAGTGCTATTACTTTTGATGGTAATAAAGACTTAAAAGAAGAGCAATTAACAGAAAGCCTTGATGGCAGTGATATCCGTGTTGGTGAAACACTTGATATGACCGTTATTTCGGGTATCGAAGTCGGTTTGGAAGATTTCTACCATAGCGTAGGTAAGTACAATGCCGACGTTAAAGCCAATGTGACTCATTTGCCGCGAAATCGTGTAAATATCGATTTTGTTTTCAAAGAAGGTGACGCTGCTGCGATAGAACAAATCAACATCGTAGGTAATGAAAAGTTTTCAGATGCTCAGCTATTAGAGCGCATAGAGTTAACATATGACTCGCCTTGGTGGGACTTTATGGCGCAAGATCGCTATCAAAAGCAAACCTTGCAAGGTGATATGGAAACCATACAAAGCTATTACCTTGACCGAGGTTACTTGCAATATAAAGTTGACTCTACTCAAGTTTCAATGACACCGGATAAAGAAGCGGTATATATCACCCTCAATGTGACTGAAGGCGAAATTTATACGGTTAGTGAAGTTGACTTTATAGGTGATATGGCTGGCTTTGAGAAAACTATTCGTGCGATTACGCCGATTAAAACCGACACATTATACAATGGTGCGTTAGTTACTTACTCTGAAGAATTAGTCAGTAAATTTTTAGGAAGATATGGTTACGCTTACCCTAAAGTTGTCACAATTCCAGAAATAGACGAAGAAAATAAAACCGTAAAATTAGTTTTATCAGTAGATCCAGGTAAACGGGTTTATGTTAACCGCATTAATTTTAAAGGCAATCATGTTACTGCTGAGCATGTTTTGCGAAGAGAAATGCGTCAAATGGAAGGTGCTTGGCTATCTAATAACTTAGTCGAAGGTTCAAAGGCTTGGTTACAGCGTTTACCTTACATGGAAACAGTTGAGTTTGAAACCAACCAACTTCCTGGTGAAGACGACCTTGTTGATATTGACTTTGAAGTTAAAGAGCAGCCTTCTGGCTCTTTTACCGCAGGTATTGGTTATGGTTCACAAACCCAGTTAAGTTTAAATGCAGGTGTACAGCAAAACAACTTTTTAGGTACAGGTAACCGCTTAGGTTTTAGCATAAACACTTCAAGCTACTCAAAAAGTGCTAATGTTTCATATACTGATCCCTACTTTACCGTTGACGGTGTGTCACTCGGCGGCAATATATTCTATCAAGAGTTTGATGCAGGTAACGCAAACCTTGTTGAATACAATAACAAAACTTATGGTGTAGGCCTTACATTAGGCTTCCCTATTAATGAATATGTTCGTTTAAGCTTTGGTTTAGGTTATAAAAGTAATGGTATTACGCGCTTAGAAACTTACGAACAAATTCAGAAGTTTTATGAATTATATTCAGATCCAAATGATCCAGATGGTGGCTTAAGCTTTGAAAGCTTTGATGTTAATGCGGCTATATCTCGTTCGACGTTGAACCGTGGTACTTTCCCTACGGACGGATCGCAGCAAAGTTTATCTTATAAGATGACTACGCCTAACTCGGATGTGAATTACTTTAAAATTAATTTAGATACTAAATGGTATTTCCCGTTAACACGTGATCAACGTTGGACTGTTTTAGCTAAATTTCAATTAGGTTATGGTAACGGTTACGGCTCTATTGATGGCAATGATCAAGTGCTTCCTTTCTGGGAAAACTTTAGAGCAGGTGGCTCAGGTACATTACGAGGTTTCGAATCTAATATTGTCGGACCACGTGCTATCTATCGTAGATCAACCTCAATTCCTGGTACGCCAGATGCTGTTGGATCTGCTGGTGGTTGTTGTTTAGGTCCTGATCATGACTTTATTCAAACGTCTAGACGTTCTGTTGGTGGTAATGCCATTGCAATTGCAGGTTTAGAGCTTATCGTACCAACGCCATTTTTAGATGAAGGTTTCAGTAACAGTGTTCGTTCAAGTATATTTATTGATGCGGGTAATGTTTGGGACACAGAATTTAATTTAGATGATTATAAAGATTTAAATAGCGTTGAATTTGATAAAATTGCTGACTACTCTGATGTGGGTCGATATCGAGCATCTGCAGGTTTGTCTGTTCAATGGTTGTCTCCAATGGGGCCAATGATTTTTAGTTTTGCTAAAACGTTGAAAGAAGAAGAAGGTGATGACACCGAGTTCTTCAGTTTTAATATCGGACAAACTTTTTAGATTTATTAAGATAAAGCCTATTTATTGCTCAAAATGAGCAAGCTTTAAATAAATAGGCTTGAACCAAGTTAACTGAGGCGGTATAACTACCGCATAACAAAATTATATAAAAAATATTAGAAAATATTTTAGGAGTAAAATTTGAAAAATTTGATTAAATCTATTGCAATCGCTACAGCAGCATCAGGATATATTTTAGCCAGTTCAGCAATGGCTGCAGACCAAAAAATTGGTGTAGTAAACTTCCAAGAAGTTATGGGTAAAATTCCACAAACTGCAGCAGTAATGAAAAGCTTAGAAGAAGAGTTTAAAGATGAAAAAGCTGTACTTGCCCAACTTGAGCAAGACATCAAATATCTTCAAGAAAAGCGTAAGCGCGATGGCTCTTTAATGAGTGCTAAAGAAATTGAAGAGTTAGAAGGCAAAATTGGTGTACTTTTTCAAGATTACCAAACTAAAGGCAAAGCTTTTCAGCAGAGCACTGGTGCTAGAAAAAATGAAGAAACTAACAAAATCATCGCATTGGTTCGTCAAGCAATTGATAACATTGCAGCCAAAGGCGATTATGATTTAGTACTTGAACAAAGTGCAGTTGTTTACTCTAAGCCAAAAACAGCGATCACAGAAGAAGTTGTTAAGCAAGTTAGCAAACTGAAATAATCCTTTGTTTTCAGGTAAATTGAATATAAATCACCATGATTTATATTCAATGCCTTCTCGACCATTTAATATTCCGAATCAAGTTGATTCGGAATATTGCGTTTAGCCCTATGGTGGTTAGCGCTTGTCTTTAAACCTGTACTTTAAAATTTATACTTTAGAGCACATTTAAAAGAAGTTTATTCTTATGAGTTACGTTCTTGCCGATATTGCAGAAAAAATAGGGGCTGTTGTTCAGGGAGATGGACAATGTAAAATATTAAGTATAGCTACCTTAGCCTCAGCCAGTTCCGGGCAAATCGCCTTTTTAGCTAATAGTAAATATAGTGAACAATTAGCAACAACTAATGCCAGTGCGGTTATTGTTACCCCAGCAGAAGCAAAAAAGTGTCAATCTAATGCCTTAATAATGGATAACCCTTATATGGGCTATGCTTTAGTGGCACAGTTACTTGATACAACACCTAAACCGGCAAACTGTATTCACCCTAGTGCTGTTATTGATGATAACGCTATTATCGGTGATAACGTGACGATCGGTGCTAATGCCGTTATTGAAGCCGGTGTTAGCCTTTGTGAAGGTGTTAGTATAGGTGCTGGTAGCTTTATCGGTATTGGTGCAACAATTGGTGCTAATTCTACTATTTGGTCTAACGTTAGTATTTATCATGGTGTGGTTATTGGTAAACAATGCGCAGTGCATGCAAATACAGTGATTGGTTCAGACGGTTTTGGTTATGCAAATAATAAAGGTATTTGGGTTAAAATACCGCAATTAGGCACAGTGGTCATTGGTGATAATGTAGAGATTGGTGCGAGTACCACAATAGATCGCGGCGCTTTAGGTAACACTATTATCAAAGATGGTGTTATTTTAGATAATCAAATACAGATTGCTCATAATGTTGTGATCGGTGAGAATACCGCTATGGCGGCTTGTAGTGTTATAGCAGGCAGCACTGAAATAGGTAAAAATTGTGTTATTGCTGGCCTTGTCGGTATCAATGGTCATATTAACATTGCTGACGGTTGTGTATTTACTGGCATGACAATGGTCACAAAGTCATTAAATGCGCCAGGTGTTTATTCATCGGGTATGCCATGCCAGCCAAATAAAGAGTGGCATAAAAATAACGCTAGAATACGTAAGCTAGAGTCTTTAACTAAGCGGTTAAGTATTTTAGAAAAATCTAGCAAGTTGACGTCATAGTTAAGCAAAAGAGGAAGTCATTTTGGAATCGCAAAATAATATTATCGATGTTGAAGAGATAAAAACACTCATTCCACACCGTTACCCGTTTTTATTAGTTGACCGTGTGCTTGACTACACCCCCGGTAAGTCAATTCATGCGATAAAAAACGTTACAGTTAATGAACCCGCATTTATGGGACACTTTCCTAGTTATTCAATTTTCCCTGGTGTGTTGATCCTTGAAGCTTTAGCTCAAGCAAGTGGAATACTTGGCTTTAAATCTGTTAAAGATAAAAGTGAAGGTGAGTTATTTCTGTTTGCGTCAATTGATAAAGCAAAATTTAAAAAACCAGTTCACCCTGGTGACACCATGCATTTGCATCTAGAGTTTATAAAAGAGCGTCGTGGTATGTGGAAGTTTTATGCTGAAGCTAGAGTTGACGGCAAGGTAGTCTGTTCAGCAGACTTAATGTGCGCAAGAAGAGCATTGTAATATGGTGAATTCAACGTCATTGATCCATCCACAAGCCATTATTGAAGATGGCGCGATTATCGGTAAAAATGTAAAGATTGGCCCATGGACGCATATAGCTGGGAATGTGGTCATTGGAGACGATTGTCATATAAGCTCACATGTTGTAATTAACGGTCCAACAACTATCGGTAAAGGCAATCGCATATTTCAGTTCGCTTCAATAGGCGAAGACTGTCAAGATTTAAAATATGCGGGTGAATTAACCGAACTAGTGATCGGCGATAACAATACTTTTCGTGAAAACTGCACCGTGCACCGTGGTACGGTTCAAGATAAAAGTTTAACTAAAATTGGTAGCAATAATTTATTTATGGCTTATACCCATATTGCTCATGATTGCATGGTGGGGAGTAACTGTATTTTAGCTAATGGTGCCTCACTAGCCGGTCATGTTCATGTTGGCGATCATGCCATTATTGGCGGTATGGCTGGCGTACATCAATTTTGTCATATTGGTCCACATTGTTTTGTTGCAGCCAATTCACTTATTCTTAAAGATGTACCTCCTTACATTATGGCATCTGGCCAACCTGCAAAACCTTTTGGTTTAAATAGCGAAGGCTTAAAACGTCGAGGTTTTGATGCCGATGTTATATTGCAAATTAAACGTGCCTATAAAGCGATTTACCGTCAAGGTTTAACTGTTGATGAAGCGATAGCGAAAATTAACGATACTGCACATGGCTTGATTGAATTAGATGTATTCACTGATTTTATTAAAAACTCTAGTCGCGGCATTGTCCGATAGTTTATGGTGATGTCAGTAAACTCAGAAGATACTTTGCCCGTGAATAAATCACTAGAGCCCGTGTTAACATTTGCTATAGTTGTTGGAGAGCATTCTGGTGACACCTTAGGTGCAGGATTAATGCAACAACTGCAGCTAAGCTACCCTAACGCCAAGTTTATCGGCATTGGTGGCCCTAAAATGTTAGCGCTAGGCTTTGAAAGCCTGTTTGATATGGAAGAGCTATCAGTCATGGGTGTGTTTGAAGTGCTTGGTAGATTGCGCCGATTACTCCATATTCGAAAATCATTGTATGAATATTTTGTAGCGAACAAACCCAATGTTTTTATTGGTATAGATGCTCCTGACTTTAATATTGCCCTTGAAGCAAAGCTTAAAGTACAGGCGATTAAGACAGTTCATTATGTTAGCCCTTCAGTTTGGGCTTGGCGAGAAAAGCGCGTATTCAAAATTGCTAAAGCGACTAACATGGTTTTGTCGTTATTGCCTTTTGAAAAAGCGTTTTATGATAAACACCAAATACCTTGCACCTTTGTAGGTCACTCACTTGCTGACGACATTCCTTTAGTTTCTGATAAACATAGTGCCAGAGAAGCTTTGGGCATAGAAGATAATGCCAAAGTTCTAGCGCTAATGCCGGGAAGCCGAGGTGGCGAACTGTCACGACTAGTTGAGCCATTTTTACATACTGCACAAAAGCTACTCAGCAATAATCCTGAAAAAGCCGCGGAGTTGATATTCGTGGTACCCATGGTAAGTGAAAAAAGAGCTCAGCAATTTCACCAATTACATCAACAAATAGCGCCAGAGCTTTCGGTACAAGTTATCGTCGGTAAAACTCAGCAAGTAATGGCTGCTAGCGATTGTTTATTAACTGCGTCGGGTACAGTAACCCTTGAAGCGGCCTTAATAAAACGTCCTATGGTGATTTGTTATAAGTTTAATCCGCTGACTTATTACATGTTCAAAGGCTTTGTAAAGTTGAAGTGGTTTTCATTACCGAATTTATTGGCTAATAAGGGCTTAGTGCCTGAACTTCTACAAACTAATGTTACGGTTGAAAATATATTACCATTAGTTGAAGAGCGACTGTTTGAAGATCAGTCAGCTTTGAATCAAGCTTTTACTGAAATTCATTTAGCACTTAAGCAAAATGCCAGTGAACAAGCTGCCAAAGCCGTAATCAACTTATTATAATTGTTAAGCAGAATTTTTATGCCTGTAGTTAAGAAAGTTTTTCCACCATTTGAATATCCCATTGCTTATTGTATTGCCGGTGTTGATGAAGTTGGGCGAGGGCCTTTAGTCGGTGATGTAGTGACAGCCGCGGTTATATTAGATCCGGATAATCCTATTGAAGGATTAATGGATTCAAAAAAACTGTCTGAAAAGAAAAGACAGCAACTGTCTTTAGAAATTAAACAACGCGCTATTGCTTGGTCAATAGGGCGAGCTTCTCCAGAAGAAATAGATACGCTTAATATTCTTCATGCCACTATGTTGGCAATGCAACGCGCTATTCAAGGTTTAAATGTTACGCCTGATTTCGTGCTAGTTGATGGTAATCGTTGCCCCACTTTTGCTCATCAAAATGGTCATATTGCCAGCCAAAGTGTTGTTAAAGGTGATGCACGCGTATCTGAAATAAGTGCTGCGTCGATTATAGCTAAAGTGGCAAGAGATGATGAGATGGTGGCCCTAGATAAGCTTTATCCTTATTATGGCTTCGCACAGCACAAAGGGTACCCAACAAAAGTTCATTTAGAGAAGATAATTGAGCATGGTGTGCTTGATTGCTACCGAAAAAGTTTTAAACCTGTCGCCAATGTACTCGCTAATGCAGCAACGCATAATAAAAATAATTAGAGCACTAGATGTCTGAAACCGAGTTAACAACAATTACCACAACTGATCCAGCGCCTAAAAACGGTAATAATCCAGCGTTTATTCACTTGCGAATACACAGTGATTATTCTATGTCAGATGGCTTGAAAAAAGTGAAGCCAATCGTCGCCCGAGCTGCAGAGCTCAATATGCCTGCCATCGCACTCACCGATCAAACAAATTTATGTGGGCTGGTTAAGTATTATCACGCGGCACATGGTGCAGGTTTAAAGCCTATTATTGGTTGTGATTTTTGGGTTCAAAGTGAGGCTTTAGAAGGTGAATTGTCGCGTTTAGTCGTATTAACCACCAATAATATTGGTTATAAAAATTTAACTGAATTAATTTCTAAAGCTTATTTACGTGGACATGTTCAGGGTAAAGCTGTCATTGATAGAGACTGGCTCATTGACCATGCAGAAGGCTTAATTTTACTTTCTGGTGGCCGCGAAGGCGACGTGGGTAAAGCGTTGCTTAAAGGTAACCAAGAGTTTGTTGAAGATATGGTGGCATTTTATCAGCAATATTTTCCCAACTGCTTTTACCTTGAGTTAATTCGAACGGGTCGAAATGACGAAGAAAACTATATTCACCTTGCCGTAGCGCTTGCTGCGAGTCATGACTTGCCTGTTGTTGCCACTAACGAAGTTATGTTCTTAAGTCCTGTAGACTTTGATGCGCACGAAATTCGTGTCGCCATTCATGATGGTTTTACTTTAGATGATAAACGTCGCCCAAAAAAATATTCTAAAGAGCAATACTTGCGAACCGAAGAGGAAATGGTCGCACTTTTTGCTGATATTCCTGAAGCACTTGCGAATTCGGTAGAAATCGCAAAACGTTGTAATGTTACTGTGCGTTTAGGCGAATATGTACTACCTGATTTTCCTACCGAAGGCTTATCGATAGAAGATTACTTAGTTAAAGTATCAGAAGAAGGTTTACAGGAAAGGTTAGAGTTTTTATTTGATAAAGACGCGCCTGACTTTGCTGAAAAACGTAAACCTTACGATGAACGTTTAGCGATTGAATTAAAAGTTGTTAATGGTATGGGCTTCCCCGGTTATTTCTTGATCGTGATGGAGTTTATTCAGTGGAGTAAAGACAATAATATTCCTGTTGGTCCTGGCCGTGGTTCAGGGGCAGGTTCATTGGTGGCTTACGCTCAAAAAATTACCGATCTCGACCCATTGGAATACGATCTACTTTTTGAACGATTCTTGAACCCTGAACGTGTCTCGATGCCCGATTTCGATATCGATTTTTGTATGGACAGGCGTGACGAAGTTATTGATCACGTTGCAGAGTTATACGGCCGAGATGCTGTATCACAAATCATTACCTTCGGTACAATGGCAGCGAAAGCGGTTATTCGAGATGTAGGTCGCGTGCTTGGTCACCCGTACGGTTTTGTTGATCGCATTTCTAAACTTATCCCGCCAACACCGGGTATGACCTTAGCTAAAGCATTTGAAGAAGAGCCAAAGCTGCCTGAAATTTACGCCCAAGACAGTGACGTAAAAGATTTGATTGATATGTGCCGTATTTTAGAAGGCACAACGCGAAATGCGGGTAAACATGCTGGTGGTGTTGTTATTTCTCCAACAACAATCACCGATTTTGCTCCGCTTTATTGTGATGAAGAAGGTAAAAATCCGGTAACGCAGTTTGATAAAAATGATGTAGAGGATGCCGGATTAGTAAAATTTGATTTTCTCGGTTTACGTACCTTAACCATTTTACAGTGGGCCATAGAAATGGCTGATGCAAAACTGCTAAAAGAGGGTAAAGAACCAATCGATTTACCTGCGATTGATTTGGAAGATAAAGCCAGTTTTAAAGTGCTATTAAAATCAGAAACAACTGCGGTTTTCCAGCTTGAATCTAGCGGCATGAAATCACTAATAGCAAAACTAAAACCCGATTGCTTTGAAGATATTATCGCTTTGGTAGCGCTATTCAGACCTGGCCCTTTACAGTCAGGCATGGTTGATAACTTTATCGAACGTAAACATGGTCGTGAGGCTATCAGTTACCCGGATGAAACATGGCAACATCTCGATTTAAAGCCAATTCTTGAACCTACTTACGGTATTATTCTTTATCAAGAGCAGGTAATGCAAATAGCGCAGGTGTTAGCCGGTTACTCGCTTGGTGGTGCCGATATGTTACGTCGTGCCATGGGTAAGAAAAAGCCTGAAGAAATGGCTAAGCAACGTGCAGGCTTTGAAGCAGGCGCTGTTGGTCGTGGTGTTGATGGCGAGCTAGCGATGAAAATTTTTGACTTGGTTGAAAAGTTCGCCGGTTATGGTTTTAACAAATCGCATTCTGCCGCTTATGCTTTAGTGTCGTATCAAACTTTGTGGATGAAAACCCACTTTCCTGCGCCATTTATGGCGGCGGTTATGTCTGCTGATATGGATAATACCGATAAAATTGTGACGTTAGTTGATGAGTGCAGCAACATGGGGCTTGATTTATTGCCGCCTGATGTTAACCGAGGGCAATATAAGTTCACTGTGAATGATGACGATCAAATTATTTATGGTATCGGCGCTGTAAAGGGCGTTGGTGAAGGTCCGATTGAAGCTATTATTGCCGCGCGTGAAAGCGATGGTGAGTTTATTGATTTGTTTGATTTTTGCGCTCGGGTTGATTTGAAAAAGATCAATAAGCGTGTGTTAGAGAAATTAATTAAATCTGGTGCAATGGATGCCCTTGGGCCCAATGCTAAAGACGGTCCTCATCGTGCGGCTCTATTTGTGTCATTACCTGAAGCATTAAAAGCAGCAGAGCAACATGCAAAAGCTCAAGCCATTGGGCAAAATGATTTATTTGGTTTAATAAATGAAGAACCAGAAGATAACAGACAAACATATAAAGAAGTGCCAAAGTGGCCTGAACAACAGTGGTTAGATGGCGAAAAAGAAACTTTAGGTTTATATTTAACGGGTCACCCAATCAACCGTTACTTAAGTGAAATCAAACGCTATTCAACGGGACGTCTAGTCAGCTTGCAGCCAACCAATAAAGATAAGACAACGGTTGCCGTAGGCTTAGTGCTAGGTGTGCGGGTATTAGTCAATAAACGTGGTCGTCGATGGGCTTTGGTCACATTAGATGATAAAAGTGCCCGAATGGACATCCGCTTATTTCCAGATGACTACGATAGGTTTGCAGAATTGCTTATTTCTGACGCTATTTTGGTCTGTAGCGGACAGGTCAGCTTTGATGATTACTCCGGTGGTATTACAATGACCGCTCGAGACATAATGACTATTGCTGATGCACGGGAAAATTATGTATCGTCGTTAGATTTACAAGTCGATAAAAATCAGCTTTCAGGCCAATTTATCGAACAGTTTACAAAGGTGCTAACACCCTATAAAGATGGTATTTGCCCAATTCGCGTTTTTTATCAAAGAGATGAAGCGCAAGGTATGCTAGAGTTAGGGGTACAGTGGCGCGTATCGCCAAGCGACATGCTATTATACGATTTGAAAACCCTTTTGGGTGATGAGCAAGTCGAGTTAAAATTTAAATAAGTAGTGTTTTTTACTAACGGTACTCAAAGACAACATAGGTAAGAAAAATCATATGTCATTAAATTTTTTAGATTTTGAGCTTCCAATTGCGGAACTTGAAGCAAAAATTGAAGAATTACAATTGGTCAACAATGGTCAAGATCTTGATCTTGATTTAGAGGATCAAATTTCTCAATTACGTGAGAAAAATAACGAGTTAACAAAGAAAATTTTCTCTAATTTGGATCCTTGGCAAACGGCGCGCGTTGCACGTCACCCTCAACGTCCATATACCTTAGATTATTTACCTCGTATTTTTACGGAGTTCGATGAATTGGCAGGCGATAGAGCTTATGCTGATGATAAAGCTATTGTTGGTGGAACCGCGCGTTTAGATGGTCGTCCAGTTATGATTATTGGCCACCAAAAAGGTCGCTCAACTAACGAAAAAGTTAAACGTAACTTTGGTATGCCACGTCCTGAAGGCTACCGTAAAGCTTTACGTTTAATGAGAATGGCAGAACGTTTTAAAATGCCAATTATCACATTTATTGACACGCCAGGTGCTTATCCGGGTATTGGTGCAGAAGAACGTGGTCAAAGTGAAGCTATAGCCATGAATTTAAAAGTGATGTCACGTTTGAACGTGCCAATCATTTGTACGGTTATTGGTGAAGGTGGTTCTGGTGGTGCACTGGCTATTGGTGTTGGTGATAAGGTAAATATGCTTGAGTATTCAACTTATTCAGTAATTTCACCAGAAGGTTGTGCTTCAATTTTGTGGAAAACGGCTGAGAAAGCGCCGACAGCAGCAGAAGCCATGGGTATTACGGCTAAGCGTATTAAAGAATTAGGGCTTATCGACAGTATTGTTGAAGAACCATTAGGTGGGGCTCACCGCGATATGGACCAAATGGCGGCATTCCTTAAGCAAGCATTAAAATCTGACCTAGCAGAACTAGACAAACTGTCTAACGAAGAATTGATTGAAAGTCGTTATGACAAGTTAATGTCATTCGGTTATTGTTAGATTCAAAATAAGCGACCTCTACAGGTCGCTTTTTATTGTCTTTATGATAACTATCGCTACAACACTCTTACCTAATATTGCTTGAACCTGTGAATAAAATTGAATCAGCCTTGGTGCAGTTTTTTAAACATACACCAGAAAAAACTATTATTATTGCCTATAGCGGCGGTGTAGATTCACAAGTGCTATTAGTGGCATTAGCTAAGTTAAAACAACAAGAGTTATTACCTAACCCTTTAGTTGTTTGTCATGTCAATCACGGTTTAAGTCCTCATGCTGATGAGTGGCAAGTATTTGCGCAGCAACAATGTGATAGCTTTTCACTACCATTATTCACCCATAAACTACATTTAAAAAAACAAGCGCAGCAAAGCCTAGAAGCAATGGCGAGAGATGCGCGCTATAAAGTACTAATACAAACCAGTGCAGAGCCTGCGATTATCGTTACTGGACATCATCTGAATGACCAAGCAGAAACATTTATTCTTGCATTAAAACGTGGTGCAGGGGTTAAAGGTTTATCTGCAATGCCGCCAAGTGCTAAATTAGCGCAACATACAGTGGCTCGCCCGTTATTAGCGATTTCGCGATCAGAAATAGTCGATTATGCAAATCAACAACAGCTTAGTTGGATTGAAGATGAGTCAAATAACGATGAACACTTTGAGCGAAATTTTTTACGTCATCAAATACTGCCTAAATTAAATGCACGTTGGCCAAGTATTAATAAAACAATTGCGCGCAGTGCTGAGCATTGTTTTGAAGCGCAACAATTACTTGACGAATTAGCACAGCAAGATTTAACGCTTTGCCAGCTTTCAGCTTATCAACTTTCGGTGCCATGTTTAACTAAGTTAAGCGATGCACGACTTAAAAATCTTTTACGCTATTTTTTATCGAGCCATAATGTATTAATGCCTTCGCGCCAGCAGTTAGCACAAATATGCCAACAACTTAACGCTGAGGCTGACAAATCACCGGTTATTCAACTATCGAGTCATTGTGTTAGGCGCTTTAAAGATGAGCTTTATCTAACCACTATTTACCAAGATATTTCGGATTGGCAACATTCGCTAAATCTTGACGATTTAGTCGCTAAAGATAAATTAGAGCTTCAATTACCTGATAACTTAGGCGTTTTATGTATTTCGGCAAAGTTAGAAAACAGCAACACTAATGAACATTGGCAAGTAGCTGTTAAACGCCCAAACATTAATCAAGTAGTTACGGTTAGGTTTTCTCACGAAAATCCTAAATGTTTACCGCAATATCGACAACATTCACGAGCCTTAAAGAAAGTTTTGCAAGAGCTTACAATTCCGCCATGGCAAAGAAAAAGACTACCGTTTATTTTTTATGATAATGAATTAATAGCCGTCGTAGGACACTTCGTTTGTAAAGCTTTCTTAGTTGATAACAATGACCAAGCATTGTTTATTTCACGTAACAGTGAATCGTCTTTTTAAATTAGCCATACAACGAATATACTAGACAGTCACCGCTATTAAGTGGTAAAAAACTTGCACTACACGCGAGCGTGTTCATAAGTTTAATAACTCAAATAAGAAAAATTATGACAATAGAAAATAACCCAGAAAGCCATTCATTTATTACTAAACTGAAATCTATTAATATCGTAAACCAAATAATTATTGCCATTATTTTAGGTGTTGTTTTAGCCCTTGCTTCCCCTGATCTAGCCATGTCATTTTCTATACTGGGGAGTTTATTTGTTAATGCATTAAAAGCGGTTGCCCCTATCTTAGTGTTAGTTTTAGTGGCTTCGTCTATTGCAAACCAAAAACCTAACAGTGAAGCTAATTTAAAGCCTATAGTTGGATTGTATTTAATTGGCACCATTAGTGCTGCGTTAGTCGCAGTCGCGCTAAGCTTTATGTTTCCTGTGCAATTAACTTTAGATATCGTTGGCGCTAGTGCTAACCCGCCACAAGGTTTAGGCGAAGTATTAACAACCTTGGCATTTAAAATTGTTGATAATCCTTTTAATGCGGTAATTACCGGTAACTTTATCGGTATTTTAGCTTGGGGTTTAGGTTTAGGTTTTGCCTTGAAAAAGGGAAGTGACTCAACGAAAGTCATGGTGCATGATTTTGCTGAAGCTATTTCTAGTGTCGTAAAACTCGTTATTCGTTTTGCACCATTAGGTATCATGGGGTTAGTTGCCAATACAGTAGCAACTACAGGCTTTGATACTTTAGGAGAGTTTAGTCATTTAGTACTCGTGCTTTTAGGTTCAATGCTTATAATTGCTTTGATAGTGAACCCGTTAATCGTGTATTTAATTATGCGTAAAAACCCTTACCCGTTAGTACTAACCTGTATAAAAGAATCAGGTATTACGGCATTTTTCACCCGTAGCTCAGCAGCCAATATTCCAGTAAATATGGAGCTATGTGAAAAGCTAGATTTACATGAGGATACTTATTCGGTATCCATTCCATTAGGTGCCACCATCAATATGGCAGGCGCGGCGATTACCATCACGGTATTAACGCTTGCAGCGGCCAATACCTTAAATATTGAAGTTGATTTTGCCACCGCTATTTTATTGAGTGTGGTTGCTGCAATATCAGCGTGTGGCGCTTCTGGTGTTGCTGGCGGTTCATTGCTGCTTATTCCATTAGCTTGTGGGTTATTTGGTATTAATACTGATATTGCGATGCAAGTTGTTGCGATAGGATTTATTATTGGTGTTATTCAAGACTCCGCAGAAACAGCATTAAATAGTTCTACCGATGTGGTTTTCACGGCTGCAGCATCGCACCATATCACTAAAAATTTAGATTAAACCTTATCTTTTAGCTTTGTTACTTTCTAATAATGAAAGTAACAAAGCTGACTTGTTATTTTTAAAAGCCTTCCCAAAATTCCTCAAAACTCACTTATGAGTTAAATATTTATAAGTATTAATTTTACCGGGTTAATCATCTGCACTTTTTAAATCGGTAAATTAGGAGCATAATAGCGCAAAAATTTAGGGAGAACCTTTTATGCCAACAGAAAATGCTTTGAAAGCACGCAGCAACAATTGTTGTGAACTATGTACATCACCAAACAACTTATCGGTGTTTCCTGTACCCCCAACAAGCGACTTAAGTGCTCAACAAAGTATTTATTTATGTGATAAATGCTTAGGGCAAGTTGAAGGCAATGCTGAACTCGATATAAACCATATGCGCTGTTTAACCGATGCTATGTGGAATCAAGAGCCTGCCGTACAAGTTATGGCTTACCGTTTGTTGCATAAGTTATCAGCTGAAAGCTGGGCGCAAGATGCGTTAGATATGATATACCTCGAAGATGCGGTTAAAACCTGGGCTGAGCAGGGGATTGCAGCGGCTGAACGAGAAGGCCCTACACGCGATAGTAATGGCGCTGAATTACAAGATGGCGATAATGTTACTTTGATCAAAGATCTAAAGGTTAAAGGGGCAAATTTTACCGCTAAGCAAGGCACTATGGTGCGAGGTATCAGTTTAACTGACAATCCTGAGCATATTGAAGGTAAAGTTAATGGTACGCGTATTGTCTTAGTTGCTAGCTATTTAAAGAAAGCTTAACTTTATCGGTAATATGATAAGTTATATAAGTACTTTCGATTAAGTTCGAAGCTAGAAAATAATTGCTAAATATAAAGCACTCTCAGTTATAACGCTGTGAGTGCTTTTTGGTTAATGGTGTTTATAAATTCTAAGTTTAAAAGTTAAAAGTTAAGTTTCTTAAGACTCATTTCATCAAGGCAATTAATCAAATGGGTATTATCCTCATGATAAAGCTATAACCAACGACGAACTTTGTTTTTATAATCTACGTAATCTTGTCCAAACAGTTTTATCAACATACGTTCTTCAGGCACAATTTGATACTTAGTTATATACCAAAAAAATAGTCCGCAAATAAATAAATTCAATGCATTTTCAAGATAACAAGCATATGCAATTAAAGTTAAAAGCATCGCCAAATACATCGGGTTTCTAGAATATTGGTAAATACCACTATCAACAATTTGCGATGATGTTTCTGGTTTACTGGGGTTAACCGTTGTTTGGTGCTGTCGAAAACTATAAATGGCAATAAAAGCAATAATCACTGCTATCGTCACTAATAACGTCACCAAAGAAACTCTGACTAAAGGACTTATTACTGTGGCGACATTTACTGTGGGTAAGTAGTACTGAATTATGGTCATTAAGATAACCGCAATAGCCACTTGCAATACCGGGATAATTTTTAACTCCATCTTCATTCCTTTTAGAAGACTTTGCTTACTTATTGTTAAGTAACTTTTATGATCCTCCGCTTATACTCTAATAAAATGTTATTAAAAGTAAAGGCTCATCAAAGTAAAAACGCCAAATACACAGGTATTTGGCGTTTGTTAATCAAAGCGTTTAAAGCTTACGTTCATGTAGTGTTAGCTTTTATCTACAATATAGTCATTAACCATATCTTCAAGTACGTTAAGTGGTACAGCACCATTGGTTAACACAACATCATGGAATTCACGAATATCGAACTTATCGCCTAGCTGTTGTTTTGCTTTTGTGCGTAGCTCAACAATTTTTAACATACCAATTTTATAAGCAGTTGCTTGTGACGGCATAACAACATGACGTTCAACCATTTTTATCGCATCTGACTTAGCATTAGGTGTATTACTGACATAATATTCAATACCTTGAGCTAAATTCCATTTTTTATTGTGAATACCGGTATCAACCACTAATCGACAAGCACGCCATAATTCCATAGCCAAGCGACCAAAGTCAGAGTAAGGGTCTTGATAGAAGCCAATTTCTTTAGGGATCATTTCTGAATATAAACCCCAACCTTCGCTGTATGCAGTGTAACCGCCAAACTTTCTGAATTTTGGAATACCTTCAAGCTCTTGTTTTAAAGCTATTTGCATATGATGACCAGGAATACCTTCATGATAAGCCAAAGCTTCCATTTGGTATGTTGGCATAGCTTCCATATCGTAAAGGTTTGCGTAGTAAATACCTGGGCGTGAGCCATCAGGTGCAGGTTGTTGGTAGAATGCTTTACCCGCAGATTTCTCTCTAAACGCTTCCACTTTTTTAACTTTTAAATCAGCTTTTGGCTTAGTGATAAATAATTGATCCAACTCACCTTTCATGGTGTTAATTAATGCAGTAGCTTCAGTTAAGTAACGTTCACGTCCAGCATCATCACCGGCATAATAAAATTGTGGATCGTGGCGCATAAATTGAAAAAATTCACTTAAAGTGCCTTTATAATTCACTTTTTTCATGATTACGCGCATTTCATCATGTATACGAGCAACTTCATCTAAGCCTATTTTATGAATTTCATCGGCGGTTAAGTTGGTAGTCGTTGTACGTTTTAAAGCGTTGTTATAAAACTTATCACCGTTTGGAAATTTCCATGCGCCATCAGTAGTGTCGGCTTTTTTCTCTAGTTCAACTAAGTAGCTGACTAATGCTTGATATCCCGCTTTAAATTCAGTGGTTAATGCCGAAGATAACTTAGCTGTTAGTGCTTGTTTTTCTGTATCGGTAATATCTAATTTGTCTATTTTTGAAGTGAAATCTGCATATAGCGTGCTATCAGCGCCATTATCAAAAGGTGCGCCAACTGTTAAGTTTTTAGAATCTCGAATAACATGACCAAAAACAAATTTTGGTGCAATTATGCCTTTATTGGCTCTGATTTCAAGTTGATCTATTAACTGTTCAAGTAACACTTTTGAGTTTTTTACACGAGCAATATAGTCATAAGCTTGCTTAGTGTCTTTAATGCTATGTTGGTTGATTAACAATGCAGGTATTTGTGAATGAACGCCAAACATTTGATTAACAGGATAGTTATGATGACGCCATGGGTAATCAGCGATTTGTTGTTCTAGCTTTTGTGTTAGGAGTTGAAAACTTAATTTTGTTTGCTTATCAAGGTTGTTTACATTGATGACTTGTATGCGCTGCAATGCTTCTTTTGCGAAAGCTAGCTCTTTGGCACTATTTTCCTCTGAAAGATCTTGCCACTTATCGTAATCAATTTTAATACCAAGGTAAGTTTGTCTAACAGGGTTACGGTTAACACCCTCCATAAAAATAGTGTCAAATAGCTCATTTGCTGCTTTAGAGGCGTTAACTGTACTATTTAGCTTTTCTGTAGGCGACATTGCAAGAGCATTATTACCTTTAGCTTGTGTTGTAGTTTCATTACTACAAGCAGCAGCTAATAACGCTGTGATAGAGATAACAATAAGTGATTTATTGAAGGTCATGTTAATTTCCTATTTTAATTTATGTGCTATATTGCCGCTATTTTTACTAGGCGATCAAGCTAACCGCGCTCAGTGGCTGATTTTTTGCGGTAACTTCCAGTATGTCTTATTTATTTTAGGTGTTTTATTTAAGGTATTACCTCAATACCTAACTTGCTATAGTAGGTTCATTGATTAATCAATTAATCGAGTGTTATGTCAAATGTAACCCATGCTGTAAATGCAAGTAACGACAACATCAAGCATTCTGCGATTATTAGTTTTCGCCGAGCAATAGCAAGTGATAGAGACTTTCTTTTAAACCTGCGAAAAGCATCGATGGAAAAGCATTTAAATAATGCGGGCATTTATCTTGATGATAATGCGCATTTACAACGTATTGATGAATTTTTTGCTGATTCTCACCTTATCTTATATAAAAAGCGTCCTGTTGGTTTATTAAAGTTAGGTCTGTTTGCTAATAAAATCCACGTACGCCAATTTCAATTACTTCCTACGTTTCAAGGGGAGGTATTGGCAGCAAAGTATTAGAGGTAATAAAGCGTAAGGCGCAAGAAAAAAGGCTCAACATAACGTTAAATGTGTTAATTAATAATCCCGCGAAACAGTTATATCTTCGACACGACTTCGTCGTGATTTCCAGCAATGAACTCGAATTTCAAATGCATTGGCAATGCCAGTAATTAAAACGTTAATTGTTGATTGATAAATAACATAAAAATTCAGCGTTATTATTGGCTAAACGCTGAATTTTTATGTTTGTATCAAACTAAATGAGATAAGTTGTTACGTTTTAAAGGTAAGATTTTAGTAAATTTTACCTTTAGCCCGCACCTCTGCTTTATCAATACGTGTTGGTGTTGCCGTACCATCAACTAAAGGCTGAGTTGCTGTCGCTAATGTCTCAATTACCTTATGCATCGACGATAAATCTAAGCTGTTAATATCGTCTGTTACTTTGTGATAATGTTGATCTTTATCAAGCTGTGTACTACTAAAACTATGTGCAGCTACGCCTAAACGGGCTAATGTTGCGTTATCTGAGCGATAAAATAAGCCTTGCTCAGGATATGGATCTTGATAGATTTTCGTATTTAGCTCAACGAGGTTTTTATTGAGTAGGGCACCTAAATTTGAGCGATCCATTCCTGTCATCCAAAGGGTACCAGCACCAAACTTTGAAGGTTTACCGATCATTTCAATATTAATCATAGCAACGACATTGTCGGGGTTAAGTTGCTGTGAAAAATACTTTGAGCCAAAGCCTCCAATTTCTTCTGCTGTAAATGCACTAAACATTAATGTGCGCTTGTTATCACCTTTTTGTGCGAAATATTGCGCTAAATTTAATACCGCAGTGGTGCCTGAAGCGTCATCATCAGCACCATTATAAATTTGCTTGCCATCTTCTGTTACGCCCAAATGGTCATAGTGCGCTGAGTACAAAACGATTTCTTCTTGGTTTTGTATACCCGGTAACACTCCAACAACATTTGTTAATGTTTGCTGGGTAATTTTAGCACTGGCATTTACGCTATAATTTTTAATTTCGCTTTCGTCACTTAATACCAACACAAGTGCGCCTTGATGATCAAGTGAGAGTTTAGTTAAGCCACGGTTAAAGTAGCCTTGATAAGCTTTAAATGTTTTAGCGTGTGTACTATCGATTACAACGAGATGTTGCCCACCTTGTAGGTTTAACTCACTTAAGGTTTTTCGCATATCATCATCTTTACCCACAAGATGTACTTGAGCACTTTTACTCTGCCAATTAAGCTGTTCAATCGTGGTGGCTAAGGCCGTATTTTCAAGGCTAACCTCTTGACCATTAAGCGTAATAGTATGTAGTTGAGGTTGGATTTTATTTACGGTAAACGTTTGAAAAAAACTTTTGTTATTTAGCGGCTTAAGTCCAATTTCAGTAAATCTTGCTGCAATATAGTTTGCCGCTTTGTCTATTTCTGGACTAAAACTTGCTCTACCTTTTAAATCGTCAGACGCTAAATAGGTAATGTCTTTTATGACTTGTTCAGACGGTATTATTTCTCCAACACTATAAAATGAGCTAGTCATGAGGAGCGTTGCAATTACCGCTTTTTTTGTTAAATGGAGGTTTTTTTTAGCGCACGAATTTAATGTAGTCATCATAGTTTTATTTGAATTGTTATGCAGTATTATGCAGCATGAAAATATTAATGTTTACTATTGAACATCTAAAAACATAAATCAATAGTCAGCAGTTAGCTGATATTGCTTATAAAATTGAAAATAAACTTAAGTAAGCTTACTTAAGTTTATGAAGCTCAATCAATAACGACTGTTCACCACTGGTTAGCCAAACTTGTCCATCTTGGATGCTGATTTGTAATTCCATCGAACGGTCAGCGAGCAATGCTAAAGCTTGGGTAGTTTCCTCACTAAAGCTTTCTATTGAAAGTTTGTCGAATTGATTTAACTTGCTTTTAGATTGTTGCCACCAAGTATCTACACTACTGCCAAAGCAATATAACTTAACTTCTTGCGCACGGTTACAGGCTTTTTTAAGGCGTTTCTCATCAAGTTGACCTAGCTCAATCCATAGCTCAATTACTTCGCTGTAATTAATGCGCCAAATGGCAGCTTCATCTTCATCGCTAACACCTTTACCAAATTGCAGGTTTTCACTGGCATTTAATACATAAGCGATCAGGCGGATCATCATACGACGATCATTTTCAGAAGGGTGCTGGGCAATGGTTAATTGAATAGTGTCATAATAGTTACGATCCATATCCGATAAATGAATAGTCGCTTTATTGATGGTTGATTTTAAGGCCATGAAATTTGAATAATATTTTAAATAATTAATTCAGTATATTAACGCGTATTAAGCGCTCGTGATAGCAACTTATTAGAAATTGAACACAGAGTAATTTTTGGCGAGGACTCTTTGACTTTTATTTTTGCGTTTATCGTATTGTGAAGACAGTATTAATCAATAATTTGGCGATGAAAAATTACCTTATCGTTTACATTATTAGGGTTAATTGAAAGAGAAAACACCAAGCTAAAGTTAAGGAGTAAACTTAACTCACCATGGTGTTATTAGTGTTTAGACTTATTATTGTCGATTAATGTCTTACGCGGTATTTCCACCGTCAATTGAAATAGCGGTACCGGTAATTTGTGCTGCACAGTCTGAAGCAAGGTAGAGACATAAAGCAGCAACTTCGTCAGGTTGCGTAATACGACCCGTTAAACTGTCTGCATTGTTATCAACCATGGCTGTTTTATAATCAATACCTCGTTGAGCTGATTCAATTTCTAGCATGGGGGTATCAACATCTCCAGGACAAATAGCATTAATGCGAATTTTATCTTTTGCATGATCAATCGCCATCGCTTTAGTTAGTAATACTAAGCCCCTTTACTTGCACAATAAGCAGCGGCCAATTCACCACCTTTTAAGCCCCAGTCTGACGCTATATTCAAAATGGTACCGCCATTTTCGGTCATATGAGGAATTGCCGCTCGAGATAAATAAAATGGCGCATTCAAGTTAACTGACATGGTATCTAGCCATTGACTATCAGACGTATCAGTTGCCGTTGAGCGATAAATAATACCGGCACAATTTATTAGTACATCTATGCGGCCAAAACTGGCAAGGGTAAATTTAATCAATGCGTTACAAGCTGCACTTTGTGCTATATCACCAGTCCACATAACCGAATTAGGTAAAGTACTTGCTAAGGAGCTAAGGCGCGCCTCATTTCTACCCGCAAGAACAATGTTAAAGCCTTGCTGGTGAAATTTGAGTGCAGCCGCGGCCCCAATACCTGAACTTGCGCCAGTAATAACGACAACTTTAGTCATAATATGCTCCAAAAATTGCGATGAACTAGCTACTAATAGATTTAGTTTCTAGGAAATCCTCAAAACCAAACTCGCCCCATTCACGGCCATTGCCTGATTGTTTGAAACCGCCAAAAGGTGAAGTATAAATATGAGAAGCACCATTAATACAAATCATACCTGCACGTATTTTTCTTGCTACATTTTGTGCTCGCTCAGGGTTTCCTGACTGAATAAAAGCCGCTAAACCGTATGGAGTATCGTTGGCAATTTTAATCGCTTCGGCTTCATCGGCATATGGGATCATCACTAACACGGGACCAAATATTTCTTCTTGAGCAATAGTCATATCGTTAGTGACATCGCTAAAAATAGTCGGTTTAGTATAATATCCTGTGTCAAAACCTTCAGGTTTACCAACGCCTCCGGCAAGTAATGTTGCACCTTCATCAATGCCTGCTTGGATCATAGCTTGAACCTTTTCAAAATGACCTTCGCTCACTAAAGGACCAATATGATTACCATGCTCAGCAGGGTTACCCACTTTGACTTTAGCTACGGTTGTTTTGGCTACTTCGAGCGCTTGTTGATACTTACTTGCTGGCACTAACATACGCGTAGGCGCATTACATGATTGACCCGTGTTACTCATACAATGTAATACACCTTTTTTTACCACTTTATCGATATCTGCATCGTCTAAAATGATATTAGGTGATTTACCGCCTAGTTCTTGTGCGACACGCTTAACAGTATCTGCAGCAGACTTAGCAATAGCAATGCCGGCTCGAGTAGAACCGGTAAATGAAACCATATCGATGTCTTTGTGCGCAGAAATGGCTGAACCAACACCCATGCCGTCACCATTTACCATATTGTAAACGCCAGCAGGATAACCAGCATCATGTATCATTTGGGTAAATAATTGTGCCGATAATGGCGCAATTTCACTGGGTTTAAGGATCATGGTACAACCTGTTGCAAGTGCCGGCGCAACTTTACAAGCGATTTGGTTAATAGGCCAATTCCACGGAGTAATAAATCCACACACGCCTACAGGTTCTTTAACAATTTGTGCATTGCCCAAAGTACGTGAAAACTCAAATTCTTTTAACGCAGCTAAAGTTGACTCAATGTGACCTTTACCACAGTCGGCTTGTGCGTTTGTAGAGAAATCGATAGGAGCGCCCATTTCTAATGAAATAGCATGTGCCATTGCGTCATAGTTATCCATGTATTGTTTTAACAGCGATTCTAGTAATGAAATTCGCTCTTCTACGCTACTGAAGCCAAAAGTTGCAAAGGCATTTTTAGCAGCGGCAACGGCTAAATCTACATCTTGACTTGAACCAAGCGAAATAATGGCAATCTCTTGTTCAGTTGCAGGGTTAATTACAGCAAAGTCTTTTGCAGTTAATGGGTTAACCCATTGACCATTAATATAAAATTGACGAAGGTCTTTCATGTAAATCTCCAAAATTTAATTATATGTATATGAATGATTATCTCTAAGCATCACATTGATTTATTATTTTTTTCTTTGAATCTTTGGTTTATCGCTGCGCCAAAAGCGGAGAATAAACTGCTTGATAACTTGTCTTGCTGATACTGCCACTCGGGGTGCCATTGTACACCAACAACAAAATTTCCATTTTCATTACAACTAATCGCTTCAACTAAGCCATCGGGTGCTAAAGCTTCAACTTTTAAACCTTTGCCCAAGGTTTTAATGCCTTGTCCATGTAATGAGTTCACCGTATGGGTGGTGGCACCTAATATGTTTGCCAAAAAGCCATCTGTGGTTAAGGTTACTTGATGTGCAGGAGCGTATTGTTCATCACGTGTGCCTTTTTTGTTTTCTCGATGCTCAATAAATTGTTCATGATGGAACAAGCACTGATGAAGTTCTCCTCCCATTGCCACATTGAGTTCTTGCATACCACGACATACCGCAAGTAAAGGAATACCTTTGGCAATCGCAAGTTTGATTAAAGGTAAGCTGGAACCATCTCTTTGTTTATCATGGCTTTCAGGGGTTGCTGATGCTTCTGTGCCGTAATGATGAGGTTCAACGTTTGAAGGACTACCAGGAAAGAATACACCGTCAAGTTGTTCGAAAAAGTCAGCATCAAAAAACTCAGTTAAAGATTCAAGATCTTGGGCTGCAGGTTGCGCCGGAATTAAAATAGGAATTGCATTCGCCCCGTGGGCAATGGCATTAATATATTTTTCTCCTACGCCGTGAAAGCCATTAAGACCATTTTTTATCACGTCACAAACAATTCCAATTACCGGTTTTTTAAAATTCACCTTCTTTTTTCTCCTCATACAACTCTTTTGGGGTAATCCAATCGTGTGGATTTTATGTGAAACTATTAAACATGAAGAGAGCAAATGCGGCTATAACCCAATAGTGTAGCCAACAAATTCGAGCATTTTATTATATAAAGAGAATAGTTATGAGCAGTAACAATACAACACTAAATACGTTAGATAAAACACATTTTTTACATCCTTTTACTGACTTTAAAGAATATAAAGCAACAACTACTGCAATTTACACTAAAGCTGAGCATATCTATATTTATAATGAGCAAGGTGATCAGTTAATTGATGGTATGTCTGGGCTGTGGTGTTGTAATTTAGGTTATAGCCAACCGAAAATTAACGAAGCTATTAGTAATCAATTAAATAGCTTACCTTTTTATAATAGTTTCTTTCAGTGTACAACTGATGTAACAGTACAAATGGCTAAAGCGTTGGTTGATATTTCTCCAGCACAGTTTAATCATGTGTTTTTTACTAACTCAGGTTCTGAAGCAAACGATACCAACATACGTTTAGTACACCGTTACTACGACTTACTCGGCAAGCCAACCAAGAAAATATTCATTAGTCGTCATGGTGCTTATCACGGTTCGACTATTGCTGCCGGTTCGCTAGGTGGCTTTAGTGGCATGCATAAACAATACACCGGCCTGAGTTATGTTGAGCATATTGGCCAACCTAACTGGTTTACTGAAGGTGGCGATATGGATAAAGCTGAATTCGGTATTAAAGTTGCTCAAGAACTAGCTGCTAAAATTGATGAGCTTGGTGAAGAAAATGTGGCAGCGTTTATTGCTGAACCTATTCAAGGGGCTGGCGGTGTTATTGTACCGCCAGAAACCTACTGGCCAGAAATATCACGCATTTGTAAAGAGCGTGATATTTTATTAATCAGCGATGAAGTTATTTGTGGTTTTGGTCGCACCGGTGATTGGTTTGGTGCACAAACTTTTGGCTACGAACCTGATTTAATGACGTTTGCAAAAGCTGTTACTAATGGGTATCAACCTCTAGGTGGCGTGATGGTAGGTGATAAAGTCGCCGATGTATTAGCGGCTGACGGTGGAGAATTTACGCATGGTTTTACTTACTCAGGTCATCCGGCCGCTTGTGCTGCAGGTATCGCCACCATCGACATTCTTAAAAATGACAAAGTAATTGAAAATGCAGCAGCTGATATCATGCCATATTTTCAAGCACAACTTCGCACGTTAGCGGATCACCCCATTGTTGGTGAAGTACGTGGTATGGGTATGGTTGCAGCCTTAGAAATTGCTAAAAACAACTCAGCTAAAGAACGATTAGCCCCCGATTGTGCTGGCGGAGCTATGGTGAAAACACATGCCATTAACCATGGCTTAATGGTGCGTTCAGTAGGTGATGCCATTGTAACTGCACCGCCAATGGTATGTACTCGAGCAGAAATTGACCTGTTAATTGCTCGTTTGACTATAGCACTAGATTACACAGCGAAACATTACGGTATAAAAACTTAATTAATAGAAACAAAACAACAAGAAAAAGTCAGACTATTTTAGTCTGACTTTTTTGTTTTATTACAGGAAAAATACCAAAGTGAAGTTTATTGTTAATAACTGTTATAACGTACATATTATGACTTGCGCTTTAGTATTATATTCATAACAATGGTATCCATAAGCAGGTATCTAATTAAAAGTATTAAAATATTATGTCTTACATTGCAAAGATTGCTGAAGTTTCCTCGAGCTGGATCGATAGTTTAACAGAACCTGACTTTTCGAAAAAACTCGCTGCAGGATTGAAGCAACTTGTAGAGAGTAATGATGTAACCATTATATTATTTAGACATTCAGGTTTACCTACCCTTGAATACTTTGACGACCCGAAAAAGGGCGGTAGTAATAATATCGATTTATTTGTCAAAGGTGCTTTTTTAATCGACCCATTTTACTTAATGGCAACCCAGAAAAAGCAACGTGGTTTTTTTCATTTTAAAACCATAATGCCTTCAGGCTTTAAACAAACTGAGTTTTATCGTACTTGGTACTGTAATTCAGGTCTTAATGATGAAGTGGGCTACCTTATTTCATTGCCTAATAATGACTTTATCAATATTTCCTTGGGGCGCACTGGCGGGCTGAAAAACTTTTCAAAAAAAGAATTAACATTATTAGCCGATATTTTCCCATTGATAGAAAAAGTTTGTCAGCAACATTGGCAACAAATATTGGTTAGTGATGATTCTTCAAATATCAGGGTTAGAATGCAACATGCTTTAGATCACTTTGGGGCTTCGATTCTAACGCAAAGAGAAAAACAAGTTGTGCACCTAATTTTACATGGCCACACCACTAAAACTGTTTCTGAAGAATTAAATATTGTAGTTGAAACGGTAAAGTTACATCGAAAGCATGCTTATGCCAAACTTGATATTAACTCTCAATCTGAATTGTTTTACTTATTTATTGACTCATTAATGAGTGAAGAAGAGTATGCTAAAGGTGATCCGCTAACTAATTATATGTAATTAGCGAGCGGATATGGCTTATTTTCATAAGAAGTTATAAGTAAGTTTCGTATTCAAGTGTTGTTATTTTAGTCGTAAACTCTTCCAATTCTTGCTCTTTAGTCGTGGTGAACACCCGCTGAAATTCTGCTCCAAAGTATTCTTCGATAAACTTTGAATGTTTAAAGTGCTCAATTGACTCTAACCATGTGCTAGGTAAGCTTGGTTTAATCTGAGTATAGGCGTTTCCTGTAATTGGCTCAGGAGCCGCGAGTTTATTTTCTATACCATATAACATACCTGCAATAATCGCTGTAGCGACTAAATATGGATTTGCGTCTGCGCCAGCAACTCTATGCTCTATACGCATGGCTTTATGGTCTCCGGCCGGTACTCTTAGAGCTACCGTGCGGTTTTCATAACCCCAAGTTGGGGTCATAGGCACATGTGAGCCTTCTTTAAAACGACGGTATGAATTTAAATGCGGTGCAAAAATTAGCATACAATCTTCTAACGTTGCTAAACAACCGGCAATAGCATGTTGCAGTAATTCATTACCTTCATCTGTATCGTTGTCAAAAGCATTGTTACCGTCTTTATCGAGTAAACTACAATGCATATGCATGCCGTTGCCAGATAAGTCGGCGAATGGTTTAGCCATGAATGATGCTCGCAAATCTAATTGCTGTGCTACGCCTTTAATCGCACGCTGAAGCATTAAGGCTTGATCAGCCGCTACTAGCGCATCAGGTTGATGATATAAGTTAATTTCATATTGTGAAGGCGCTGCTTCAGTGATCAATGTATCAATGGGCAAGTTTTGCGCTTGAGCAGCGTCACGCACGCCGTGCATAAAATCACTCATATCTTGCATGCATTCTAAACCATAGGTTTGACCTGCATTAACACCAGAAGAACTTAGTTGGCTATGAACGGGTTGGCCTAGCTCATCATTCTCGTTCTCAAATAGACTAAATTCCATTTCAAAAGCGGGCATTGCCGATAAACTGAGTTTGTCAAAGCGCTGCATAATGTTTTTTAAAATATTACGGACATCGTAAGCACAAGGCGTGTTGTCAAAGTTATTCAACGACATCAAAATTTGCGCGGTTGGTCTACTTAACCAAGGCACTGTTGAAAGTGTACGTATGTCTGTAATACAAACACCATCTTCATCGCCACTTTGGTAAACCCAACTACTAGGGTCACGGCCCCAGATATCAAAAGCAATGGCAGTTAATGGTAATTTAAGACCACCTTTAATGACTTTTTTGATGTTTTTTCTTTCTATCCATTTACCTCTTAGTTTACCGTTTATATCAGGAAGAATAACTTCAAAAATTTCAATAGCAGGGTGGTCTTTGAGAAATTCATTTAGAATTTCAGCATCACTTAAAGACATAATTATCTCTGTAAAATAGAGGTTAAATAAAATTTAACCTAGAAAAAAAGCCCTAGAGCAAACCCTAGGGAGTCAACGAAGTGAGTTTAGAAGGTCATGTCAAAGCTAACACCAACGGTGCGAGGTTTAGCTGGCCAAACAAATGTATTCACTAAACCAAAGCCATTTTTGTTATCGGCATCAGCATTTTCCCAACCACGTTCATAGTAGTCAGCATCGGTAACGTTATCTATGTATAAGCTTACTGACCAATCGTCATTGCTTTCATACATGGCACGTAAACCAAGCTCATTCCAGCTATCAACTTTAGCTGTTTCATAGTTACCTGGGCCACCATAGATTTCACTTTGGAAAACCCATTTGGCCATCAAGGTTACTATACCATCATCCATGTAATGAAAATAAGACGTAACCACAGAGCCACTTAATTCAGGCGCCATTGGTAATTTATTACCTAACGTTCCGTCACCAGCTTCAATTTCTTTGGTTATTTCACTGTCCATCCAAGCGCCCGCTATACGGAAATCCCAATTGTCAGTCGGTGTCCAATGCATATCAGCTTCGATACCATGGTTTTTTGCTTCACCAACGTTTTTAACAAGCTGTGAACCGCTTTCAAAAATGATCATTTGTAAGTCTTGATAATCATAGGTGAAATAAGCAAGGTTTAGTTGCATTGAATTATCTAGCAACATCATTTTACTACCAATTTCATAGCTGGTTGTTGTTTCAGGTTCAAAGGCAAGCGGTTCACTGCCAGCAGCTAATGGGCCACCGTATTCTTGTGAACCATCATTCATAATACCAAAAGTAGAGTAACCACCTGATTTGTAACCTTTAGCCGCATTGGCGTATAAATTGATTTTGTCAGTTAATTCGTAAACAGCGGCAATACGTGGGGTAAAATCTGACCAAGTATCTTTTGCTTGAACCGGGCCGTCTGTGTACCATTCAAACACAAAAGTATTACCTAATGCACCACCTGAATCTAATACCTCAATGCTCATATCTTTTGTATCACTGGTGTAACGAGCACCTACTGTTAAGTCAAGTTTTTCAGTGGCTTGCCAAGTAATATCACCGTAAACAGACCAACCTGTGTTCTTTAAAATATCTATATTAGTTTCAGGTTTGTTAGTCAGTAAGTCTGCTGGGTCAATATCATCTTCCCAATAGGTTTCCCAGTTTACGTCATCACAACCTGCCGCAGGGCCATCGAAGTCTGCAGAATCGGTTAGAGAAACCGCTTTACATAAAGCGTCTTCATCGTAAGAGTTAATAAAAGTTGCATCAATATCTTCTTGATAAACACTCGCACCAATAAACCAATTAATACTACCATCACCTTGATAATTTAATCTTAATTCTTGGCTGGCATAATCAACAGTTTGATCTTGTCCGTAGTTATTAATTAGCTCGGGTTGTGCGTCAAAATCTTCCAAATAAGCAAAATCATACGTCTTGTAACCCGTAATAGAGGTTAATAAATATTCATCAGACAAGGTAAATTCGACATTGGCTTGCAGTGAAAGTATTTCACCACGGTCATATCCTTTACCTTTGCCGTAATCTATATTGACTTTATCTTTAGCTACTGCACTGACTTCAGTCCAGTATACCGAAGGGTCTTGTTCTCTATCTTCATAAGTTGCGCGAAAAACAGCATCGATATCATCACCTTCGTAGCGCAGTGACAAACGTGTAGAACTAATTTCACTACCACCAAGATCACCACCACCAGCAACATTTTCTAACCATGCGCCTTTAGAAACAAAATTTCCTGCCGCACGAAAGTACCAGTTTTCAGATAAAGGGATATTTACCATCCCGGTTATTTCTTGAGTATCATACTGAGCAACAGTGACACCAACTTTAGCTTCAAAGTCAGAGATAGGTTTGTTGGTGGTAATATTAATACCGCCTGCTATTGCATTTCGACCGAATAAAGTCCCTTGTGGACCTTTTACTACTTCAGCACGTTCCATATCGTAGAATGACATTTGAACACCGCCATTACGACCGGCCCACAAACCATCAGTGAAAATAGCGACTGATGGATCACCACCAATACCAAAATCATTTGTGCCTATGCCACGAATAGAAAGTGCATCAATAAAACTGTCTTCTGTTTTACCGTTAAAACCAGGGGTTAAATCTACTAAGCCTCGAACATCTTCAATACGAAGTTGGTCCATCATATCGCCATTAAAGGCTGATACGGCAACCGGTACGTCTTGCACAGACTGTGTACGTTTTTGTACTTTAACTTCAATAACTTCTATTTCACTAGCCACTGCATTATTTAAGCCTAATGCTAAAAACAATGGCGACAGTTTAAATAAACTGGGGGCGATGAGCTCGGGTTTTAGATTCATAATTTAGCCTATAATAGTGTTGTTTATATTTCTCTGCGTCACCCAGGGTGATAGCGTGATACAGGTTGTTTAATATTGTTATTATTTTTTGCTTTTATTTTATGCAAAATTAGAATAGTTAATTTACATATATCGGAACATACCCCTATCAGGTTAGAGTGATTTTGATTCAAAAATCACAGTGGAAAAATTTACCCTTATAAGTGAGTCAATATCCCCCTATAGGGGTAAATTAATCGTAACTTTTTTATGTAAGACTGAATGACATACTAAATATAATAATATGATTAATCGGTTAGGCTATCGAATACAAAGTTCAAGATAACCGAGATAACTCATTAACTTGATAAAAGAGAACACCTTGATGACAAAAAAAATATTAGGAAAGAAAGATCTAGTTCTTTTTACCGTATCAGCCATTCTGCTTTTAGATACTTTAGCTTCAGCCGCCTCAGTTGGAGTATCTAGCATTTTTTGGTGGTTATTTCTTAGCGTAGTATTTTTTATTCCTTTCGCGCTGATCAGTGCTGAAATGTCATGTTCATACCCTGCACAAGGCGGCATATACGCATGGGTTAAAACTGCTTATGGTAGTCGTTGGGCTGCAAGAGCGTCCTGGAGTTATTGGATTAACACCGCGGTGTGGATCCCCGCTATTTCTATTCTGTTTGCCGGTATATTTAAGCAAATGTTTTTTCCAGACTTAAGCCTTTATGGCCAAATAGGTATTGGGCTTTTGCTGACTTGGATTACTGTTTTAGTGAATATAGTGAGTTTAGATGTCGGTAAATTGATACCAGATACTGGCGCTATTTTCAAAATAATCATTTTTATTGTGATTATTGTTGGTGCCTTTAACTATGTTGATGAACATGGCATGGCAAATGATTTTACAATAGCTGCGCTTAAACCTGATTGGCAAGCAAGCTTTCAATATATTCCGGCTATTATTTATGGCATGTTAGGTTTTGAATTAGTCAGTGCTAGTAGTGAAGAAATGAAAGACCCCGCGAGAGATATGCCAAAAGCGGTACTCATTTCAGCTTTAATTATTATTGTGCTTTACATGTTAGGTACTGTTGCTATGTTAGCCGCTATTCCTGCTAAAGATATAAATCTTGTTGAAGGATTAATGGACACATTATATCTTTTATTTGGTCAATCAACGGCTGGAAAAACCTTCGCGATGGCGTTAGGGATTATGGCATTGTTTACCTTTTTCTCAAATGGTGTCACTTGGGCGTTAGGGTGTAATCGTGCTGCTGCAGAGGCTGCAAAAACTGGCGAGTTACCCGCTATTTTCGGTTTAGCAAGTAAAAAAACAGGTACACCTTTAGGGGCTAGTATTATGATGGGATTAGTGAGCACAGGTACAATCGTGCTGTACGGGTTTCTAGCTGGATCGAATGAAGATTTATTCTGGTCATTATTTGCATTTAGCGCGGTTATCTTTATGTTGCCATATATCGGCATGCTACTCGCATTTGTTAAAGCTCGTGTCGAACATCCAAATCATTCTCGTCCATATAAAATACCTGGTGGATTATTCTTTGCGCGTTTATCAGCTTATTCGTGTATAGCCGTATTAAGCTTTGCGATTGTGTTATTTATCTATTCTCCTGAAGACGGTATGCAATGGTCAGTGTTTATTGGTGTTGTCGTGACACTTATCATTGGTGAATTAGCCATAAATTCGGCTGAAAAGACAAAGGCTGAAACAAAAGAGAAGTTAGAACTGGTTAACGATTAATAGAATTAAATAATATTTTTATAGTCAATATATAGACCAACTTAATATTAAGTTGGTCTTTTTTTCATCATCAGATTAATTAATTAAACGGGTATTACACTTAAGTGTTTTTTCGCTGACCATAGTCATTATCAATTTTATTAGTGATGTATCTATATTCTTACTCTTACTATTACTCTCAGATAGCATTTAACTTGAAGATAATGAGTTAGCTAACAGTCGCATTAGAAAAAAGTTTTTTAATGTTTTCCTCACTATATTTAAGCAGTGAAGATAAAACCTGATGGCTATGTTGACCTAGGTCAGGGGATGCACTGTTATATTGTAAAGGTGTCGCAGAAAGATTAATTGGCGATGCAATTGTATTGATTAATTCGCCTTGTTGATTAGCTACTTGCCTAACCATTGCACGATGTTTAACTTGTGGGTGATCAAAAACTTGCGCTAGGGTATTAACCGGGCCACAAGGTACTGCAACAGACTCAAGTTGCTTAATCCACCAGTTTGTCGAATACGAGGCGAGTTTAGTGGCGAGAATAGGGATCAGCTTTTTACGGTTAATCACACGTTGAGCATTGGTAGCAAACAAAGCATTTCCTGAAAGTTCTAAACAATGAGCCACCTGACAAAATTTAACAAATTGACTGTCATTGCCAATGGCTAGAATAATACTGCCATCTTGTGTCGCAAAGGTTTGGTAGGGCACAATATTTGGGTGTCCATTGCCCAGTCTATCTGGGTTTTTACCTGTAGCTAAATAGTTCATACCTTGATTGGCTAATGTCGCTACTTGCACGTCTAACAGAGCAATATCAATATGCTGACCTTCATTGGTTTGATGACGAGCCATAAGTGCAGCCAAAATAGCATTGCAACTGTACAAACCTGTCATAACATCAACCAAGGCAACACCCACTTTCATCGGCATTCCATCAGGCTCACCTGTTAAGCTCATCAAGCCACCTTCACCTTGGATCATGGCATCATAACCGGCTTTATGGGCACTTGGGCCGCTTTGTCCAAAGCCGGTAATAGAGCAATAAACTAAACCAGGATTAAGCGCTTTTACACTTTGATAATCTAAGCCATACTTAGCCAGTCCACCAACTTTATAGTTTTCAATTAATACATCAGCTTGAGCAATCAAGTCTTTTATCACTTGTTGACCTTGTTGCTGAGTTATATCAATAGCAATCGATTGTTTATTGCGATTTACACAGTGAAAATAAGCGGCTTGTGGTGGCTGTTTTTCGTCAGTTTCTTTTATAAAAGGAGGGCCCCAAAATCGCGTGTCATCACCTTTTTGAGGGCGTTCTACTTTAATAACTTCAGCGCCCATATCAGCTAACATTTGTGAAGCCCAAGGCCCCGCTAAAATGCGACTTAAATCGACAACTTTTATGTTCCCCAATGCGCTAGTCATTAGCAAAAAGCCTGATAACCTGTGATAGCACGACCTAAAATTAGGGCGTGAATATCATGTGTACCTTCGTAAGTGTTAACGGCTTCAAGGTTGATCATATGGCGAATTACGCCAAACTCATCACTAATACCGTTACCACCATGCATATCTCGAGCAACGCGAGCAATATCAAGTGATTTGCCACAATTATTACGTTTTAATAATGAAATGAGCTCAACCGGACATTGATCGGCATCCATTAAACGACCCATTTGCAAACACCCTTGTAATCCAAGCGATATTTCAGTTTGCATATCAGCTAGCTTTTTCTGAATTAATTGATTTGAAGCCAAAGGGCGACCAAATTGGTGGCGATCGACACTGTAAGTTCTTGCCGAATGAAAGCAAAACTCTGCTGCACCTAGTGAGCCCCAAGCAATACCATAACGTGCTTTATTTAAACAACCAAAAGGCCCAGCTAAACCGCTAATTTCAGGAAACATGTTTTCATCAGGCACAAAGACGTTATCCATAACAATTTCGCCTGTTATTGAGGCACGCAATGAAAATTTACCTTCTATTTTAGGGGCAGATAAACCAGCCATACCTTTTTCAAGTACAAAGCCTCGAATTTTACGATCAAGTTTGGCCCAAATGACAAAAACATCGGCAATAGGTGAGTTGGTGATCCACATTTTATTGCCTGTAATACGATATCCGCCGTCGACTTTGGTTGCGTGAGTTGTCATAGAGGCTGGATCACTACCAGAATTAGGCTCAGTTAAACCAAAGCAGCCAACCCATTCACCTGAAGCGAGTTTCGGTAAATACTTCATGCGTTGCTCTTCCGTGCCGTACGCATATATTGGGTGCATAACAAGAGATGATTGCACACTCATTGCACTACGGTAACCACTGTCTACACGCTCTACTTCTCGTGCAATTAAGCCATAACTTACATAATTTATTTCACTGCCACCATACTTAGCAGGAAGAGTAGCCCCTAATAGTCCTAATTGGCCTAACTCAGACATAATTTCACGGTCAAAGTGTTCATGTCTATTAGCTTCAAGTACTCGAGGAAGTAGCTTCTCTTGGCAGTAATCAAATGCCGTATCACGGATCATTCGTTCTTCTTCAGTAAGTTGGCTGTCTATAGACATAGGATCTTGCCAATTAAATAGTGATAATGTTTGTTTCATTTGTTTGCCCTGTAGAGTGTGTTAATGCAATAACCGTTTTAATTTATGGGCTTACTCTATCCTTAATTTAAAAATAAATATAATATATAGTTTTTATATTTTCTATAACTTTTATTTATAGTTTTTGTTTGTGATTTTTATTTGATACTGGGGATGATATGAACTTAAAGCGTCTTGAATATTTTTGTCAATTAGCTTTATTAGGGAACTTTACCCGCGCGGCACTTAAAATTGGTATTGCGCAACCCGCATTGACAATAGCTATTCAAAAGTTAGAACATGAAGTTGGACTTAAATTAATTAACCGTGCAGAAAAAAATGCTTTACTCACTGCTGAAGGAGAGGTGCTATACAAGTTAGCTACTGAATTATTAAATCAAGCTAAACAAGTAGAGTTAACTTTAGAAGATTTAAAAAACCTTGAACAGGGCACTATAAGGTTTGGGGTCTCCGCTATGATGGGCTCTTATTATTTTCCAAAAGTTTTAACAAAATTCAAACAAAAGTACCCAAAAATTAAAATTCAATTAATTGATCAAGGCACAGCAGCACTAGAAAAAATGTTACAGAACGGTGAACTTGATTTAGCGTTAATACGGGGTGACTTAGAAAACCCACAACTGCGTTACACTGAGTTAATTAATGAAGAAATTGTAGCGGGTATGTCAAATTTACACCCATTAGCTTCAGAGCAAACCATTTCGCTTGAACAGTTCTGTCAGCAACCTTTGGTATTATTTCATCAAGGCTATTTTTTACGTGAGGTGGTAAGTCAATATGCAAAAGATCATCACTTAGATTTAGATGTTCGCATGGAAACTAATCTCATTGAATTACAAAAATCATTGGTGCGTAATGAAGTGGGTATAACAACTTGTTTATCACGTATTTTACATAACGAACAAAAGATGACCTCAGTTCCCTTTGAACCTAACATTGAATTTAAATTGAGTTTAGCTTGGAAAAAGAGTCACTCACTGTCAAATGCCAGTAAAGCTTTTATGAGTTTTTTAAGCTCAACACTTGAACCGTTAGCATAGATATTACAGTATTCTAATCGTTAGAATGATACAGGGTGATCTGAGTGTTTGGGGCGGCTTTGACTAAAACCCAAGTAAAATGGCTTAACCTGGGCTTTAGTTACTAACTATGTAAAGTTAGTTGAAGCATGTAAATTTTTGCTTTTTTGTCATTAAGAATAAAGTAATGTCAAAGCTAAAATAAGCTGTTTTTAAAGTAACTTATCAGTTATCAATTAATACTTTTCACGTAACAAGTAATAGGCAATAAACTTACCAGTTACCTGAATTCTCCATACTTAACCAAGGTTCTTTTGGAGCAAGTTTTTCGCCTTTTTGAAGTAGTTCAATTGAAATGTTATCAGGTGATTTAACAAAAGCCATATGGCCACAACGAGGTGGTCTATTAATGGTAATACCCGCAGCCATTAGCTTTTCACATAAAGCATAAATATCGTCAACTTCGAAGGCTAAATGACCAAAGTTTCGACCAACAGTGTACTCTTCTTCTGAGCCCCAATTATGAGTAAGCTCTATTTCAGCAGCACCGGGTTCGGTTGCTAAAAAAATCAAACTAAACTCGCCTTTAGGTACATCTACTCGTCGAGTTTCGATTAAACCTAAATGCTTTATATAAAAATCTAATGATTTATCTAGGTCTCTAACACGAACCATTGAGTGTAAAAATTTCATCGTTTAATCATCCTTTTAACTTTAAAAAATATTCTATCGTATATCTGCATAAAGATAGCTTTTATGCAATATTAATACGGTGGTTTGCATTAATAGCTGATGTTTAGGTAATTCATTGGGTACAAATTTGAGCTTTTATGTCACTTTATATGTCACTTTACATAGCAGTATGCATGGTAGTTTATTAAGCGATAGTAAAACATTTCGAGTCAATTATCAGTCTTCAGTTTTATCTTTGAAATCGCATAAATCTTCAATAATACAAGAGCCACAGCGGGGTTTTCTTGCTACACACGTATAGCGGCCATGAAGTATGAGCCAATGATGTAAGTTAAAGAAAAATTCAGTTTTTCTTGGTGTGTGTTTGACAATGTTTTGCTCTGTTTCTTCAACTGTTTTACCTTTAGCGTAACCGGTGCGGTTAGCGACTCGCTGAATGTGAGTATCAACAGCAATAAAGTATTTACCTTCATTATCTTTTAGCCAACCAAAAGCGGTATTTAATACCACATTGGCAGTTTTTCTACCAACGCCGGGTAAGGCCTCAAGGGCAGCTCTGTTTCCAGGGACTTCACCATTGTGTAAGTCTATTAACATTTGACAGGTTTTAAGCGTATTAACCGCTTTAGTGTTAAATAAGCCAATGGTTTTAATGTACGACTTTAAGCCGTCTAAACCAAGGTCAAGTAATGCTTGAGGTGTGTTAGCTATCGGGTAAAGTTTATCCGTCGCTTTATTCACACTTACATCCGTGGCTTGAGCTGATAATAAAACCGCGATTAGTAGCTCAAACGGGCTAGAAAAATTTAGCTCAGTTGTTGGATTTGGATTGTTATCCCTTAACCGAGATAACATGTCTATTCGCTTTTCTTTATTCATCGGTTTTATATTTCACTATTTTCAAACTTAACTTAAATATGTTGGTTTAACTTTCAAAGTTTACACGTACTCGCTCAATCGCTTGCTCTAATTTTTTAGGCTTAGCTTGGGCTATTTTTTGATCAATGGCGTTTTTACCTGCAATTAAAAAACCCATAGCGATAAAAGCACCAGGTGGTAAAATTGCTAATAAAAATTGACTATCAAGTTGATAAACCACAATTTTTAGCTGCGTTGCCCATTCGCCTAAGAATAGATTAGCACCATCAAACAATGTCCCTTGTCCTAAAACTTCACGAATAGCCCCTAACACCATCAATACCGCTAAGAAGCCAAGCCCCATCATTAATCCATCGAAACTGGCTTGCTTAACAGGGTTTTTTGATGCGTATGCTTCGGCACGACCAATAATGGCGCAGTTAGTAACAATAAGGGGTAAAAATATCCCTAACGATTGATATAAATCGTAGGTGTATGCATTCATCAGCAACTGCACACAGGTAACAAATGTGGCGATAATAAGCACGAAAATAGGAATGCGAATTTCTTTTGGCACCCAATGCCTTATAGCCGACACGGTTGCGTTAGAACAAATAAGTACAAATAATGTCGCTATGCCTAAGCCTAAAGCGTTAACTACCGTTGAGGTTACCGCTAGCAATGGACAAAGGCCGAGCAATTGTACTAAGCCAGGGTTATTTTTCCATAAACCTTGCCACGCTAATTCTTTATATTCCGGATTTATTTTCATGATTCAACTCCACAATTACTGGCGGTAGTAAAAATGCGATCTTGATTGTTTTGAAAGTAGTCGATTGTTTTTCTAACTGTTTTAACCACTGCTCTGGGGGTAATTGTTGCGCCAGTAAATTGATCGAACATACCACCGTCTTTAATCACAGCCCAGCGACTATCATTTTCGTCGAGTAATTTTTTACCTGAAAATTTCTCTATCCAGTCACTTTTTCTACGTTCTATTTTATCACCTAAGCCAGGTGTTTCTTTATGTAATAAGGTTCTAACGCCGCTAACACTACCATCGGTATTAATAGCAATTAACAGTTCAATATTGCCACTGTAGCCGTCGGGAGCAACTGTTTTTATTGCTGCTGCAGTAGGAGTATTATTAAGTCTTGCACGATAAATAACATCGATTACTAAGTCTGAATTATTATCTTTTGGCGCTAAAATACAATCACGAAACATTTCATTATCATGATTCGCCGTTTGAATAACTTGATTCAACTGTCGAATTAACTTTTGTTCAGCTTGCAGTTCAATGCGATCGGCAGTGAGTAACTGTACGATAGCGACAGCCGCGGTACACACAATGGCGAATAAGCCTAATATCATTGAGTTTTTACTGATTGCTGGCGTTAAATCAGACATTATTTTTTCACTCCTAAATTATGTCCGTAAGTACGCGGTCGAGTGTATTGGTCGATTAAAGGAGCTGCCATATTACACAGTAAAACTGCAAATGCGATAGCATCAGGATAACCACCAAACTTTCTGATTAAGAATACTAATAAACCGGCAAGCGCGCCAAAAACTAATCTGCCTTTAACACTGGTTGCGCCAGAAACGGGGTCGGTTAGAATGAAAAATGCGCCCAGCATTGTTGCCCCAGTAAACCAGTTAAACATGGTTGATGTGCTGCTGTCGGGGCTGATAATAAAAGCGATAAAACTACAGACGAATAAACTGACTAAGAAGCTAAATGGCGTAGTCCAGTGAATGGCCTTTTTAAAGAGTAAAAATAAGCCACCGAGTAAAAACCCAGCATTTATCCACTCCCAGCCCAGCCCAAAATGCTTACCAATAACGGGGCATTCATGCTTTCAACTACTGTTAATCCCAGTGTTAAATTTGTTTTTACGGTATCAAGAGGCGTTGCCATGGTAAATCCGTCTATATGGGTACGAATTTGCTCAACTGAGTAACCTTGAGGCGTATAACCAGAGAAAATAATGGCGAAAGTATCATTAAAATTTATATCCATGGCGAGCAATGATAATGGGGGTTGCCATTGTGTCATTTGTACAGGGAAGGAAATTAATAGCATGACATAAGCTGCCATGGCGGGATTAAATGGATTATGTCCCAAACCACCATAGAGCTGTTTAACCACAATAATTGCAAATATGCTACCTATAATGGTTATCCACCAAGGCGCTAAAGCAGGCAGACTAATACCCAATAATACAGCAGTTAATATGGCACTTCCGTCAAATAACTGCGTTGATACTTTTTTTTCTCGTAGAGATAAAATGGTAAATTCGGCAACGATTGCTGTCGCTACGGCTAAAGATATATGTATTAAATTACCCCAACCAAAAAAGTACCATTGAGCAAATATACCCGGAATTGTGGCATATATAACCAGCCTCATCAGGGCCGATGTTTCGCTTTGTTGATGATTATGCGGAGAACTTGCTATCCAAAATGCCATGGTGCTAATTTACTCTGAAGTTGATGATTTATCGGATGAAGCGGCCAGTTTTTTTGCTTTCGCTTTAGCGACTGCGGCTGCAACTCGTGCTCTTTTGTTTTCAGCTTCTTGCTTATTGTTACTGTCAGTTTCGCTTAATACTTTTTCTGAAGGTTTGATAGATGCTTGCTGTGACTTAATGGCCATTTTTTTTGCCTTTGCCTTCGCTACTGCAGCTGCAATTTTTGCTTTTCTATCGACATCAGTATTATTTTTTACAAGCGTTTGCTGTTCGCTTTGTTCATTTTTTTCGGTTAAATGTTCGGTGTGATCTACTTCATTAGTCGCAGTACTATCTTGTGATAGAGTCGCTTTCGTGGTCGACATTGTACTACTTTGAGGCGTTTTATCCGTGTCTAACTTATGTTCAGATTTAGCTTGCGCCTTTAACTTTGCTTTAGCAATTGCGGCAGCTATTTTAGCCTTTTTATCAGAAGGTTGGTTCAACTCTTCATCGCTGGCGCTCGCTTTTTCTGCTGTGTCTATTTTCAACGATACTGCAGTCGGTTCAGACGCTTCAACTTTTACTTGTGTATTGGTTGATGTATTACTTTGGTCAACAGCGTTGTCTGATGAGGCGTCTTTTTGACGTTTTTTTGCTTTAGCTTTAGCAATTGCAGCCGCTATTTTAGCCTTTTTGTCAGAAGGTTGGCTCAACTGTGTATCGGGAGCGCTCGCTTTTTCTGCTGTGTCACTTTTCAATGAGACTGGAGTCGGTTCAGACGCTTCAACTTTTACTTGTGTATTACTTTGGTCAACAGCGTTGTCTGATAAGGAGTCTTTTTGACGTTTTTTTGCTTTAGCTTTAGCAATTGCTGCAGCAACTTTGGCTTTTTTATCAATAACAACGGGTGTTGGTTGCACTTCGGTAAGTGAACTTGAAGTTTCGTTGTCTTGTAGTGTATCTAGCGAGCTCATTTGATCTTGTTTTTTCTGAGCTAATTTTTTCGCTTTGGCTCTGGCAATAGCGTTGGCAACTTTACTTTTGCTTTCACTCACTTCTTCAGTCGATGTTGCCTCTGATTCAGGCGCTTGTGGAGGCGTAGCATTTAAACTAGCTTGTGCCTTTTTAGCTTTCACTCGTGCTAGTGCATCGGCGACCGCTGATTTTTCTGATTTTGCCGCTGTAGTGCCAGAATTCATTCTAGCTTTACGAGCATCAGCCGCTTTTTTGTGTTTTTCGGCTCGGGCAACTTTTTCACGTTCAAGCCTAAGTTTACGAGCTTCAAACCTTACTTTGGCTTTTTCGGCCTTAATGTCGAGTAATTTTTGCTGACGAATTTCTGCTTTAGCAACGCGGTAATAGTGTACTAATGGGATCTGGCTTGGGCAAACATAAGCACAAGCGCCGCATTCAATACAATCAAATAAGTTCAGCTTATCTAGCTGTGGTTGATCTTTTGCTTTAGCACTCCATTGTAACTCTTGAGGTAGTAGTTGTGCAGGGCAAACATCAGCACATTGTCCGCAGCGTATACATTCTACTTCTTTACTGCTGGTTGATGAAAAAGGTGAGGCAATTTCAATTTCACTCGGGCTAATATACAGTTTGTACTTTTTATGATCGGCACTTGATCGTGAGGTAAACTAAAGCCCATCATAGGGCCACCCATAATTAAGTGCCGTTTTTCACTGTTTTGATAGCCACATTGGTTGGTTAGAAATCCAACAGGAGTACCAATAAGTGCCCATACATTTTGCGGCTTTTCAAGTGCTTGCCCGCTAACGGTAACAACGCGCTTTATCAGCGGTGTGTCGTTAATAACAGCATCAGCAATAGCAAAACAAGTAGCGACGTTTTGCATTACTATACCTACAGAGCTAGGTAAAACGCCTGAGGGTACTTCTTGACCTGTTAGTATTTGAATTAGCTGTTTTTCGCCACCGCTTGGGTATTTTGTCGGTATAACACAAACTTGGATATGGTCAATGTTGGCCGTGGCCTTTTGCAAGGCATCAATAGCTTTGGGTTTGTTGTCTTCAATACCAATAAGAATATTTTTTGGCGATAATAGATGGTCGATAATTTTAATACCATCTAGAATCGTTGGACTATGTTCTTGGATCAATAAATCATCAGCGGTGATATAAGGTTCACACTCTGCAGCATTGATAATTAAATAGTTAATTTTAGCTAAAGTGCTTACTTTGATTTGCGTTGGAAACCCAGCGCCACCCATACCTGCAATACCAGCATTAGCTATTTTTTCTAATATTTTTTCTTTGCTTAATAATTTATAGTCAGGGCAAATTTGACGAGATTGCCAAGTGTCTTCACCATCAGGTGTTAATATAATACAAGTTTCGCTTAACCCTGAAGGATGAGGGATGGCCATTAACTTAATAGCGGTAATAGTGCCACTAGTTGGCGCGTGAACAGATAATGACATTGGGCTATCATTTACACTTAATGCTTGCCCTTTAAGTACCTTGTCGCCAACGTTGACAATTAACTTGCCCGCTTGACCAATATGTTGGCGCAGAGGGATTATTAACTGTTCAGGTATTTGTGCACTGGCAATAGGCTTAGTGCTAGTGAGAAATTTCTGCTCAGGCGGATGAATGCCACCATGAAAATGCCAGAAACTTCCGCGCTTGATACGTTCAATTACCGATTCCACCCAAACCTCTTTTTTAATCTATCTGTACAACAGGAATATTATTTAAATCCCATTGCCAGTTTTGTGTAGTTGTGGCAAGTGGGATCATCTCTATACAATCTACTGGACACGGTGCAACACATAAGTCACAACCAGTACATTCGTCAGCAATGATAGTATGCATTTGCTTGGTGGTGCCGATAATGGCATCAACAGGGCAGGCTTGAATGCACTTAGTGCAGCCAATGCAATCTTCTTCAATAATAAAGGCAACTTTTGGCGAGTTATCTGCTTCATGATTACCGTCAAGAGGCTGTACTTCTACGCCCATTAAATCAGCTATTTTTTTTATGGTATCTTCACCGCCCGGAGCACATTTATTAATGGCTTCTCCGTTAGCAACAGCTTCTGCATAGGGTTTACAGCCAGGGTAGCCACACTGACCACATTGTGTTTGAGGAAGTAGGGCGTCTAATTGTTCAGCAAGTGGGTCGCCAATAACTTTAAATTGTATCGATGCAAAACCTAGTAATGCACCAAATAAAGCGGCAAGTAAACCGACAACGAGTATTGCAATGAGTGTGGTCATTAAAACTTAACCAAGCCAGTGAAGCCCATAAAGGCTAATGACATTAAACCAGCAGTGATCATGGCGATTGCTGAGCCTTTAAATGGAGTAGGTACGTCGGCATTGGCTAATTTTTCGCGCATGGCTGAAAACATAATTAATACCAATGAAAAACCAACAGCAGCACCAAAGCCATAAATAATAGATTCGAAAAAGTTATGCTGTTCTTGAAAATTCAAGAGTGCAACGCCTAACACAGCACAGTTGGTGGTGATAAGTGGTAAAAATATACCTAATAGACGATATAAGTTAGCACTCGTTTTGTGTACGACCATTTCGGTAAATTGCACAACAACCGCAATCACTAAAATAAACGTCATGGTAGTTAAATACTCTAAGCCTAATGGCGCAAGTACATAGCTGTTAACGATGTAGCTTAGTAATGAAGCCAATGTCATAACAAATGTTGTAGCAAAAGACATACCGATGGCGGTTTCAGTTTTAGATGACACCCCCATAAAAGGGCATAAGCCTAGAAACTTAACCAAAACAAAGTTATTTACTAATACTGTGCCAACAAGTAGCAAGAGATAATCAGTCATTCGCTCAATATATTACCGTGAAAATTCGCACTATTATCCGTGTTTATCAAGCAATAAACAACATACGAACCGTAAGGATATTCATTTTAATGCCTCGTAAGCTAAATGTATGATAAAAAACTGTATTAAAGTTAATCAATTTTGTAAGCATCAAGCTATTTATTAAGTGATAAAAAATAAAAAAGCCACTATATATTAGTGGCTTAAAGAAAAGTTTATTAATTGTTTATGAAGAAGATATGGTTCTTGGTTTACCAATATAAAAACCCTGACAACCATCAACAAATAGTTTCTCAAGCATAAATTTCTCTTCTTGGCTTTCAACGCTTTCGGCTAATACACTGATACTTAATCTGTGAGCTAAATCTACCATCAAGCGCATAAAGTATTGATTGTTTTTATCTTCGTCGATATCACGTGTATAAGTACTATCCATTTTAATAAAATCAGGCTTTAAATCTCTAAAGAATTTAAATGAAGTTAAACCAATACCAAAACGTTCAACTGTAATTCGTGCTCCGACTCTATGCACCATATCAATAAAGTTTTTGCTGGTTTTTATATTATGTTGCAAACCACTTTCTGTGATTTCAAAGACAAGTTTTGAAGCAATAACCGTATCGCGTAGTAATCTTCTCTCAAGCCAAATAAGAAAGTGACCATCGTTAATTGAACGAGAGCTAACATTAATTCCAAAGAAGTTATCTTGCATATTTCTATTGGCAATTTCTTTTATAGCCGCTTCTATGATCATTTGATCAACCGCTACTATTTTATCCAGCTTTTCAGCCATAGCGAAAAAAGAGGCGGTAGGTAAAACATCTTCATTACTATTTAAGAAACGCGTTAGGATTTCACCGTATACTCGATTGTTTGGACTGCTTGGTTTGATGGGTTGAACCAATAAATTAACTCTTTGATTGGCGATTACACTATCAATCTCTTGACGCCAATTTTGATTTCCGTAGCTAGCACTACTATTGTCAAGAATACTGGTGTCGGTTTGAGCATACCAAGCGTTAACTTTTTGTGTTTGCGCAACACTAATGCCGGTATCGGCTAGTGCTAATAACTCACCTAGAGGTTTGTCATTATCAAAGTAAACCAAACCGGTATAACCAATAGAGTCTAAATCAGAGGCTTGTTGGTATTTATTAAAACTGTTAGTGAGCTCTGTCGCAAATGCTTCAGCACTCTTTAAACTAATATTAGGGATTAATGTCGCAAAATCTGAACTATTTAATCTAAATACTTGCGCTCCTTTATAGCGACTAACAGCATTTTTCATAATATCCGCAACTTTTCGGATATACGTATCACCTTCATGGTAACCATGTATCTGATTAATGGTTTGTAATTCAGAGCATCGCGTAATAGATAAAACACCGAAATCTGAACGACTATCAGCATTTTCAAAAAACTGTACAAAGCGGTTACGGTTTTCTAATTTAGTTACTGGCTCAATGTAAGCGTCTTTTTCTAGTAAAGCTGTTGCGCTTATTTTATTTGCAATGAGTGCTCTAAGGTCAATTATGCTTTGTTCAACTTGAGGTAATGCAATTCCTTCAGCATTAATCTTACCAACACTATCCTTACCTGAAATAACTTGTTCTAGTTCGCGTTTAACTTGATCATCAATTTTTTGTGCGAATTTACGTGACTTTGCAATACTTAAAGGTGTCGTAAAAATAGCGAAGATTAACGAAATGATAAATACCGCTAAAACTGTTGTTTGTAAAAAGCTTAACTCAGTACTGGGGTCTAATTGAAATTGAATGATCAGATTTGAATTTTTTAATTTAACTTGGCTTATAGGGGCTAGGATAAATTCATCTATAAAGGAAGGTTTGCTCTTTTCATTGACAATAACCTCACCCTCTACATTAATAATATTAATGTATTGATAACGATTAAACTTAGCAAGTTGGCTAGCAAGTTGTTCATTACTTCCAAAATTAACTTGTTCGTCCAACGAAAGTAAGATTTGTTGATGTTGACTTTGTTGCTCAGCGGTATGCGATGCTAGCAGAAAAACACCAGCAACTGCTACACAGGCACATAAGCCTAAAGTAATAAAAAAATTTCTTAATAGTAAACGAGAATATGTATACATATAATTCCAAAGTGTCTTTATGTACTTTCAAATAGGGTTGAAAATTATCCGTAGATAACAACTTTTATCATAAATTGTACTAATTTACTAACTATCTGATAATGCCGCAATAATTATTATAGTAATGTTAGGGGAAATAGTAACTATTCTTTTATAACATGTGCGATAAGTTTATAGTCATCACCTAAAAGCGGTGTGAAAATTAGCTTGCTATAAAAACAGCAACTCTATATAATTTGCGCAGCTTTAATATAGCAATATCTCACTGAAAAGATTTTTTATCGAAGTTTGATAACAATCTAAGATATTGTTGTACAGAACCAAGAGTGTTATTGCTTGGTTTACATCGTGGGTTCAGTGAATAAGCCCCGCGTATTGGGGCTTTTTTGTATCTTAACTTTGTGAAAAGGTGCAATAGCAGCAAGGTATATCGCTGGGCTTTAAGCCCTTTTTTTGTTTCTGGACTCTTCCAAATTGGAGAAAAGTGATTGGCTAAATTTGAACACAAATTAACCGCAATGTTACGTCCTGCCGTTGAAGAAACGGGTAAGGAATTATTAGGCGTTGAATTTATCAGTGCCGGCAACCATTCGGTTTTAAGATTATTTATCGACCATGAAAATGGTATCGATGTTGATGACTGCGCTGAAGTAAGTCGTCAAGTAGGGGCTATTCTCGATGTAGAAGACCCAATTAGTAGTGAATATAGTTTAGAAGTTTCATCACCGGGGCTTGATCGCCCACTTTTTGAAAAAGTGCAATTTGAAGCGGTTGTTGGTGAAACGGTCGAAGCGAAAATTTCAATGCCATTAAATGGTCGTCGTAAATTCAAAGGTAAATTAGTTGCCGTTGAAAACGAAAGTTTGATTGTAATGGTTGATAACGAGGAATATGAACTTGTTATCAGTAACATTGACAAGGCTCACCTTGTTTATAACCACACCAAATAATTTATAATAATGAGAAAGGCTAACTAGCATGAGTAAGGAAATATTACTGGTCGTAGATGCTGTTTCTAATGAAAAGGCATTACCACGAGAAAGCATTTTTGAAGCGATGGAAACAGCTTTAGAAACAGCGACAAAAAAGAAATATGAAGGTGACATTTTAGTTCGTGTAAGTATTGACCGTGCAACGGGTGAGTTTGAAACTTTTCGCCGTTGGTTAGTTGTTGATGAAAGCGAAACACCGATGGAAAACCCGTATGCTGAGATGAGTTTAGCAGCGGCGCAATATGATGAACCAGAGTTAAACGTTGGCGATTTTGTTGAAGACCAAATTGAGTCTGTTAAGTTTGACCGTGTAACAACACAAACAGCAAAACAAGTTATTGTACAAAAAATTCGCGAAGCTGAACGTGGACTTATCGTTGATGCTTACCAAGAGCAAATTGGTGAAATCATCACTGGTGTTGTCAAAAAAGCAAGCCGTGATAGTGTCATTTTAGATCTAGGTAACAACGCTGAAGCTATAATTTATCGTGATGACATGTTACCGCGCGAAAGCTTTCGTCCAGGCGATCGTATTCGTGGTTTACTTTATGAAATTAAACCAGAAGCACGCGGCGCACAATTATTTGTAAGTCGTACTAAACCTGAAATGTTGATTGAACTTTTCCGTGTTGAAGTGCCAGAAATTGGTGAAGAAATGCTTGAGATTAAAGGCGCAGCTCGCGATCCTGGTTCTCGTGCAAAAATTTCTGTTAAAAGTAACGACAAACGTATCGACCCAGTTGGCGCGTGTGTTGGTATGCGTGGTTCACGTGTGCAAGCTGTTTCAAGTGAGTTAGGCGGCGAACGTGTTGACATCGTTTTATATGATGACAACCCTGCACAATACGTTATCAATGCAATGGCACCAGCTGAAGTGGCTTCTATCATTGTTGATGAAGACAAAAACACGATGGATATCGCTGTTGAAGAAGGCAATTTAGCCATGGCCATTGGCCGTAGTGGTCAAAACATACGTTTAGCTAGCCAGTTAACAGGCTGGGAACTTAACGTGATGACTGTTGCTGACATGAACGAAAAGCACCAAGCTGAAAACGATAAAGTATTAACACTATTTATTGATAAGTTAGATCTTGATGAAGATTTTGCTTTGATGTTAGTAGAAGAAGGCTTTACTTCGTTAGAAGAAATTGCTTACGTACCTGTTGCTGAAATGCTTGATATTGACGGTATGGATGAAGACATTGTTGAAGAATTGCGCGAACGTGCAAAAGCAGCAATTACTACTCAAGCACTTGCAAGTGAAGAAACACTTGAAGGTGCAGAGCCAGCTGAAGATTTATTAAATCTTGCTGGCTTAGAACGCCATTTAGCGTTTGTATTAGCGAGTCGTGGTATTACAACATTAGAACATCTTGCAGAGCAAGGCGTTGATGAAATATCAGACATTGAAGAATTAGATGAAACCAAAGCGGGCGAGCTAATTATGGCTGCACGTAATATTTGTTGGTTTAACGAAGAATAACTCATCGGGAGAATTATATAGATGGCAAACGTAACAGTAGAACAACTTGCCAAAGAGATCGGTACACCGGTGGATCGCTTAGTTAGCCAATTGGCTGACTCAGGTGTGAGCAAATCGGCGACCGATTCTGTTTCGCAAGAAGAAAAAGAAAACCTACTTGATTATTTGAAAAAGCAACACGGTGATGACTCAACTGCTAACCCAAGCAAAATGACATTAAGCCGTAAGAAAAAATCTACGCTGGTTTTAGGCCACGGTAGCAAAGCTAAATCAGTTCAAGTAGAAGTACGTAAAAAGCGTACCTATGTAAAACGTAGTGACTTAGAAGAACAACAACAAGCTGAAGTTGAAGCGAAAGCTGCAGAAGAAGCACGTGTTCAAGCTGAAATTGATGCAAAAGCGAAAGCTGAAGCTGATGCAAAAGAAGCTGAGAATGCACGTGCAGCTGCAGCCGCAAAAGCAGAAGTACAGGCAGAAGCTAAAGCAGAAGCGAAAGTTGAAGCCGAAGCTAAAGCTAAGCAAGCTGCAATCACTAAAGCAAAAAATATTGAAGATGCGCCTAAAGCCGCGCCAGTAGTTGCAGAAACTGAAGAAGCTAAAAAATTACGTCTACAACAAGAAGCAGAATTAACAGCGAAAGCTGAAGAAGAAGCTAAATTGTCTGCAGAAGTTGCACGTAAACTTGCTGAAGAAAACGAGTCTCGTTGGAAAGAGCAAGAAGCTGAGCGTAAAGCGAAAGAAAAAGAAGTGGTACATTTAACATCTTCTAAATACGCGCAAGAAGCTGAAGATAAAAGTGACTCTGCCGATGAAAGTGGTCGTCGACGTAAGAAGAAAAAGCCAGCTGGCCAAGATAGAAATAATCGTGGCGGGCGTAATGCAAGAGGCAAAGGTAAGTTAAGCTTATCTTCTCCGCAAAGTTTAAAACATGGTTTCACGAAACCAGTAGAAATTAAGCTTAACGAAGTACGCATTGGCGAAACTATTTCAGTTGCTGAACTAGCCAATAAAATGTCTGTTAAAGGCGCTGAAGTTGTTAAAGCTATGTTTAAAATGGGTGCAATGGCAACCATTAACCAAGTGATTGACCAAGAAACAGCGGCATTAGTTGCTGAAGAAATGGGTCGTGAAGTGGTACTTGTAAAAGAAAATGCCCTTGAAGAAGCGGTACTTTCAGATCGTGGCCATACAGGTGAAGCGATTACACGTGCACCGGTTGTAACTATCATGGGTCATGTTGACCACGGTAAAACATCATTACTTGATCACATTCGTGAAGCAAAAGTAGCTGACGGCGAAGCCGGCGGTATTACTCAGCATATTGGTGCATACCATGTAGAAACAGGACACGGAATGATTACATTCCTTGATACTCCTGGTCATGCGGCGTTTACGTCTATGCGTTCACGTGGTGCTAAAGCTACTGATATCGTTATTATTGTTGTTGCAGCAGATGATGGTGTAATGCCGCAAACTGTTGAAGCGATTCAACATGCTAAAGCATCTGATGCGCCGATTATCATCGCAGTTAACAAAATGGATAAAGAAGGTGCTGATCCAGATCGTGTTAAGAGTGAGTTATCACAACACGACGTACTTTCTGAAGAGTGGGGCGGCGACGTTCAATTCTGTCACGTATCAGCTAAAACTGGCTTAGGTATTGACGAATTACTTGATGCAATATTACTTCAATCTGAAGTATTAGAACTGACAGCTGTTGTTGATAAAATGGCTAACGGTGTTGTGGTTGAATCTAAACTTGATAAAGGCCGTGGCCCAGTTGCTACTGTACTTGTTCAAGAAGGTACATTGAACCAAGGTGATATCGTACTTTGTGGTTTAGAATACGGTCGTGTTCGTGCCATGCGTGATGAGAACGGTAAAACTATTCAATCTGCAGGCCCATCTATTCCAGTAGAAATTATTGGTTTAAGTGGTGTGCCAATTGCGGGTGATGAAGCAACCGTTGTTAAAGATGAGAAGAAAGCGCGTGAAGTTGCTTTATTCCGTCAAGGCAAGTTCCGTGATGTTAAACTTGCTCGTCAACAGAAATCTAAACTTGAAAACATGTTTGCTAACATGGCTTCAGGTGAAGTTTCAGAAGTAAACGTTGTACTTAAATCAGATGTTCAAGGTTCACTTGAAGCAATTTCTGATTCATTAACTAAGCTTTCTACTGACGAAGTTAAAGTACGTATTATTGGTAGTGGTGTTGGTGCTATTACTGAAACTGATGCAACACTTGCTGCTGCTTCTAATGCGATTATGGTTGGTTTCAACGTACGTGCTGATGCAACTGCGCGTAAAGTGATTGAAGCTGAGAAAATCGATTTACGTTACTATAGTGTTATCTATGCATTGATTGATGAAGTTAAAGCAGCAATGAGCGGTATGCTTGCTCCTGAGTTTAAACAAGAAATCATTGGTTTAGCACAAGTTCGTGATGTATTTAAGTCTCCTAAGATTGGCGCGATTGCTGGTTGTATGGTTACTGAAGGTATTATCAAACGCTCAGCTCCAATTCGTGTATTACGTGATAACGTCGTTATTTACGAAGGTGAGTTGGAATCGTTACGTCGCTTTAAAGATGACGTACAAGAAGTTCGTAACGCTACTGAATGTGGTATTGGTGTTAAGAACTACAACGATGTTCGCGTTGGTGACCAAATTGAAGTATTTGAAACGGTTGAGATTAAACGCACACTTTAATCGCGTTTAGTTTTCATGGTTTAGTTAAAATGGGGGCTTAGCCTCCATTTTCATTTACAAAATATACCTAATATTCAAATTGAGAACGGCTATATCCGTATTACTTGAACCCGTATTAGGTTGTAGGAATTATTTATGGCAAGAGAATTTGCTCGTACTGATCGAGTTGCACAAGAAATTCAAAAAGAAATCGCGATGATTATTCAACGCGAAGTAAAAGATCCACGTTTAGGCATGGTTACGGTGAATGCAGTAGAAATTACCCGTGATTTAGCTTATGCAAAAATATTTGTTACCTTCTTTACATTAGAAGGACAAAACGTTGATGTTTCAATTGATGTATTAAATGAAGCTTCAAGTTATATTCGTACTTTGTTAGCTAAACGTATTAATGCGCGCATTATGCCCGAGCTTAGATTTATCTATGATAGCTCAATGGTTGAAGGTGTTCGCATGGGTAACTTAGTAGACAAAGCCGTAGCTGAAGACATGAAAAATCACGAAGGTGAAATCGACGAAACACAAAAGCCAGAGAGTGAATAATAATGGCTAAGAAAAGAAAAGGCCGTGCTATTAACGGTGTTTTGTTACTCGATAAACCTTACGATATGTCATCTAACAATGCATTGCAGCGAGTAAAGCACATTTACTTTGCACAAAAAGCAGGGCATACCGGTGCATTAGATCCACTCGCTACCGGCATGTTACCGGTATGTTTGGGCGAAGGGACTAAGTTTTCTCAGTTTTTGCTTGATACCGATAAAACTTATCAAGTTACTGCGAAATTAGGTATTCGTACCACAACCAGCGATGTTGATGGTGAAGTGGTAAGCGAAAAGCCTGTTGAGGTTACAGCTGAGCAACTCGCCACAGCATTAGCGACTTTTCGTGGTACAACGCAACAAATCCCATCAATGTACTCTGCATTAAAGTATCAAGGGCAACCTTTATATAAATATGCTCGTGAAGGGATTGAAGTACCGAGAGAATCACGTGATATAACAGTGTTTAGGTTAGATTTATTACGTTTTGAAGGTGATGAAGTCGACTTAGATATTCATGTATCTAAAGGTACTTATATCCGCACCATTATCGATGATTTAGGTGAGCTTTTAGGATGTGGTGCACATGTTGCCAATCTTCGTCGCAGTGCTGTGGGTAATTATCCAACCGATAGAATGGTGACAATGACAGCGTTAGAGGCATTGTTAGCACAAGCAGAAGCTGAAGAAGTAGCTCCGTCGGTTTATTTAGACCCTTTGCTATTACCTATGACCACCGCATGCGATGGTATACCAGCGGTATTTGTTGATGATATGTCAGCAAATTTTTTACGTCATGGTAACCCTGTTCAATGTTCTGGCGGTCCAAGTCATGGCTTAGTACAGGTTTTTATTGGTGATGATGTCGATACAGGTGAGTTTATTGGTGTTGGTGAAATTGACGATGATGGTTTAGTTGCCCCAAAACGAATTACAGTTGTTGGTTAATTAATATGCAGGAGATGGTGTCATCAGTAAAAGTTGCATTTAGAGCAATTACTGATAGAATACGCGCTCTTAGAACGTCTTGCTGATTTAGTGTTCGGCTTGACGCGATTTTTAAAACACTAAAATTAAGGTAAATATTATGTCTTTAAACGCTGCTGAAAAAGCTGCAATCGTTGCAGAATACGCCCAAGCTGAAGGTGATACTGGTTCTCCAGAAGTACAAGTTGCATTGTTAACTGTACAAATCAACCACTTGCAAGGTCACTTTAAACAGCACATCCATGATCATCACTCACGTCGTGGTCTATTACGTATGGTAAGCCAACGTCGTAAATTACTTGATTACTTAAAAGGCAAAAACGTTGAACGTTACACTGCTTTAATCGGTAAATTAGGTCTACGTCGTTAAGACTAGATTTAAACAAAGAATATTCAAAGGAGCCTAATGGCTCCTTTTTTGTTTTTGGCTTATCGATTTATAAAATTTAGTTATATATTTGTTATCTGAAAAGCAAAGCTACAAACACAGTTGTAAGAGTAAGAGTAAGTGTTGCTTTGCTACGGCACTTTGGTTAGTTTATTTATCTCCAATATTTTTGATAAATAAACTGTTAATTATAAGGCCTACCTAAAGTTGATGATTTTAAAATATAGTTTATACCTTGTGCTCATTGTGGTTGTTTTCCTCGGTGTTTATCTTTATGCGAATATAGCATACGACAAATCAGTAGAAGAGCTGAGTAAACGCTGGGCAACTGAGCCCTCAAAATTCTTAAGTGTTGCAGGGATGAATATTCACTATAGAGACGAAGGCCCTAAGTCTGACAAAGAACCTATTGTTTTGATCCATGGAACTAGTGCGTCATTACATACTTGGGACGGTTGGGTAGAGGTATTAAAAGAGCAGCGACGAGTTATTCGCTTCGATTTACCTGCTTTTGGTTTAACAGGACCCGATCCACAAAATAATTATTCTATTGAACGTTACGCTGAAGTTGTTATTGCCGTATTAGATGCATTAAAGATCGATAAAAGTGTATTAGCGGGCAATTCGTTAGGCGGTTATATTGCTTGGGCAACTGCCGTATTTCATCCTGATAGAGTATCTAAATTAGTTTTAGTCGATGCTAGTGGTTATCCTTATGATCCTGAATCAGTACCATTGGCTTTTAAATTGTCTCAAAACCCGTTAGCAAGTCGCTTATTAAAAAATGTTTTACCTAAATCAATGGTAGAAAAAAGTGTTAAAAATGTTTACGGAAACCCTGACTTGGTAACCGATGAATTAGTAAACCGATACTACGAATTATCTCTGCGAGAAGGAAATCGTAGTGCTTTAAAAGCACGGTTTGAACAAACACTCCCCGGAGCTTTAATGGATAAAATTGGTACCATTAATGTACCGACACTTTTAATCTGGGGTAGAAAAGACAAATTAATACCACTGAAGTTTGGTAAAAGATTTAAGCAAGAAATAGTGAACAGCCAATTGATTGTCTTTGATGATTTAGGCCACGTTCCTCATGAAGAGAATCCTCAAAAAACCGTTTTAGCAGTGTTAAATTTTTTATAGCACGGTTACTTATCAAATACATGTAAAGCGCTTTGTTTTATAGGGTAGTAAGGCTTAACTATCCTATAGATAAGTTTTCTTAAGCGGTTATTAAATCTCGACTTTAAAGTGTTTATTTTTATTATTCTTTAAGAAACGCTAGATAAACTGAAAGATAAACCAATAGCTGTTTTTTATAACCTTAATGTAATGTTTTTTTATACTAGAAATTAGCTACAGCGGTGATAATTTAGCCTGTTGCTTTGATAACAATGTTTACCTCTGACAAATATCAGACCAATTAACCGTAGTGCTAATTGTTAAAATAGCTAATATCGATTAAATCCTTCATTTTTTACTCTTTTAACTTCAACATTTTGCCTTTGATGCTAGTAAAAATATAACTGTTAAGTATAATATGTCGTGCAAATTTTGTATTTACAAAATGCTAATCAATCAAACTGTATAATTTTTTGTTCAACTTAGCGCGTAACTTATTGGTAACGCGATAATACTTAGTGATTAACTAAGTGAATAAATAATTGTACAGATTGATTAAAATCAAAAGAAATTTAAGGAACTAACTAAATGTTTAATCCAGTTACTAAAACATTTGAGTTCGGTCAACATACCGTAACTCTAGAAACGGGCGTAATTGCTCGTCAAGCCACTTGTGCCGTTATGGCTAGCATGGACGATACATCAGTATTAGTCTCTGTTGTTGGTAAAAAAGAAGCAAAACCAGGTCAAGATTTTTTCCCATTAACAGTTAACTACCAAGAGCGTACTTACGCTGCTGGTAAAATACCAGGTGGTTTCTTTAAACGTGAAGGTCGTCCTTCTGAAGAAGAAACACTAATCTGTCGTTTAATTGACCGTCCAATTCGTCCGTTATTCCCTGAAGGGTTTACTAACGAAGTTCAAGTTGTTATCACTGTTGTTTCTGCTAACCCAGAAATCGCCCCTGACATTATCGCTTTATTAGGTACTTCTGCAGCATTAGCTATTTCAGGTATGCCTTTTAGTGGTCCTGTTGGTGCAGCGCGCGTTGGTTATACTGACGGCAAATATATTCTTAACCCATTACAGTCTGAATTAGTAAACTCGCAATTAGACCTAGTTGTTTCAGGTACTGACTCAGCTGTATTAATGGTTGAATCAGAAGCTGACGTACTTTCTGAAGAAGTTATGCTTGGCGCTGTTATGTTTGGTCATGAGCAAATGCAAACAGCTATCACAGCAATTAAAGAAATGGCTGCTGAAGTTAACAATCCTAAATGGGATTGGGTTGCACCAGTGAAGAACGCTGAACTTATCGCTAAGATTGCTGAGCTTTCTGAAGCACAAGTTAACGAAGCTTACCAAATTACTGAAAAAGCAGTACGTTACGAAAAAATTAAAGAAATTCGTGATGGTGTTGTTGCATCTTTATTGGCTGATAATGCTGAACTTGACGTTCAAGAAGCAAAAGATTTATTCCACGGTTTAGAGAAAACTGTTGTTCGTGGCCGTATCACTCAAGGTTCTCCTCGTATTGATGGTCGTGACCCAGAAATGATCCGCGCATTAGACGTAATGACAGGCGTATTACCACGTACTCATGGTTCAGCTGTATTTACACGTGGTGAAACTCAAGCATTAGTTGTTGCTACTTTAGGTACACAACGTGATGCACAGCGTTTAGACACTATCATGGGTGAGAAAACAGACAACTTCATGTTGCACTACAACTTCCCTCCATACTGTGTTGGCGAAACAGGTTTTGTTGGTTCTCCTAAACGTCGTGAAATTGGCCATGGTCGTCTTGCAAAACGTGGTATGTTGGCTGTTATGCCTTCAGCTGAAGAATTCCCATACTCAGTTCGCGTAGTTTCTGAAATTACTGAATCAAATGGTTCATCTTCAATGGCTTCTGTATGTGGTACTTCATTAGCACTTATGGATGCTGGTGTACCAATTAAAGCATCTGTAGCGGGTATTGCTATGGGTCTAGTTAAAGAAGGCGACAACTTTGTTGTTCTTTCAGATATCTTAGGTGATGAAGATCACTTAGGCGATATGGACTTTAAAGTTGCGGGTACTACTGGTGGTATTACTGCACTTCAAATGGACATTAAAATTGAAGGTATTACACAAGAGATCATGCAACTTGCTTTAAACCAAGCTAAAGCTGCACGTACTCATATCTTAAGTGTTATGGATGAAGCTATTGGTGGACATCGTAACGATATCTCTGAATTTGCTCCACGCATTCACACGATGAAAGTACCACAAGATAAGATCCGTGACATTATTGGTAAAGGTGGCGCAACTATTCGTCAATTAACCGAAGAAACTGGCACTACAATTGAAATTGAAGATGACGGTACGGTTAGAATCGCAGCAACAGATGGCGATCAAGCGAAAGATGCAATTGCACGTATTACTGCATTAACAGCAGAAATTGAAGTAGGTACTGTTTACACTGGTAAAGTAGTACGTATCGTTGATTTCGGTGCTTTTGTTAACGTATTACCAGGCAAAGATGGTTTAGTACATATATCTCAAATTTCTGAAGAACGTGTTAACGCGGTAAGCGACGTTTTAACAGAAGGTCAAGATGTCGTTGTTAAAGTACTAGAAGTTGATCGTCAAGGTCGCGTACGTTTAAGCATGAAAGAAGCGATGGAAAAGCCAGTAGCAGCAGCGCCTGAAACTGACTCAGCAGAGTAACTTTACTGTTATATATTAGTACAACGGGTATGTAGTGTTTTTTAGCTAATATCTTGTACACAAAAAGGGAGCTTAATTGCTCCCTTTTTTATATACTCAGTAACATAAATACTTACTAGGGTTTTGTTTTTCGTGCGCTTACTTCCTAATACTCAATTTTCAAAAGCTTTATTTTCCAAAGTATTACTTGTTTCAGGTTTATTACTCACTCAAGCTTGTTCAACAACAAATAATCAACAATCTGCAATTGGTGACTTGATCATTGCCGAGCCTATCGCGATTAGCTATAAGAACGAAATAGCATTAGCTCGATTAACACAGGTGTTGTTGCGAGCTGAAATTAGCGATGGACAGCGAGCTGAGTTGCTTTATCAACGTGGTGTTGAATACGACAAAGTAGGTTTGCGTGCCTTAGCCCGTTTTGACTTCAACCAAGCCTTAACGCTAAAGCCTGACATGGTAGACGCTTATAATTTTATCGGTATTCACTTCACACAGTTACAAGAATTTAATCAAGCATATGATGCCTTTGACTCAGCAATAGAGTTAGCGCCAGATCATGAATTTGCCTTGTTAAATCGTGGTATCGCGCTGTATTATGGTGGTCGTCCGATTTTAGCTTCCGAAGATTTTGAAGCTTTTAGACAATATCAACAAGATGATCCTTACCGTGTTTTATGGCAATATCTAGCAGATTCAGAAGTAGACAAGTTACAAGCCGGTAAAGAATTAAGTTTAAATGCTCAGCTTATTGAAGAAGATATTTGGGCTAAAAATATTATTAAACTTTATTTGGGTGAAATGAGCCAAAATGCCTTTATAAATAGATTAGCTGATAATGTGAGTTCAAGTGAAGCATTAACAGAGCGCTTATGTGAGGCTTACTTTTATTTAGGAAAATATAGCCAAATGCAGGGTGATGTATATGCAGCACTTAACTTCTTTAAACTTGCCTTAAGCACTAACGTATATGAGTTTGTTGAGCATAGATATGCCAAACTAGAGTTAGATTTAATGCGCCAAACTATGCAACAATCTAGTCCACTTTAAACATTTTTTTAGTGAACGATGAATACTTTTAAAAAGCTACTTATAAGCTTAGTTATTTTAATATTGCTAAGCTTATTTTTTTTAATCGTATCGTATAATGAAAAAATTGATAATGCTGACATAACACGTAAACAGTTAGACGTACTTGAGTCTCTCGATCTATTTACGGCGACTAATACCGATGAAAGGCTAGCTAAATTACAAGCCGAACATAATAATAAGGCGTGGCTGCATTTAGCACAGTACCATGCAGAGATAAGTTCAAATACAGCGTATCAGCTGGGCCTTTATTTTCTTAAAAATAAAGACCTAAGCTCAGCCATACTGTGGTTTCAATCTGCGGTCCGTCAGGAGCATATTGAAGCACGCTTAGCGTTATCTACCGTGTATTTTGATTTACAGAAATATTCAGAAATTCAACCCTTACTTTTACCTATAATATCAAATGAAAAAGCATTGGTATTGCTATATAGATTAGCTTTATATCAAGGTAACCTTTCATTTATTGATACTTATAAAAGTAAATTAAGGCAAAGTGAAAATACTGCTCTATACAAGGAGCTTGAGCAATATTCTGTGTTTAGTCACAATAAAGATGCATTGCAAAACAATAACGTTATTTCAATAAATCTTAAATCAACATCAGCATTAACATCAAACTGTTCAGTTGATGTTCAACTTTTTGCAACAAATTTAGCTGGTCTTAGACATGGCCGCGCATTAATTTCATCATTTAAGCAACATAAGCTGTCAAAATATATTTGTTTGCAAGCACCAAAATATATCCCAATCCAAGCGGTAAATTGTCAGCATTCAGTCGTTGAGAAAATAAGTTGTAACGCTAGTGTTTGGTTAACTCGAAAAGATATTACTGCGCGCTATATTGGTTTAATTGTTGAACAGGGAAAAGCCAATGTTGATAACGGTATTATGTATATTGACCAAAATGATACTTTTGATGTTCTCGTGCATGAACTTAGCCATTTCATTGGTTTTGTTGATGAGTATCCGTTACCTAAACAACACCAAAAATGTCAACAAGTCCAAGGCGAGGCGTTTTCTCATAACCTTGTGGTATTAAGCGAAAGTTACCAAGGTAATAAGAAATCCCTTAGGGAGAGTATTTTGTCTCAAGTTCCATGGCGCAGTTTAATAAAAGATACCACACCCATTTTATCGAAAAGTGAACAAGGCTGGCAGTTAGCAACGCCAAAAGCACATCAAGATGACATTGGGTTGTTCATTGCTGATACTTGTCTTAATGGGAGTAATGTTCAGGCATTTAAGCCCATATCTGGAAGAACAAAATTAGAATATTTTGAGTTGGCTTTGCCAGAAATATATGTAAATTTATTTCTATTAGCTCCTCGGCATTATCTCATGCCAAGTTATCATTATAATATCAGTCAAAACTTAGTTGAAAAGGGCGAATTTAGTGATGCGATTAAAGTATTGCAGGTAACATTATTTGATTAATTAAAACTTAGCTATTTGAACATCTGTAAGAAGACGTTCATCAGCTAAGCTTTTATGCTGTTTTATTATGTGAAGCTAACTCACATATTGTTTAAGTAAGATTTTTCTGGGTTCCTCCTGCACATTTAACTTAATTTCATTTTTTAATTGTGAAGCTGAATTTACATATTCTTGCTGCTGTAATATGACGTTGCTTCTTACTTTCGCTATCGGCCACATTGTATTGTTATTAAAAGTTAAGAGCTCTTGTTCTAACGTAGCTTGATTGTTTTTGGCGCAGTTAAGTTCTTTTCTTCGAATAAACCATGAAAATAATGCCATAGTATTTTTTCCTCCATCTACACCCTATCCATCTACACCCTATAGGTATAGCGTAAGTTTTCAATTTTTGCCCATTGATATTGAATTTATTTATCTTAATTAAAGAATTTCCTGACTTTAAAAGTGATAACTTAAGATATAATTATGGCAACTTAATGAAATCGTTATTACATTTTATGGAAAAATTTTCTTATCCTCATTTTCGTCAACAATTTCCTTTATTAGCAGGCTTAGTAAATGGTCAGCCTTTAGTCTATTTTGACAATGCCGCAACGACTCAGAAACCTCAATGCGTTATTGATAGTCATAAAGATTATTATCAAGCGAACAATGCTAATGTTCATAGGGCATCACACTCAGTTAGTGCCCGAGCTACAGTCGCCTTTGAAGCTGTTCGTGAAAAAGTAAAAAGGTTTATTAATGCTAAAACTAGCAAAGAAATAATTTGGACTAAAGGTAGCACCGAAAGCATTAATTTAGTGGCTCAAAGTTGGGGTCGTTCTAACTTGCAACCGAATGATGAAATAGTATTAAGTTACAGTGAACATCATGCCAATATTGTGCCCTGGCAAATTGTTGCAGAGCAAACGGGTGCGAAAATTAAAGTATTGCCATTAACGTCAACGGGGCAAATAGATGTTGACCAACTTGAGGATGTAATTAACCAGCGTACTAAGATTGTATGTTTTGCTCATATTTCTAATGTAATAGGTAAAATTAATCCTATTGAAGACGTTATTCGTGTTGCTAAAAAATATAACGCACTTACTTTAATCGATGGTGCGCAGGCGATTGCTCACGTAAATGTTGATGTTAATAAGTTAGACTGTGACTTTTACGTGTTTTCTGCACATAAAATGTATGGCCCAACAGGTGTTGGTGTACTTTATGCAAAACAAGTTTTGCTTGAAAGTATGCCACCATATCAAGCGGGCGGTGAAATGATTAAAACCGTGAGCTTTGAAAAAACCACATTTAATGAATTACCTCATAAATTTGAAGCGGGTACGCCAAATATTGCCGGTGTAGTAGCAATGGGGGCCGCAATTAAGTTTATTGAAAAGTATGATCATCTTGCATTATTAGCATACGAAAATAAATTAAAAAATTATTGCTTCGAGCAACTATCAACAGTGCAGGGACTCAGCTTTATTGTTAATAATGTACCTGATATTCCTGTTTTTTCTTTTACTTTAGCAGGCCAACACAATCATGATGTTGCTTCTGCGTTAGATAGTGTAGGTATCGCGGTACGCTCTGGGCATCATTGTGCAATGCCTTTAATGCAGTACTTAAAGAGTGATGGCTGTATTCGCTTATCTTTATCTGCTTATAATAATGTTGAAGAAATAGATTTTACTGTGCAAGCGATTAAAAAGTTAACTGCTGGCATATCAAAAACGTCAAACAGTTTAAGTGAAATAAGCCATATTGAAAATGCTGTTTCTATTTCACATACTAGTGCTGATTTTGATGTAGAGAGTGTCATAACTTTATTTTCTAAAGCACAAAGTTGGGATAGTAAGCATCGTGAAATTATGATGTTAGGAAAAAAGCAATTACGTTTGCCTAACGAAGTTAAAACTGATCAGTCTTTAATTTCAGGTTGTGAAAGCCAGGCATGGCTGTTGTGTGAAAAAAAGCATAACGACACCTTTATATTTAAAGGCGATAGTGATGCCAAAGTGATCAGAGGGCTATTAGCTATTGTTTTAGCCGCTGTAAATAATAAAACGGCATCACAAATTGTTGCCTTTGATATGGATAACTACTTTACAGAGTTAGGTTTACTGCAACATTTAAGTCCATCGCGTGGCAATGGACTTTTAGCTATTGTGAAAAAAATATATTGTTTAGTCGAGATGGATTTTGAAGATAACTAATGTATATGAAGGGTTAGCCCTTAGCTAAGGGCTTTCTTTAAATATTTTTCCATAGACTTACCCACGGCAAAAAACGCAAAGCATGCGGTAACATGAGTTGCTGCACCGAAGCCGCCACTGCAATCTAATCGCATAGAGCCATCGTTTGACTGTTTTGCATGACAAACATTTCCGTCTGAGTCTGGGTAACGTAACTGTTCACTGGAAAATACCGCATCAATAGAAAACTTTCGCTTAACATTACGCGAAAAATTATACTCTCTGCGTAATTGGTTTCGTACCTTAGCTAATAATGGGTCTTGATAGGTTTGACTTAAGTCTGCAATAGCAATTTTACTTGGATCTATTTGTCCACCTGCACCGCCAATAGTTATTAGGGGTAATTTATTTCGCTTACAATGCGCTATAACAGCACTCTTAACATTGACTGAATCAATCGCATCGATAACATAATCGTAAGAGTTTGACAGAATTTCACGCACGTTTTCTAACGTCACAAAGTCTTCTATCGTATTAACAATGCACTCAGGGTTAATTTGTATAATTCTATCGCGCATCACATCGACTTTACTCTGCCCAATAGTATGAGTAAGTGCATGTATTTGGCGATTAATGTTGGTTATGCATAAATCATCAAGATCAATTAAGGTTATCTGGCCAATACCGTTACGGGCTAAAGCTTCTGCAACCCAAGACCCAACACCGCCAATACCTATTACACAGAAGTGAGCTTTTTGAAGCGCTTCGCTCTGCGTATTACCATAGAGACGAGCAATACCACCAAATCTTAATTGATAATCTGACATTATTTATCCGTTAGCGAGAAAATTCGCTGCGCATTATAGCAGTACCCTAAAGTAAAGCTACGAATGTAAGTAATTAACTATTTACTGAAGTTATTTTATACAAAAATTCACCAGATATTTTAAATATACCTATAACAGGTATTTATTATGTTTATTCCCGATATTAAAATAAATGATAGTCGGTGATTTGTTTAGGTTGAAAAATAAGCTGTAATAGGTGTTTATTTCAACTCTCTCAGGTGTTGATTACAAGAAATATCATATTAGGATTAAAATAAGCAGATAAAATGGTCATTTATTAGTGTAATTTAGCTAAATAACATTAATAAAAATTAATGATTATTGGTATTTGATCAGCAAAAGTAGAATAAAACAGCCTATATAAAGCAAAATTAAAGGTACATTGAACTATTTTTTTGATTTTTTTAGTCGAAAAATCTCAATAAATGATGATATAGCGTCAATATATTGCTTAAATTTAATCAATTAACAGGCACTGCTTATGATTTATATAAGGTGATTTAGGCATTTAGCGTGTCGTAAAAAATGGCTTATAAACAGTAGAAATCTGTAAGTAATTTAAAATAAATTGTATAAAATTAGCCATTTTATTCTGGTTTTTTCTACTTGTTTTACTTATTGATTGAGAAGTAAAACGTTATCTACTGAGCAAATAAAGTTTAATATTGTGCGCCATTAAGGCGAGAATATCATTTAATACAAGTGATTTTTATGGTGTTTTTAATCACTAAATCTGCATAAACATTCATAGGTGTTTGGGTGAAATAAACAAATTTTAGTTTAAAGCTTAAAAGAAAATATGATTAAGCTGAAGGTAACCTAACAGTAAACTGAGTTTGTTGTTCATCAAGAATCTTAAAGGCAATTTCACCATGTTGTACTTCTGTCATTAATTTAGCAGAGTAGGTGCCTAAACCAATACCGGTATTATGATTAGAGCTGCTATATTTTTCAAACAGCGTAGGGCGCATTTGGGCTGGAATAACGCCATAATTGGTTAATTCAAAACTGATGAATTGATTGTGTTGGCTTAGTGCCAATGTTATTTTTTTATCGTCAGGTGAAGCTTCTACCGCATTCTTAATTAAATTATTAAAAATAGACAAGCAGAGTAATGGCTCTACCAAAATGTTGTGTTGAACATCAAAGCCACTCAGTTCGAAAGTAATGTTTTTAGCATCACTCGTTTTTGTTACTGCATTAATTGCATCATGAATTAACAAGTTTAAATTTGTTACCTGTGGCATTACGCTATAAATACCTTGCTCTATTTTATATAAATTGAGCGAGTTATTTACCATGTTTACAACATTATTTACCGCGCGATTTATAGATTTAGCCGCACTTTTGTCTGTTAGGCGATAAGTTTCAAATAAAATGTTATTTAGGGGGGCTTTTAAATCATGGTGAGTTATTTTTTCTATATCTTCTCGTAACTTAGCATTTTCTTTAAGTGTGGAGACCTGTGCTGCTAAAGCAAGTTGTTGCTGTTGTAATCGAATATGTGTAGCAACACGTGCACGGAGTAAGTCACCATTTAACGGTTTCGTTATGTAGTCAACAGCACCCAGGTCAAAACCGTACTTTATATCTTCAACGAGTGCTTTAGCGCTTAAAAATATTATCGGAATATTTGCACTGCTTTCTATCTCTTTAAGGCTTTTGCATACTTGGTAGCCATCCATGGTCGGCATCATAATATCTAATAAAATTAAACTTATGTTGTGGTTATTGCTTGCCACAATTTTTAAAGCATGTTGGCCTGATTTAGCTGCTATTACGCGGTAAAGATTTCGTAAATTTCCGGCGGCAACATCTATATTACTACTTTCATCGTCAACGACTAGAATTGTTGGTTTTTGCTCTTGAAGATCAGTTTTATTATTGACAATAGAAGCTATAGACGCACTATTTGTATTCACTTGTTCGCTACAATTCGCAAATATTGGATCTTGCGTTAGTTTAAATAAAGCGTTGATTACCCTATGTCTTTTAAAGGGAGGTGATAATGCAATACTATGATTTATGGCTGAAATAGTGCCGACTTGCACATCTGGGCTGTGAGTAATATCTTCAACAATTTTCTGTGAAAGTAGCAATACTGGCAGATGATCAATATTTAATATTTTTACTAATTCATCGCGAAATTCAAAGCTGTTATCTGTCGTTGCATTATCAGCACAAATTAATAAACTGATGGTTGAAAACTGTGCAAACTCTAAGGCGTCTTCAATATTTTCAATGCAAGAAATCGCAGTCTTACTAACACCACATGAGCATAATATTTTAGCAAGTGCTTCGCGCACTAAGCGGCTTTCATCGACAATTAAAATATGTTCAAGCAAGGTTATTTTACCGTTAAAAGTATGGAGAGAATATTGCCGTAACAATACCGTGTTTGTAATACGAATGTACAGAAATTGTATACGGAAGTTATTAACTTAAGGTATATAAGTAATTTAATAACCATGTACTTAACATGACATTAAAAAAAAAGGCAACCAAAGAGGTTGCCTTTAAAGAATATAATAAGCGATTAATTAATGCTAATTATCTCTCACTTAATGGAACAAATTTACGGTTAATTTCGCCAGTGTATTTTTGACGAGGACGACCGATTTTTTGTCCTTCTTGACCAAGCATTTCATCCCAGTGAGCAATCCAACCTACGGTACGTGACATAGCAAAAATTACTGTGAACATGTTCGTTGGAATACCAATAGCTTTAAGGATGATTCCTGAGTAAAAATCAACGTTAGGGTATAATTTTTTCTCAATGAAATATGGGTCTTCTAGCGCTACTTTTTCAAGTGCCATTGCTACATCAAGCAATGGATCTTGTATACCTAATTCAGTTAAAACTTCATGACATGTTTCACGCATTACGGTAGCACGTGGATCGAAGTTTTTATAAACACGATGTCCAAAGCCCATTAAGCGGAAAGGGTCAGCTTTATCTTTTGCTTTAGCAACAAATTCATCAACACGATCTAATGAACCAATTTGTTGAAGCATAGTTAAACAAGCTTCGTTAGCGCCGCCATGAGCAGGGCCCCAAAGTGAAGCAACACCCGCTGCGATACATGCGTAAGGGTTAGCACCTGAAGAACCCGCTAAACGTACTGTAGACGTTGAAGCATTTTGCTCATGATCTGCATGTAACGTAAAAATACGGTCCATTGCGCGAGCAACAGTAGGGCTAACAACATATTCTTCAGCCGGAACAGAGAACAACATATGCAAGAAGTTTTCTGCATAAGTTAAGTCGTTACGTGGGTAAACAAAAGGTTGTCCGATACTATATTTATATGCCATAGCTGCAATAGTAGGCATTTTAGCAATTAAGCGGTGAGCACTACGCATACGTTGATCAGCGGCATGAATATCTAAATCACTGTGGTAAAAAGAAGACATAGCGCCAACAACACCACAAAGCATCGCCATTGGATGTGCATCTGGTAGGAAACCATGAAAAAAGTGAACTAATTTTTCATGTACCATTGTGTGGTTAGTGATTGTATTAGTAAATTCATCATATTGGCTTTTAGATGGTGCTTCACCATTCAATAAAATATAACAAACTTCTAGGTAGTCTGCTTGTTTAGCAAGACTATCAATTGGGTAACCACGATGTTGTAAAATACCTTTACCACCATCGATGAACGTAATTGCAGACTCACAAGAGGCAGTTGCTAAAAATCCTGGGTCATAGGTGAAATAGCCAGCACTGCCAAGTGTACGAATATCTATAACATCGTTACCAGCACTACCTTTAAGAATTGGTAATTCCGCAACTACATTACCGTCGATACTAAGAGAGGCTTTTGAATCAGCCATATATTTCGTCCCCATTATATTTGTTTATCTAGAAAATTGTTAAAACCAAATGTTTAGTCAATTTTTGTGAATATTAAACTAACCCTATTCTACTTCAGATCACCCCCTAGAAGTCAATTTGTTTGTTTCGCTCTTAGACTAAAGTTACATGTCATTATCAATTTTTGTTACGTATGGTTGTTAAATAGTCGCTAGCCTCGTAAATAGGCTGAAACTTGTCGGGAAGAAAATTGTAATTAATGATTTTCACCTATATAATCAAGCCGATCTGAATTCTTTTTTAGCATTCATCAATCAAGTGCAAAAATTTAATTTACATCGGAGAGGGGTTATCTAACTTAATATATTGGTTGGATGACGTAAAAAAAATAAGTTGAAGGCTCTAAGAGCTCCTTAGGCAACAATCGTGAAAAAACAACGTCCTGTAAACCTAGATTTGTCAACAATTAAAATGCATGCAGCAGCTAATGCTTCTATATTGCACCGTGTTTCAGGTGTAATTATGGTATTTGCTATTGGTATTTTATTGTGGACGCTTTCTTTATCTCTATCTTCTGCTGAAGGTTTCGCGCAAGTAGAATCATTACTTAGCGGCTTATTCTTCAAAATAATTATGCTCGGTACGCTTTCTGCACTTATCTACCACTTACTTGGCGGTATCCGTCATTTATTTATGGATTTAGGTCATTTTGAAGAACTAGCGTCAGGTAATGCTACGGCTAAACTTATCATTGCACTTTGGTTGGTGCTTACTGTAGTAGTAGGAGTTCGATTATGGTAAATAATGCAGCAACAGTAGGCCGTAGTGGCGTACATGATTTCATTCTTCTTCGTGCTAGTGCCATTATTTTAGCACTTTACACCTTTTATCTTGTTGGCTTTTTCGTTATAACATCTGATGTTACGTTTGAAGTTTGGCAGGCATTCTTTGGTAGTATCTGCACTAAAATATTTACCATTCTAGCCATTGTAGCGTTGTTAATTCACGCTTGGATTGGTGTTTGGCAAGTACTTTCTGATTACATTAAACCTGCGCTTTTACGCGGTGGTTTACAATTTTTCTTTTCTGTTTTGTTGCTCGTATACTTTGCAGCAGGCCTATTAACTGTGTGGGGTGTGTAAGTGAGCGTTCCAATTCGTGAATTCGACGCCATTGTCATTGGCGCTGGTGGTGCAGGTATGCGCGCTGCCCTAGCAATATCGGAATCAGGCAAATCTTGTGCTTTGATTTCAAAAGTTTTCCCTACTCGTTCTCATACGGTATCTGCACAAGGCGGTATTACTGTTGCCTTGGGTAATGCTCATGAAGATCATTGGGAACAACACATGTACGATACGGTTAAAGGTTCTGATTATATCGGTGACCAAGACGCAATCGAATATATGTGTAAAACGGGTCCAGAATCTATCATCGAACTAGAGAAAATGGGTTTACCTTTTTCTCGTACGGAAGAAGGTAAAATTTACCAACGTCCGTTCGGTGGACAATCTAAAAACTTTGGTGGTGAACAAGCGGCACGTACAGCTGCTGCAGCGGACAGAACAGGTCATGCATTACTACATTGTTTATACCAACAGAATGTTAAAAACAAAACTAACGTTTATTCTGAGTGGTATGCATTAGATTTAGTTAAAAATAGTGACGGTGCTGTTGTTGGTACTACCGCAATTTGCATTGAAACTGGTGAAATTGTTTACTTCAAAGCACGTGCTACTGTTTTAGCAACAGGTGGCGCGGGTCGTATTTTTGCTTCTACCACTAATGCTCACATTAATACCGGTGACGGTGTTGGTATGTCACTTCGTGCTGGCGTACAAATGCAAGATATGGAAATGTGGCAGTTCCACCCAACAGGTATTGCGGGTGCGGGCACATTAGTAACTGAAGGTTGTCGTGGAGAAGGTGGTTACCTTCTTAACAAAGACGGCGAACGTTTCATGGAACGTTATGCACCGAATGCTAAAGATTTAGCCGGTCGTGATGTTGTTGCTCGTTCTATGATGACTGAAATACGCGAAGGTCGCGGTTTCGACGGTCCTTTAGGTCCACATCTTAAACTTAAACTTGATCATTTAGGTCGTGAAACACTAGAAAAACGTTTACCAGGAGTTTGTGATTTATCAAAAACTTTTGCTCACGTTGATCCTGCTGTTGAGCCTATTCCTGTTATACCAACTTGTCATTATCAGATGGGCGGTGTGCCTTGTAATGTTAATGGTCAAGCAATTAACTTCAACCCAGAAACGGGCGAAGAAAAAATTATTGAAGGCTTATTTGCCGTTGGTGAAATTGCGAACGTATCAGTACATGGTGCTAACCGTTTAGGTGGCAACTCATTACTTGATTTAGTGGTATTTGGTCGTGCTGCGGGTAACTTCTTAGGTACTTACTTAAGTGAGACTCAAGCCGGTAAAGATGCTTCTGAATCTGATATAGAAGTTTCGTTAGCGCGTACTAAGCGTTGGGAATCATCAACGAGTGGTGAAGATCCAGTTCAAATTCGTAAAGATTTACAAAAATGTATGCAATTTAACTTCTCGGTATTCCGTGAAGGTGATGCAATGGCACAGGGCATGAAAGAATTAACTGAAATTCGTGAACGCCTACAAAATGCCCATTTAGATGATAAGTCTTCTGAGTTTAACACTCACAGAATTGAGTGTTTAGAATTAGACAACTTAATGGAAACCGCTTTTTGTACAGCTAAAGCAGCTAACTTCCGTACTGAGTCTCGTGGCGCACATGCTCGCGAAGATTTCCAAGTACGTGATGACGAAAATTGGTTATGTCACTCTATTTACACACCAGGTTCAGAAGACATGAGCAAACGCTCTGTTAACATGAGCCCGGTTCACCGTGAAGCTTTCCCACCGAAAGCAAGAACTTACTAGGAGCGTTGTGATGAAACAAATTTTTTCAATTTACCGTTACAACCCTGATGTTGATAACAAACCTTACATGAAAGATTATGAGCTGGAAATTCCAGAAGGCTCAGACATGATGGTATTAGACGCCTTAATTTTGCTAAAAGAGCAAGATTCTAGTCTTTCATTCCGTCGTTCATGTCGTGAAGGTGTTTGTGGCTCTGACGGTTTGAATATGAATGGTAAAAACGGTTTGGCATGTATCACGCCTTTATCTGCTGTTCCAGCAAATAAAATTGTGTTACGTCCATTACCAGGTTTGCCAGTAGTACGTGATTTGATTATTGATATGACACAGTTTTACAATCAATATGAAAAAATCAGACCTTACCTGATTAATGATGGTAAAGAACAACCTGCACGCGAACATTTACAAACTATCGAAGAACGTGAAAAATTAGATGGTTTATACGAATGTATATTATGTGCTTGTTGTTCAACATCTTGTCCTTCTTTCTGGTGGAATCCTGATAAATTTATCGGGCCAGCAGGTTTATTGCACGCTTATCGTTTTCTTATCGATAGCCGCGATACTGCAACAGAAGAGCGACTAGATGATTTACAAGATGCCTACAGCGTATTCCGTTGTCACGGTATTATGAACTGTGTTGATGTTTGTCCGAAAGGATTAAACCCAACAAAAGCCATTGGCCATATTAAGTCAATGTTGCTAACCAGAGCGGTTTAATTTAAACGTCCGAGCACTCAATAAACGTGTGCTCGGATAATTTATTTTAGACATATCTTTTGATTGCTTTTATCCCATAAAGGAACAGGCAATGCCCGAAGGTGCTATGAAGACTTGGATAGAGTCTTCCCATTTAAGTGGCGCGAACGCTGCTTATATTGAAGAATTATACGAATCTTATCTGGATAACTCACAATCTGTAACTGCAGAGTGGCGAGCTATATTCCAACAACTTCCTAAAATTGAAGGTGCTGACGTTGAATATCGGCATTCTGAAATCCGCAATGAATTTAAAGACCTAGCCCAACAAACACAAAAAACCGTAGTTGTTTCGGGTGGCAGTGACGCTAAGCAAGTTAAAGTTTTACAGCTGATCAATGCTTTTCGTTTTCGCGGACATCAAAATGCTAACCTTGACCCTCTAGGGTTATGGCAACGTGATAAAGTACGTGATTTGCAATTGTCTCACCATGATCTATCAGAAAATGATTTTGATCGTGAGTTTAACATTGGTTCATTGGCAATTGGCCAAGACTCAATGAAACTTGGTGATCTATATAAAGCCCTTAAAACTACTTATTGTGGTTCTATTGGTGCTGAATATATGCATATTACCAGCACTGACGAAAAACGTTGGTTACAACAACGCTTAGAGTCGGTGCAATCACAAGCAGTATTAACCGTTGAAGAGAAACAAGAAATTTTCAAAGACTTAGTTGCGGCTGACGGACTTGAAAAATACCTAGGAGCTAAGTTCCCAGGTGCAAAACGTTTCTCTCTTGAAGGTGGCGATGCATTAGTACCTATGTTGAAACAACTTATTACACGTGCCGGTACACAAGGCGCTAAAGAAGTTGTTATGGGCATGGCTCATCGTGGTCGTTTAAATGTTCTCGTTAACGTGATGGGGAAAAATCCATCTAAGTTATTTGATGAATTCGGTGGCAAGCATGATGAAATATTATCTTCTGGTGATGTTAAATATCACCAAGGTTATTCATCTGACTTCGTAACACCGGGCGGTAACGTTCATTTAGCGTTAGCCTTTAACCCATCGCATCTAGAAATTGTTAACCCTGTTGTTATCGGTTCAGTGCGTGCAAGACTAGACAGACGTGATTGTAATGAAGGTGATTTAGTATTACCTATTACTATTCATGGTGACTCGGCAATTGCGGGTCAAGGTGTTGTACAAGAAACCTTCAACATGTCACAAGCGCGTGCCTTTAAAGTTGGCGGTACTATCCGTATTGTGGTGAATAACCAAGTCGGTTTTACAACGTCAAGTTCAGAAGATACTCGCAGCGGTGAATATTGTACTGAAATTGCTAAAATGGTATCAGCGCCAATTCTACATGTGAATGGTGATGATCCAGAAGCGGTTATTTTGGCAACGCAAATTGCCTTAGATTACCGAAACGAATTTAAACGTGATGTAGTTATTGATTTAGTCTGTTATCGACGTCACGGACATAATGAAGCTGATGAGCCAAGTGCTACACAGCCACTTATGTATAAAAAAGTTAAAAAGCATCCTACGCCTCGTCAACTTTATGCAGATAAACTTAATGCCGAAGGCTCACTCAATAAAGCTAAAACGGATGAGTTAACTGCTTATTACCGTAAATTGCTTGATGAAGGTCAATGTACTGTTGAACAGTGGCGACCAATGACAGAGCATTCTGTTGATTGGACACCTTATATTGGTCACGAGTGGGATGACGATTACGATAAAGAAATATCGCTTGATAAGTTGAAAGAACTTGCCGGCAAAATTTCAACTATTCCTGCTGAACATCATGTTCACAATCGCGTAAAGAAAATTTATGACGATCGTGAAAAAATGGCCAGTGGTGAAAAGTTACTTGATTGGGGTATGGCTGAAAATTTAGCATATGCCTCTATTGTTGATATCGGTAAGCGTGTTCGTATAACAGGGCAAGACTCTGGTCGTGGTACTTTCTTCCATCGTCATGCTGTTTTGCATAATCAAGACGATGCAAGCCGCTATTTACCTTTACAAAATATTCGTGAAGGTCAAGGTCCGTTTGACGTACATGATTCAGTGTTATCTGAAGTGTCAGTATTAGCTTTTGAATATGGCTATACAACAGCTGAACCAAGTGGTTTAACTATTTGGGAAGCGCAGTTTGGTGATTTTGCTAACTGTGCACAGGTTGTATTTGACCAATTCATTAGCTCAGGCGAACAAAAGTGGGGTCGCTTATGTGGCTTAACTATGTTGTTGCCGCATGGTTATGAAGGTCAAGGGCCTGAGCATTCATCTGCTCGCCTAGAACGCTTTTTGCAACTTTGTGCTGATCACAACATGCAAGTTTGTGTACCATCAACACCTGCGCAAGTATTTAATATGCTGCGTCGCCAAGTGGTTCGTCCTATGCGTCGTCCATTGGTTGTTATGTCACCTAAATCATTGTTACGTCACCCAATGGCAGTATCGTCATTAGAAGAACTTTCTACGGGTGTATTCCACAATGTTATCGGTGAAGTTGATGAATTAGATGCTGACAAAGTTGAACGCGTAGTTTTTTGTAGTGGTAAAGTTTACTACGAACTACTTGATCAACGTCGTAAGAATGAGCAAACCAATGTTGCAATCATTCGTGTTGAGCAGCTATATCCATTCCCAGAAGTTGAGCTTAAAGCTGAAATTGCAAAATATCAGCATGTTAAGCAATTCGTTTGGTGTCAGGAAGAACCGCAAAATCAAGGTGCTTGGTATTGTTCTCAGCATCATTTTAGAGCGGCGATACCGGCAGATACTTATTTGACATATGCAGGACGTAATGCTTCGGCAGCACCTGCTGTAGGTTATATGTCAGTTCATGTTAAAGAGCAACAGGCGCTAGTTCAAGACGCGCTTAATGTAGAATAGACCCTCTTTTTTATAAAGAGATTAATTAAGAGTGTGTAAGGAATATTATAAATGACAACCGAAATTAAGGTTCCCGTTTTACCTGAATCAGTTGCAGATGCAACTATAGCGACTTGGCATGTACAAGTTGGTGATAAAGTGTCTCGTGATCAAGTATTAGTTGATATTGAAACTGATAAAGTGGTTCTTGAAGTACCAGCAACGTCTGATGGCGTAATTACTGATATATCTCAAGCTGAAGGTGCTACGGTACTTGGCGAGCAAGTTATTGCTATTTTATCAGAAGGTGAGGCTGAAACAGCTGCACCTGAAGCTAAAAGCGATGCTGCTCCAGCAAGTAAAGCTGAAGCGAAAGCTCCAGCAGGCAATGCTAAAGTTATCGATATCGTTGTACCAGTATTACCAGAGTCAGTTGCTGATGCGACTGTAGCTGCATGGCATGTTGCTGCAGGCGATACCGTAACTGTTGACCAAAACTTAGTTGATATTGAAACTGACAAAGTGGTTTTAGAAGTTGTTGCACAAGCTGATGGCATAATTGGTAAAATAATTCACGCTGAAGGCGAGACAGTATTAGGCGACCAAAAACTTGGTGAACTTAATGTTGGTGCAGCAGCAAGCGCAGCACCTGCAGCTTCAGCAGAAGAAGCGATTAGTTCAGACGAACTTGCTGGTCCATCAGTACGTCGTTTAATGAAAGAAAAAGGCCTTACAGCTAACGATGTTGTTGGTACTGGTAAAGGCGGTCGTATTTCTAAAGAAGATGTTGAAGCAGCAGCTAACAAGCCTAAAGCAGCTCCAGCAAAAGCAGCGGCGCCAGCGCCAGCAGCACAAGCTTCTGCAGCATTAGGTGAGCGTACACAAAAACGTGTACCTATGACGCGTTTACGTAAAACAATCGCGACACGTTTATTAGAAGCGAAAAATTCTACGGCCATGTTAACCACGTTTAACGAAGTTAACATGAAGCCAATTATGGATCTTCGTAACCAATATAAAGACGTGTTCGAGAAAACACATGATACCCGTTTAGGTTTCATGTCTTTCTACGTTAAAGCGGTAACCGAAGCGCTTAAACGCTACCCAGCAATTAACGCGTCAATTGACGGTGATGATATTGTTTATCATAACTTTTTTGACATTTCGATTGCGGTATCTACACCACGTGGTTTAGTTACACCAGTACTACGTGATGCAGATCAGCTAAGCATGGCAGGTATCGAAAACGGTATCCGTTCATTAGCGATTAAAGGTCGTGACGGAAAATTAACCATGGACGAAATGCAAGGTGGTAACTTTACTATCACTAATGGCGGCGTTTTTGGTTCATTAATTTCAACGCCTATTCTTAACTTGCCACAAGCGGCAATCTTAGGAATGCATAAAATCCAAGATCGCCCAATGGCAGTTAATGGAAAAGTTGAAATTTTACCTATGATGTACCTAGCTCTTTCTTATGATCATCGTTTAGTTGATGGTAAAGAATCAGTTGGATTTTTAGTAACAATTAAAGAGTTGTTGGAAGATCCAACACGCTTGTTACTTAATATATAGTTAAACATCAAGTAAGTAGTAATATTGAATTTTTTGGTTTGATTTAGACTATAGTAGTAGGCTCTAAGGACTATGTTCTTTAGAGCTTTTATACTATAATCGGTCGACTCTTTTCGATGGTAGTAATTATAATTATTGCCATTTTCATCTACAGATAAATGGATAAAACACCATGAATTTGCATGAATATCAAGCGAAACAATTATTCGCTGAATATGGTTTACCAGTTTCTGAAGGTTTCGCTTGCGATACCGCTCAAGAAGCTGCCGAAGCTGCCGATAAAATTGGCGGCGATATGTGGGTTGTTAAAACTCAAGTACACGCGGGTGGCCGTGGTAAAGCTGGCGGTGTTAAGCTAGTTAAAACCAAGCAAGAAATCAAAGATTTCGCTCAAAACTGGTTAGGTAAAAACCTAGTTACATACCAAACAGATGAGCATGGACAGCCAGTTGCTAAAATTTTAGTAGAAAGCTGTACAGATATTGCTAACGAATTGTATCTTGGTGCTGTTGTAGACCGTGCAAGTCGTAAAGTAGTATTCATGGCTTCTACTGAAGGCGGTGTTGACATCGAGAAGATTGCTGAAGAGACTCCTGAGTTAATTCACCAAGCTGAAATCGATCCACTTGTTGGCGCTCAACCTTACCAAGCACGTGAATTAGGCTTCAAGTTAGGTTTAAACCCAACGCAAATGAAGCAATTTGTTAAGATCTTTTTAGGTCTTGCACAAATGTTTGAAGATTTCGATTTCGCTTTATTAGAAATCAACCCGTTAGTTATCACTGACGAAGGTAATCTTCATTGTCTAGATGGCAAAATTGGTATCGATGGTAATGCTTTATACCGTCAACCTAAAATGCGCGCATTCCACGATCCATCTCAAGAAGATGAGCGTGAAGCACATGCAGCACGTTTTGAATTAAACTACGTTGCATTAGACGGCAATGTTGGTTGTATGGTTAACGGTGCAGGCCTAGCAATGGGTACTATGGATATCGTTAACTTACACGGCGGCAAGCCAGCTAACTTCTTAGATGTTGGCGGCGGGGCGACTAAAGAGCGTGTTTCTGAAGCATTCAAAATCATCCTTTCTGACGATAACGTTAAAGCTGTTTTAGTTAACATCTTTGGTGGCATTGTACGTTGTGACATGATTGCTGAAGGTATTATCGCTGCAGTTAAAGATGTAGGCGTTCAAGTGCCTGTAGTTGTACGTTTAGAAGGTACAAACGCTGAAGAAGGTCGTGAAGTACTTAAAAAATCTGGCTTAGACATCATTGCTGCTGAGTCATTAACTGATGCAGCAACTAAAGTTGTAGCAGCTGCGGAGGGCAAATAATGTCTGTCTTAATTAACAAAGATACTAAAGTAATCTGTCAAGGTTTCACTGGTGGTCAAGGTACATTCCATTCAGAACAAGCACTTGAGTACGGTACACAAATGGTTGGTGGCGTAAGCCCAGGTAAAGGCGGTCAAACGCATTTAGGCCTTCCAGTATTTAATACAGTACGTGAAGCAGTAGAAGCAACTGGCGCAACAGCAACAGTTATCTATGTTCCTGCACCATTTTGTAAAGATGCAATTTTAGAAGCTATTGATGCAGGCATCGAGCTTATCGTTACTATCACTGAAGGTATTCCAACTTTAGATATGGTTGACGTTAAAGCTAAGCTTGATCAATCTGGCGTTCGTATGATCGGTCCTAACTGTCCAGGTGTTATTACTCCTGGCGAAACTAAGATTGGTATCATGCCTGGTCACATTCACAAGCCTGGTAAAGTAGGTATTGTTTCACGTTCTGGTACGCTTACGTACGAAGCCGTTAAACAAACGACTGATGCTGGTTTTGGCCAATCTACTTGTGTAGGTATTGGTGGTGACCCTATCCCAGGTACTAACTTCATCGACGTATTGGAAATGTTCCAAAACGATCCACAAACTGAAGCAATCGTAATGATTGGTGAAATTGGTGGTACTGCTGAAGAAGAAGCTGCGGAATACATCAAAGCACACGTTACTAAACCTGTAGTATCTTACATTGCTGGTGTTACTGCACCAGAAGGTAAGCGTATGGGTCACGCTGGCGCGATTATCGCTGGTGGTAAAGGTACAGCTGATGAGAAATTCGCTGCTCTTGAAGCGGCTGGTGTTAAAACTGTACGTTCTTTAGCGGACATCGGTAAAGCACTTAAAGAGAAAACAGGTTGGTAAGCGATTCGCTTACAGCTTGTAATTCTTAATAAAAAACCCGCTTTTAGCGGGTTTTTTTATACTAAATTAATATTCTCTTTGGGAGGTATATTAATAGTCCCTAAGTCGATCTGAGTTAAACTGAATGTAGATTTTGATTTAATTTTACGTTGAAACTCTAGCCACGACTCTGAATTTAAAAAAGATTGGTGTTCAGATATTACAAAACCGTTTTCAGTCATACTATATTCTATGCAATAACTCAGTAGAGAGTAAAATTCGTTAGTAAGGTTATGGATAGTTTCTATCACGGAATCACTCTCTTTAAATCTACTCTCATCAATCCCGACTCCAAAATTAATTAACCAATTCAATTTTAATTTTTTATATAACTCGGCAACTATCACTATAATGTCAGCGTATTCAATCTGATTTTTTTGAAGATAAATACGGTTTTCAATGTCCTTTAAAATATTGTGAACGGCATTTTTATAATATATTTTAATTTCAATCAATGTATTTTTATCAACAGTAGTCGTTACTGATTTAGGAGTATTTAGAGGGAATATTTTTCTATATAAAACTCTTTTATTCCGATATATTAAATTACTTTTAAAAGTAAATGATTCTACATACTGTTCAAAATCATCAATGGAGTCGTAATAATTTTTAAGCATATTTTGCTTAACAGTGAGCTCTATCTGATTTTTACTTTGAATAGATCTATGATTAGCGGTTATTAAAGCTACACTTGGGAATGCTAATGAAAAAATAGCTAAAGGTACTTTAAAAATATCCCACGCATTATTTAATCCAGAAAATCCACTTTTAAAAATCAAATTACTAGTATTTAAAATATATATCGAAAACAGAATAGCTATGGTTATAGGTGCCCATAATGCAATATGGAATGAAAGTAGCTGAAATAGTGATTTTTCTGAATGAGGCATATAATTCCATTTATTTAATACTTCGAATAAAGACTATAATATATTCCATTTGATTGCTGTAAACCTTTTATTTCATTCGTTTATAGCTTTATAAGCTTATAAAGCTATTCATAATCACTTTTCATAGACAATATTAGACGGACACTCTCTCTAGAAATCAAATGGGTCAGGTACATTTGATTTTTCATTTAAATAATATCATGTCTATATCCCCCCTTATCTACCGTTGTCGCGGTGGCGACGACACCCAAAGGGAGGCTGACGCCGGCCTCCCTCTGGACTCCCTCGGCGCTACTACATTAAACTTGTTTCCTCCATAACGCCCAATATTCTTCGACGTACCAGCGCTGAACGTACATCCATGTACTACAGCGCTTTCATTGGCATCCATGCCAGTGATACGTGAATATTGGCCATCATTCCGGAGTTTAATGAAGCAGACTTGGAGTTTGGTTTATCTGTAGAGTTTATTCTTTAATATCTCAATAAACCGATTTGCTAAAGAACTACACCATAAAAATCAATGGGGTCAGATACACTTGATTTTTCAGTTAAATATTAAGTAGGGTCAGATACACATTAAGGCTTAATGCACGCTTATCTACCGTTGTCGCGGTGGCGACGACACCCAAAGGGAGGCTAGCGCCGGCCTCCCTCTGGACTCCCTCGGCGCTGCTACATTAAACTTGTTTCCTCCATGACGTCCAATATTCTTCGACGTACCAGCGCTGAACGTACATCCATGTACTACAGCGCTTTCACTGGCATCCATGCCAGTGATACGTGAATATTGGCCATCATTCCGGAGTTTAATGAAGCAGACTTGTCGTTTTTTCACGTTTGTTGTTTATCATTAACTAAGAACCTGATTTTATATGGGGCAATACAAGTTAAGCAAACTCCCGATCCCATCACAGCAACGGAAACTGAATTTAGATAAGTGCGATGTTTATCGGAGCCATGGCCGTTCCTAGGCATCCATGCCTTCACGGCATTAGTGCGTCCATGCATGTCGATGGCGTAGACTGCCGTGTGAAGGGACGATTTTCGGCAGGAATAAACTTCGTGCCTAAATTCAGTTGGAGTGTTTTGCTGTGCAGGGCACAGTGGGGGATGCAAGGGGGAGATCTGTGTCTATCTCCCCCTTGCGTGTTGTCGCCACCGCGACGCCAAGCAGATAAATTAAACTCCAAGCTGTTCAATTTATTAAACTAGAGTCTACTTACATTAACTTAGCCTTTGGAGTCAGCTAACTTGTTAGCATCGAGGTATGACTATAACCATTAAATATATTTTGTTTTCTATTCATTTAAAACATTGCCGTTTATAATACCGCCATTAATTTTATAGCCATGATGAGTAATATGAACTTCCCAAAAGATGAAACAGGTAAAGTACTGTTTGAAATGCAAAAAGCAGGTATCGATTTAACCGTGAAGCATACGGTTGTTTTTTTCCACTTATTTGAAACACAAGAGCAAGCGCAGGCTATGGCAGATCATCTTGCTGAAGTATCACCTGATATTGCATGTGATGTTCATATTGATGAAAATCCAAAAGTGTGGGCTTTAGATTGTTCAATAACAGTACTCCCGCTTTATGATGCCATTATTGTGCTAGAAGCTCGTTTTGAAAAAGTAGTAACTCAGTTTAAAGGTCATACTGACGGTTGGGGAATTGAAGCTTAAATTGTTAATGTTTTAGCTGAGTAGGGCACAGTGCTAGCTGCAAGGGCGAAATCTGTGTCTTCACTTTAAGACAAATGGCGTTACTCTAACTCCTGTATCTATGCAGTAGAGCGCGACGCTACTAAGTTTATGTATAGTTGAACGATTATATTAAAAACCCCGAAAGAATATTCTTTTCAAGCTATATTTATTTAGCATCTTCTCCATCAACTCAACATCTGAAATACGGTCATCAAGTGCTTCTATTTTTAGCTCATGTTTTACTAACGTATGGTCTTGTGATTTATCTAATCCACCACTGGCGATAAAGCTTCTGATAAATGCTAATTCGCCTTTATCTAGCCAAATTCCACAATGTAGGCAAGAGTCAATTAAAACGCCTGAAATTGATTTGAAATTTCGACGAGACATCATTTTCTGACAATTTGCGCAGGGCAGGTAGTTTTCAGCTGAAGGAAGTCCTGGTCGTAAATACAATGGATTACTTTCATCGTCACGATATACATCAAACTCAGACGTTAACACTGAAAACTCATCAGGCTGTAACCAAATTCCCTCACACTGTTCACATTTATCTAGCTCATGATTTCTATAAAGGTATTCATCTAATGGCACTGCGCAGCGAGGGCATGATTTTAGCTGAGATTTCTCAATCGTTTTCATCCCACCATTACACATAGGACAATTTCGAACGATTGATTTTACGATATGTTGACAAGATGAACACTGGGACTCTGGCATAAAGTTCCTTGTTTAGTGCAAAAGATTTTTTATATAGTTATGTATATCATAAATTAAAATATTTTTATATTGTGTCGTGTGAAACGCTGCGAGAGAGAGTAAGTAGGGCTTGGTGCTTAATTCACACTTCTTTATTATTGTCTAAGCGATACTTTTTACATTCATTGGTGTTGCTAACAAAAGTGCTGATCAAGATAATAAAAATGTATTTTGCTTTTGGATAAGCAAATAATAAAAAATGCCCCAAGAAGGTAAAGCCAGACAGCTTTTCTTACAGGGGCATTTATAAGGTGTTAAATGTAGTTAAAAACGTTTAACCGTCAGCATTAATCGTGGCAATAAGTTCTGCAAGACAAGCTTCATTTTGCTCATGAGGCACCTGACATGTACCGGCAGCGTTATGACCACCACCATTAAATTTCAGCATTAACTCGCCAACATTAGTTTTTGAACTACGATCAAAAATAGATTTTCCGGTGGCAAAAACTGTGTTTTGTTTCTTAAGTCCCCACATAATATGGATTGAAATATTACATTGTGGATATAGAGCATAAATTACAAAGCGATTACCTGAATAAATAATCTCTTCTTCTCTTAAATCCAGCACAACTAAATTGCCATGTACGGTGGCACAGCGTTTAATTTGTGCTTTAAATTTTTCTTCGTGTTCAAAGTATAGATCAGTGCGTTCTTTAACATCTGGCAGGGCTAGTAGCTCTTCAATACTGTGGTCTTTACCAAACTCGATTAAATCCATCATGAGTTCATAGTTAGAAATCCTAAAATCTCTAAAACGTCCTAAGCCTGTACGAGAGTCCATGATGAAATTAAGTAACTCCCAACCTTTAGCATGAAGCACTTCATCCATATTAAATTGTGCAGAGTCACCTTTATCAACAGCTTCCATCATATCTTGCCAGCTAGCTGGGAAAGTTTCAGCGCCGCCGTAGTAGTCGTAAACTACACGTGCAGCAGATGGTGCATCGGGGTCAATAACATGGTTGTCACGTTTTTCGTTACGTATTGTTTCACTGTGATGATGGTCAAATGCGATGTGTACACCTTCAACAAAAGGAAGGTTTGTCGAAATGTCGTCAGCTCCAACGGCAATAACACCGTCTTGCATATCTTTGGGGTGTACAAAGAGAATATCGTTAACTAGGTTAATATGTTTAAGTAAAATAGCACAAACTAAACCATCGAAATCACTTCGAGTGACTAAGCGGTATTTTTTATTATCCGACATTTATTTCTCCAATAGATGTAATTTTATTGTTATTAATCACTATATTGTTCATTTAAGCATAATTTTAATAGAATAATTAGGGCTTATCGAATTTAAGTTTAAATTATTATATTTAGGCTTCAACTTAATTGTTTTTATAAATTATTTTGAGCAATTATAACGTAGCATTCCATTTCTCTAAATTTAGCTTAATTCTTTAAATTGTCATCTTTCATTCAAATAACTGTCATATAAATTGATTAATTTAAAACAAATTATCAATAGGAGTATTTGTTATGCAATTTAAGCAATATAAAGAAGAAAACCAAGATGAACTTGATGATTATGTTGAGTATCAGCATAAAAAAAATAGTAAGCAGGTCAAACGTAAATGGCGTGAAATTGAGGCGTTAAAAGAACAAAAGAGAGCACAACGAGAAATCGCTTCTTATGATGATTATGTCACGCATTGATATTTTCACTATTGAATTATTATCGAGCGCTAATTATGGATGTTTTTGTTGTTTATGCGCTCGTTAGTCAATTTTAATCGCCAATAGAATTACTATTTTGCTTTTAGTACAAACTTATAGGCATTTCTGTGCTATTTCAGCTAATGTGCTCTGGTCAAACCAAATAGCATTACGGTATAATTCGTTTTTTGCCATTAACCGTGTATTGCTTCATGAAGTTTCCTGGACGACGTCAACATAGACATTATTTCCCTGTCGATAATAAAAACCCGTTAACAAACCAAGTAGACCCTCGCTCGAATGCTAAGCAAAATTATATTGTCGGTATCGATCAAGTTTTGGTCGATATTGAAGCTAAAGTTGATCAGGCTTTTTTAGATGAGTTTGATCTTCAGCGCGGTATGTCACAAGTTATTTCAGATGAAGTTACTCAACGTCTTTATAAGCGTTTAAAAGATGAGTCGCTTATTAATTATGAATTTGCTGGCGGTACAATAGGCAACACAATGCACAATTATTCGGTACTTGCCGATGATCGCTCAGTGTTACTTGGCGTAATGTCTGAAAATATTCATGTTGGCGATTATGCTTATCGTTTTATCAGTAATACCTCTTCACGCGTTGATCTTAATTACCTTCAACCGGTAGATGGCCCTATTGGTCGCTGTTTTACTTTGATTGATGATACAGGCGAACGAACATTTGGTATTAATGCAGGTTTAATTAACCGCTTACATCCTGACTCTATAGATGAAGCATTAATCGCTGGCGCTTCTGCATTGGTTATTAGTTCGTACTTAATGCGTACTCAACCTGGCGACACCATGACTGAAGCGGCTGTAAAAGCAGTGAAGTGTGCTAACGCTGCAGGTGTACCGGTTGTACTTACTCTAGGTACTAAGTTTTTAATAGAAGAAGAGCCTGAGTTTTGGCGTGATTTTGTTGAAAAGTATGTCAACATACTCACGATGAATGAAGAAGAAGCTTTAGCGATTACTGATATTGAAGATCCACTTCTTGCTGCTAATAAATGCCTGGATTGGGTCGATATGGTTATATGCACTGCCGGTAAAGATGGTTTATACATGGCAGGTTATGTAGATGATGTGTTTAAGCGAGAAAGCGAATACCCATTGCTTTCTGGTGAAATTCACGAATTTAATCGTTATGAATATTCTCGTCCAATGTTCTTAAAAGATTGTAAAAATCCTATTCGAATTTATACGCACTCAGCCCCTTATATGGGTGGCCCTGAAAGCATTAAAAATACCAACGGTGCCGGCGATGCAGCTCTTGCTGCAATATTGCATGATTTAAGCGCAAATGTTTATCATAAAAATACCGTGGCAAACTCTAGTAAGCACGAACAACCCGCACTAACTTATTCGTCGTTATCGCAAATGAGCAAATATGCTAATAGAGCAAGTTATGAGGTGTTAGTTCAACATTCTCCACGTTTGTCGCGTGGTTTACCTGAACGTGAAGACAGCTTAGACCAAGCTTATTGGGCTCAATAGGTAAAAGGCCGGTTTTAATTAAAAACAGGTCTGTGATGTGCAGTGTGGTAATCACTATTTTATTAAATCAAATAAGATTACAATGGCTGCGCATTTTTACGACACAATGCACAGCAATGTAAACCAATCCCCAAACCGAGCTAAATTTTTGCATGACTACTTTAACTACACATAAATCATCTCAACGACGTTTACTTATTGCATTGGCTATTACCAGTGTATTTATGTTGTTACAGTTAGTAGGTGCCTTCTATGCTAACTCTTTAGCGGTATATGCTGATGCAGGGCATTTGTTTGTTCATAACAGCTCTCTATTTATTGCTTTAATTGCCTCAACGCTTGCCATAAAGTTTGGTCAAACCTTTAGTGATGGTTATCGCCGATTAGAACTCTCAGGTGGATTAATTAATGGTACTTTATATATATTAATTAGTTGCTGGATTTTGCTACAAGGTGCGGATAGATTATTTGGTCATGAACATCACGATGAACATGAAATAAATACCTTTGTTATGTCGTCAGTTGCCTCTTTAGGCTTTTTATTTCATGGCGCATCGGCCTATGTGTTATATAAGGGCCGCAAAGATAGTGTTAATGTTTATGCCGTATTTTTACATACCTTTTTTGACTTACTCTCAACGATAGTTACCTTTGCCACCAGTATTATTATTCACGCTACAGGCTGGACTGTGGTCGACTCTTTGTCGAGTGTGCTTATTTCAGTATTTGTATTGCTTACGGGCTCTAAGTTACTTTTTAAATGTATTAAAGGCTTGTTTTTCAACGGTGTTCGTTTACCTGCACTGAAGAAAATTGAAGCGGCATTACAAAGTGTTGAGCATATTGACAATGTACATAATTTAATTGTAAAAAGTGACAACGGCGAAGTTGTTGTTGGTGCTCATATTGTTTTAAAACATCAATGTACATTGGAGAAACACGATGAAGTTTGTCGTTTTCAAGTTGAGCGTGTTTTAAAAGAACAATTTGATATTAAAACCAGCGTCTTACAAATTGAAACAGGTGGTTGTCAGCATACTGAGTGATATGTTGCTTGTGATCATAAGTTTGCGCAATATTGCATTTGTTGTCTATAAAGTTGTTCTAAAAGGTCATCTTGGTAAGCTTCTTTAACCGCTTCTTCTAAAAGTGGTTTCATTGATATAAAAGGCGACTTTTTCGCTAGATGCAACCCCAACTCTTTTGTACCTAGGTAAAAGGCATTAGCCATAATGTCTTCATCCAATTTTTCTTGGTAGAGAGCATACTCAAGCCCAACTTTAGAGCCAATCACTGCATTTATACGATTTAATTTTAATAACCGAATAGCTTGATTGTAGCTATTCACGCTAATTTTATTTAATCGTTTATCTTGATCAAATTTTTTATTAAATTGCGCACTTCTAATAACGGCAATCCTAGTAAGTTGATATAAATCTTTATATTGTTTAATTGTGGTGTCAGGTTGAGTCAGTATAAAAATTTTTTCTAGTGATAGTGGGCCAATATACTCAACGTCTTCAGTTACCGTGTTATTTTTAAATAGTAGCGCTAAATCAAGCTCGCCATTTTTTAACGAATTTAAAATTCTTGCGTATGGGAAAGCGGCTAACTTAAGCGGGGTGTTAAGAGTATTCGTCACTTTTTCAATGGCTAAGACACCAATCCCCTTACATTGAGATTGTTCATCAAACCCATTGAAAGGTGAGAAAGGTGGAACGCTGAAACTGAGTCGCTGATCACCTGCAAACGACAAATTATGAGTCATTGCTATAGCTAAAAGAATAAAAGCTGAAATATAAAAGTGCTTTTTCAATGTGAAAAATACCAAGTTAAATTATTGATCTTCAAAAGAGTATAGTCACCTTTTTTATTTTTTGACAACCGTTACGACACTCTAGATATAAACAGCGTTAGCACAAAGTGCTTTATTTGTATATTATACCAATAGTTTTTAATTTGTATGGACTTCACATGTTACCTATACATGGACGTTGGAAAATAAAAGTTGAAGATAAAGTTGTTATGCAGTTATTTGCAGACTCATGGAACGAAGAAGCTGTAATTACTTATATCAAAGAATTTAAAGCTGCGGTAACACCTTTAATTAATGATGATTGGGCCATAATCTCTGTTTTTGAACAGTGGGAGTTGGGTATACCAGAAATAGAGCATCATGTGATTGAACTTTGTCAGTGGTTTAAACAACATGGCTGTATTAAAGATTGTCATGTTTATAGCCGTAATAGGCTGAAAAGCATGCAACTTGAAAAAATGGTCCCAACGACTGATGTTGGTTATGAGCGCTGTGTGTTTGATAATGTTAATGCCGCAATAGTATGGCTAGATTCACAAGGGTTTACTATTTCTCAACCTCAATTTCTTTATGATATAGCACTTAACACATCGGAAATTTAAAATAATTTATTACTTCTACATCTATTTCCCTTCTCTATAATCAGTAATTTATTGATTAAATTAGTCATTGAACGTCCAAAAATGCAGTCAAGTTTTTTAATTTTTTAGGAATAATTTTGTTAACACTAGATACATACTATCCAGCGGGTGGACGAGTAGAGCATGAGATTAAAATTATTGACGTTAAGTCAACTCAGCGTGATGATGTTTTAATTGCTATGGCAAAGTTACCATCAGCCAGTGTAGAAAAGCCTGTGGTGATTTATCAACAATTATTGGCAAATGGTGAAACAGAATATCGTACGGTTTCTGCACGGTGTCCACATCAAGGTGCTGATATTACTGATGACAAACTTAATGCTGATGGCAACGTATATTGTTCATTACATCGCCGACCAATTTGCATATTCAGCGAGTATAATCATGCTTATTTAACCGTAAAGCGTGCTGATGAATTTTTTATTGTTAAAAACTAAAAACTAAATACTAGGTGTTTATTGAGTGACTTTAGTTATCTGATTTTTAACATATTCACATTCACATTCACGCTCACTTGCACTGTTTTCATTAATCTATAGCTTTAACCGCTATAGGGGGATTTGCCGATACTTTAGTTTCAGTACTAATACTGCTGCTACTAATAGCGGTGCCCAATAAAGATAACAAGCAATAAGATGTAAAGTAGTAAAAACCGGGGCCTAAAGCAGATAACGTTTCACTGCTAACAATAAAGTCTAATTTAAAGCCGAATATTACCATTTTCTGTTGTGTTGCCGTCTCAGCATGATTTGTTGATAACACAGCAAGAAAAATTGCCACAACAAAAACATCAGCCATTGACCACTTGCCAATTTTACTTATTATTTTGTATACAGTGACTTCTAATTTTGAATGTTTTTTTATGTAAGCGATGGTGAGTAAAATGAATTTCACCACAGGAATACATATTGAAAAAGAAAAAATTAAAGCGGCAACCAATAAGCGTTCATCTTGCCAAAGTTCTTGTATTGTTTGTAATAAAGAAAGGTTTTTATCAATTAAAGTATTGGTGATTTTTGCGCCACTTACATTGGCTGTCATCGCCATGTTTAGTGAAAACATAGGTAACAATACGCCAGGAATAAAAAGCGCAATAGCGATAAGATTAAACAAAAAACCTAGATGTTTTTTAATCATAATGTTTGCACGTATTCCTAATTTATTATTGTAATCATATTATTTAAACCACGCTGTTACTATTTTTTAATCTGCACTTCAGTCAGTTTATCTACGGTTGCTGAGCATGACTTTAGAAAAACCGACATAAAGTATTCTACTTCAGGCATTTGTTGCTTGAGCGTAGTTAATTTTAATTCTAAGCGTTCTTTTACGTGGTCAAATTCATGGTTTTGATGGTTCAATTCATCAAGTGCTTTGATATAAGCGACTAAAATATCGGCCGCTTTGACTATTTTTTTATACTGCTCATCAACATTGTCTTGCACTATGATATCGGAAAATATTGCTTGAAACTCCTCTGGTAAAGATTCAAGACATTGCTTTTCAGCGATGTATTCTATCTTTTTAAACTCTCGTGCAATTTCAGGGTTAGCATATTTTGTTGGGCTAACAATATCACCGAATCTTGTTTCGCTGGCTTCGTGATAAAGCGCAACCGTTGCAACTTTATCGGCATTTATATTACCTGAAAATTTTTCATTTCTAATAACAGCTAATAAGTGGGCAACGATAGCCACTTGATGAGAATGTTCTGCAACATTTTCTGGTTTAACACAAAACATTAATGCCCATCGTTTGATAAGCGGCATTCTGAACATCCAAGCGAGAAAAGTACTTTGCATATTGAAACCTTAAGTAAAACCTTAAATAAGAATTAGCGACTATTGGCGATAGGTGCTAAAAAAGTTAGCGAGCCTTTCCATTGCTTGTTTTAATTCGTCTACGTGTGGTAAAAACACTAGGCGAAAATAATTTTTTTGGGAAATATTAAAAGCGCTACCGTGCACTAACAATATTTTTTCTTGTTTGAGTAAATCTAAGATCATTTTTTCATCATTACTAATATTAAACTTCTCCTGATCTACCTTTACGAATAAGTATAATGCGCCCATGGCTGGGTTACATGAAAGGCCATCAATCTCGTTAATCATTTTGTGCGCTAAATTACGTTGCTTAAGTAAACGACCATCAGCATGTATTAATTCATTAATACTTTGATAACCGCCTAGTGCGGTCTGAATAGCATGCTGACACGGTACATTGGCACATAAGCGCATAGAAGACAGTATATTCAAGCCTTCTAAATAATCTTCAGCATGTGATTTAGGACCAGAAACCACCATCCAACCAGCACGAAAGCCTGCAATACGGTAATTTTTAGATAAACCACCCATAGTAATGATTAACACGTCATTAGCTAAACTTGCGGTAGGAATATGTTTGGCTTGATCATAAAGAATTTTGTCGTAAATTTCGTCACTGAATATGATCAAGTTGTGTTCACGGGCGAGTGAGATAATACCTTGTAGAATTTCTTCACTATAAACCGCGCCCGTTGGATTATTCGGGTTAATTAAAACAATGGCTTTGGTTTTAGGTGTTATTTTATTCGCCATATCTTCTAGGTCAGGAAACCATTGGTTTTCATCATCACAGTGATAATGAATTGGTTCACCGCCCGACAAGGCAACTGCAGCTGTCCATAACGGGTAGTCAGGTGCAGGAATTAATACTTCATCTTCATCATTCAACAAGCCTTGCATAGCCATAACAATAAGTTCGCTAACACCATTACCAATGTAAATATCGTCAACACTGACATCTAAAATGCCATTTTGTTGAAAGTACTGCATAACTGCTACCCGTGCAGGATATATGCCTTTTGACTCACAATAACCTTGAGCAGTTGGTAAATTACGAATTACATCTTTTAAAATATCATCAGGTGCTTCAAAGCCAAATGGAGCAGGGTTGCCAATATTAAGCTTTAAAATTTTATGCCCCTCATCTTCTAAACGTTTGGCCTCACCGGCAATTTGTCCACGAATTTCGTAACATACGTTTTTTAATTTTGAAGATTTTTTGATAATTTTCATAATGGCGGTCTTATAAATGATAAAAAGTGAATTAACGTTATTGCGTTCGTTAATATGAAACAGAAAATGAAGCTAAAGAAAAACTGATAGTCATTGAATGTACGTAATTTTTAATTTCTTCCTTACCTCCATTGTTGCGAATATTGGCTAACTTTGAAACAGTTACTTGCAACTTTTTTATAGCAAATGATAAATAATTACGACATCTTGTTATTAAGATTAATTTTTCAGTTGTATATGCCCCTTAATATCACACTGATGAGGATGATAACAATGCCTGTACCTTTATTATGGTTAGGAGCTGCTGCTTCAGTATTAGCGGTAAAAGCATTAGCCGACGATAGAAAAATTCAACATACTAAACGATTTAAACGCTACCGTGCTCAAACCCTTGCTGATCTTGAACAATATGAATCACCAATTGCTACTTATCCAACTGATGTTTTTGATACCGAACAAAAGGTTAAGCCGGAAATAGGCGCGATAGTTTGTTGTGGTATTGGTGGTGTTTTAGAGCATAGTGGTATTTGGATTGGCGATAACACTATTGTTGAAGTCGATGGTAATGGCTTAGTGAAAGCGGTATCCCCACAACGCTTTACTCAGAGCCGTTCAGGAAATAAAATTTTTATTGCCTGTGACTCGTTAGGTCAGCCATTAGTGAGTGAACTAGCCGCACAAAAAGCTATTGATCAATTATATCAAGTTATTAGTTATCACTTATTTGATAATAACTGCCACCAATTTATATGGCAGTGCTTCCAAACTAACAATAAGAGTATTACTACGTTTAAAGCATTATCGCTAAATATTGCCCAACTTTTTGATCGGGTTATCTATTGGGATTTATCTGACTGTTAGTGATATGTAGATTGTGTTTAAGCTTTTTTCAGACAAAGATCTTATAGAGTTAAAGAAGAGTAAAATTAAGGCTTCTAAGCGCAAATAAAAACGGCCTTGCAGAATATGCAAAGCCGTTTTCACTATTTAAATATAACCTTAACTGTAACAACAGAACGATTACAATAAATTATTTCATTGCCTTTAGGCGAATAAAGACATGACATCGCTTATGGCTAACATAGACTTTTCACCAGTAATACGGTTTTTCACTTCAATTTCTTGATTGTCTAAGTTACGTTCACCAATCACTAACAATAATGGCGTACCGATTAATTCATGATCGGCAAACATAACACCTGGACGTTCTTTACGATCGTCAAATATCACTTCAATGCCAGCGTTTTGAAGCTGCTCGTATAATGCTTCAGCGGTTTCTTTAACGCGTGCTGACTTCGCCATATTCATAGGTACTACTGCTACTTGATAAGGTGCAATAGCTGCAGGCCATTTAATGCCGTATTTATCATGGTTTTGTTCAATAGCAGCAGCAACAATACGTGATACGCCAATACCGTAACAACCCATAGTTAAAATTTGATTTTTACCCGCTTCAGTTAACACGCCACAGTTCATTGCCTGTGCATATTTATCACCTAGTTGGAAAATATGACCGACTTCGATACCGCGTTTAATCTCAATGTTACCTTGGCCACATGGGCTAGGATCACCTGCGACAACATTACGTAAATCAGCAACGCTGTAGTTTGTTGTATCACGGTCCCAGTTTACGCCCGTTAAATGGATGTCATTTTTATTTGCACCACAAACAAAGTCAGCTAAGTGTGCTGCGCTTCGATCAACAATAACGTCAATTGTTAAACCGACTGGGCCAATTGAGCCAGCGTTACAACCTGCAGCTGCAGTTAACTGTTCGTCAGTTGCAAACGTTAATGGTGAGGCAATTTGTGATAAATTTTCAGCTTTAACTTCATTTAATTGATGATCGCCACGTAATACTAACGCAACAATTGGTGCGTCGTTCTCTTTTGTTGCGGTACCTAACACCAACAATGTTTTCACTGTGGTTGTTGCATCAATCGACAATAATTTAGCAACATCGTCAATCGTACGTGCTTTAGGTGTGGCAACTTCAGTCATGGCTTGTGTTGGTGCAGGGCGTTCGCCTTTAGGTGCTAAAGCTTCTGCTTTTTCAACGTTAGCAGCAAAATCAGAACCATCACTAAAGGCAATGTCGTCTTCACCAGAATCAGCTAATACGTGGAATTCATGTGACGCTTCACCACCAATAGAACCAGTATCAGCAATAACAGGGCGATAATCTAAACCTAAACGATCGAATATACGACAATAAGCGTCAAACATTGCTTGATAAGTTTTTTTCAAACACTCTTCACCTAAGTGAAAAGAGTAAGCATCTTTCATTAAAAATTCACGTCCGCGCATTACACCGAAACGAGGGCGAATTTCATCGCGGAATTTTGTTTGAATTTGAAAAACATTCAATGGTAGTTGCTTATAGCTGTTAATTTCATTAGCAACTAATTTTGTAATGACTTCTTCATGCGTTGGGCCTAAAACGAAAGCACGGTCGTGGCGATCATTTAAACGTAATAATTCAGGACCATAATCTTCCCAACGACCAGACTCTTCCCACAAATCAGCAGGCTGAACCATCGGCATTAATACTTCTAATGCGCCAGCTCGTTCCATCTCTTCACGAACAATGTTTTCAACTTTGCGTAGTACTTTTAAACCTGTCGGTAACCAAGTATATAAACCTGACGCTACATTACGTACTAAACCAGCACGTAACATTAATTGATGACTGATAACTTCAGCGCTAGCAGGGGTTTCTTTCAAGGTTGAAAGTAAATATTGGCTTGTACGCATTGAGAAAAAATTCCATTAGTAAACGAGCATAAAATATGGCGCTTATTCTAACAGGGCAATTTCAGCCACAAAAGGTTTAAATTGCCCATTAAGTAAAAAATAATTGCTTAAAGAGATATTAATAATGGTTGATACGCTTTAATACCTGTTGATTTTCGCCCATTCCACCTAGCGTGATCAAATCTCCATCAAGCTCTAATAGGCCTCGATGATCCATAGTAGCTGTTTTACTCTGCGTTATTTTCCAGATGTTAGTATCGATGTTATAGCGCCAAATTTCATTACTTGGTAAAGAAGGTTCGCCGTTATACCCTATGCCGTTATAATTATACGGATTGTTGCTACCACCAATAAACACGATTTCATTTGTATTTAACGTCATGTTTTTAAGTCCTTTAGCGGCCATTCGATAACGTGATTCACCCGTTGGATGTTTGACTTTAAACCATGAAATTTTACTGGGCATGGTTGGATTAATAACGCCGCGATAGCAGGCAGCTTCAGCAGCGTAACTTCTACGTTGATTAAGGTGAACATCAACACGAACGCCATCACAAATAAGCATTTTGTTATCAACTATGCCTCCGGCATGACCGAATACTGCTTTTCCAGGAAATGGTGACGCTTGTTGCCATTGGTCAGTGTGAGTATCGTATAGTTGTACTAAATTAACGTTGCCGTCATTGTGCCAACCACTAATTAAATAGATGTAACGGCTTTTATAAGCCAAAGCAATACTGTCATCTACCGGCACTGGCATGGGAGTTAGTGCTTGAAATTTATCTTGTAAAACATCATAGGCGTAAACGTCTGGTACTGACACTTCACTGTGATTTTTGGCAACAGTATAACCACCAAACACATAGGCAATATCATTTATAGCAGTGGCAACACTCGCTAGGCGACCTGTTAAACCATTGATAGGCTTTTCGATTGGTACCGCTGTTTTTTCAGACCATTTATTTTCAGCAACATTGTAAACATAAGTGCGATTATGAACATCTTGATAGCCTTTACCACTTGCAAGTCCAGAAAACGAAATTAAGTAGTTTTGGTTTTTAATCATTACATGTGCAACAGCATTATTGCTTACGGCATGCGGTAATTCGCTAAGCGGATTAGCATTGGCGAATACTTTCAGCGTTGTCGTCGAAAGATAAAAACATAAGGCAAACAAGAGAAGAGTTAGTCGTGTTGGCATTGATGACTCATAAAATTAATTTAAGTTTAATTGCAATCGTACCATGAAATAAAGTGATCATGGTTCTAGCTTGTACTAATTAACATTTAAGTAATTGTTAAGGCATCTAGCTACCAAATTATCATCAAAATGTGCCAGTTAAAGCGTTTTTCTAGCTATTATTTTCTAATGAATTTTTACCATTATCTTAAATTACATGCGCCTGCTTTATAGTATTAGTCTGATATATAGACAAAATAGTTAAATTTATTTTATAAAAACAAGATGGATTGTTTTGTTTACAATTATCTTTGTTTATATGTTGCAGTTGTGTTACAAATTGGTTCAAAATTGTAAAAGTCGATGTTAGTATCGATTGAAAATTAAATTTTCGTCATCAGTTTTATGCTGATTTATAGTAATGTTTTATTTCGATAAACTAATAAATTCAATATCAATTTCATAACAAAAAGAGAGAATAATGAGAGAATTTACAAAAATAAAAAAAGCTATCTCACTAGCTATGTTTGGCAGCATAATTACTATGCCAGCTTTAGCTTTTGAAGAACAAGAAACCAGTGAAGTAGAGCGCATTTCAGTAACCGGTTCACGTATTGCTCGTACAGAACTTTCACAACCAACGCCAGTTATCGTACTTGATGCTAAAGATATTGCGAAGTTTGGCTCTCCAGATTTAGGTAGTATTTTAAGTGAATTGCCAGCTATTGGTTCAACAGACACCTTAATTGGTAACAATAATAGTAATGCTGCAGCAGGTACAAGTTCTGCAGATTTACGTCGTTTAGGTTCAGCTAGAACACTTGTGCTAATCGATGGTAAACGCCATGTAGCTGGTACGCCTGGGGAATCAACCGTTGATTTATCAACCATTCCTGCCGCACTAATTGAACGCGTTGAAATTATCACTGGTGGTGCTTCTGCTATTTACGGTTCAGACGCTGTTTCGGGTGTAATTAACGTTATATTGAAAAAAGACTTTGAAGGTTTTACTGCAAACTTAACCGGCACTAAGTCTACTGAAGGCGTTAATGAACGTAACCACACTTTTAACATTTTAGCAGGTACAGACTTTGCTGATGGTAGAGGTAACGTAACATTTTTTACCGGTGTTGAACGTACGGGTGAAGTAATGTCTGCAGATATTCGCCAATTTGAAGGTTGGGGAACAGTAGTAAATCCAGCTGATACGGGCGAAGATGACGGTATTCCTGATCGTTTAAGAAAGCGAAATGTATCATCAGAAATGATCCATGCAAATGGTGTTATTAACCCATTTGGCGGCGCTGCCGGTCGTTACGTGTTTGACGCTTCAGGCAACCCTGTAGTGCAAACCGATCGTGAATTTACCAACAGTTTTGCTTTTGGTAACTTTCCTGACGGTTGTCAGTATTGTTTCAATGGTGAAGATTACGAAAACTATTCACCAGGCGTTAAAAAAATTAACGTTGGTTCAACATTAAGCTTTGACCTTACCGATAACATCACGTTCACCAGTGATTTTAAATACGTTCGTTCAGACGTTGTACAACAATTCCAACCATCATTCAGATTCGGTAACATTGCCATTGATGTAGAAGAAAATGCATTTTTAGATGCAGGTTTACGTCAAACATTGTTAAATGCTGGCCAAACTAATGTAAGCATGGCTAAATTTTTCGACGAACTTGGTAACAGATCAGCGGCTAACCGTCGTGATTTATTCAGATATACGGCAGGTTTTGAAGGTCAGTTTTCAGTAAGCGACACCGCTATGGATTGGGAATTGTATTACGTTAACGGTGAAACAACGAACGAACGTAAAACACTTAATGACTTAATACCTGATAACTTCGTTGCCGCTGTTGACTCTGTAATTGACCCTAATACAGGACAAGCAGCATGTCGTAGCCAAGTGCCTAGTGCCCAAGGTGATGATTACCAAGACCCAGCTTCTGTTAATGGTAATAACTGTGTTGCGTTCAACCCATTTGGTCAAAGTTCTTCGCAAGAAGCTCGTGACTATGTATCTGCAGATGTAACACGTGAAGATAGCATTAAACAAGAATTTGTCGGTGGTGTAATCTCATTTGATACTAAAGAATTTATGGAATTACAAGGTGGTGGCATCGGTTTTGCTGCGGGTTTTGAATACCGTGAAGAGTCTTCAGAGTCAATTACTGATGAATTTACTAAGCGTGGTTTCTTAACCAGTGCCGCTTCACCTGATTCATACGGCGAATACGATGTTACTGAGTTTTTCGTAGAAGTAAGCTTACCTTTACTTGCCAATATGGAATTTGCACATGAACTAACTGTTGATGCAGCATTCCGTACAGCTGACTACTCTCATGCAGGTAAAGCAGAAGCATGGAAAGTTGGTTTAATGTATGCACCATTCGAAGATTTACGTATTCGCGGTACGATTGGTGAAGCGGTACGTGCACCAAATATTGCAGAAGCATTTGACCCTGTTTCTCCTGGTTTTGCCCGCGTAAGCGATCCATGTGACGCTGATAACGTTTCAGACGATCCAGATCGCGCTGCTAACTGTGCTGCATTAGGTATTCCTGCAGACTTTCAAGCAAACGATAACGTATCTGTAGATCTTCTTTCAGGCGGTAACCCTGATTTACAATCTGAAGACTCAGAGTCAATGACGGTTGGTTTTGTTTGGACTCCTTCGTTTGTTGAGGATTTCTCTGTAACCGTTGATTACTATGATATTGAAATTACAGACGCCATTACATTTGTTTCTGCACAAAATGTTGCTGATAACTGTGTAGATGCAACGGGTAGTCCAGATCAAGGTTTCTGTAGTCAAGTCGATCGTAATCCAACTACTAACGACATTGAACTTGTTCGTTCTGGTTATTTAAATGCTGCAGCGTTAAACACTAAAGGTGTTGAAGCTGTATTTAGATACAAGACAGACCTAAGTTCTTTTGATCTTCCAGGTGAGCTAAGAACTAACCTAATGGTAAGTAAATTACTAGAACTAGAGCAATTTGAATTCCAAGACCGTCCAGACGAAATTAACGTTGAAGATGGTGAGGTTGGTGATCCAAGTCTTCAACTTCGTTTCGGTTTAGACTATGAAATAGATGACTTAGTAGTAAGCTTTTCAACGCGTTTTATCGATCGTAGCTTTACGTTAGATATCTCTCCAACTGGCGATACAGCAGAAGATACATCTCCTGCCTATATTGGTTCTGTAACAACACACGACGTATCATTTAATTACCTAGTAAATGATAATGTTTCAGTAAGTGCTGGTATCAGAAACTTAACAGACAAGTTAGCACCAGGTTACACAGCTAATGCGATATACGACCTAGTTGGCCGTAGAGCATTCGCAGGCGTTAACGTAAAGTTCTAATCTGTTAACAAAGTTGGCTTTTTACAACGCTGATTTATAATAAAAGCGATAATACTTAGGTGTTATCGTTTTTTTTTATTTATAAATAGTAGAATTTAAATAGTTGATATTGTAGTGGAAGTACAGAATATATAGCGGAGGTACAGAACATATATAATGGAAATTTTGTAAATGCAGAAAACCCAAAGTACTCACATGTTTGGGCGTAATACAGCAAAGTAGTCATTAGTTAAATCGCTGAATGTTAACATGTCGAATCGTTTAGTATATTTAGGCGTATAAGTTCATGATATTAAATTTTTGCTAACTGTAAATTCTCTACTTAATTCTTTACTTAATTCTCTAACTACTTTTCGTCGTAAACACTGATCTACATTAGAAGCCATCAAACATCTCGGAAAGTAAGCAGTTGAAATATTTACGACCCATAAATACCTTATGCGTTGAGCCTTGGCGTAAATTTAAAAGAATCATATTAGCTATAGATCGAAAATTATCACAATAAATTCTTCAATATTAATAAATTTAAGGCATTAATTGTAGGTCGGGCTTTAGACTGTCAATTTGCATAAATACACTTTAGCTATAGCGGTAGGGTGTAAAATGATTAAAGTAATCTATCAGCAAATAGTTGAACTAAAAAGAGATAGGTCTACGCTTTGAGCGTGGAGCATCAGGTGCTTGTAAAGCTTGGGGCTGGTTATCAGTTTTGGTTTTTTTATGCTTAGTTTTCTTAAACGTATTCTGCTTTTTAAGGGTGTTTTCGGTTTGTTTTTTTGTTGTTACAGGCAAATCTTCTTTATCAAGTTTAACGACATTAACCTGAATAACCTCACCATTAAATTCTACAATATCGTCATGATAGACTTTTTTTCGCTTTTGAAATTCGACTTCATTATTCAGAAGCACGTAACCTTCACTGATTACTATTTTAGCTTCACCACCGCCACTAACCATATTGGCAATTTTTAATAGCTTACAAAGTTCGATGGGTTGTATTGAAACATCAATGTTTTGAATAGTGTCGGTCATGGTGATCTTTAAAAAATTGAAATAAAAAATGATTATAACTGAGTTAGTTAGCGCTGTCGTGTTTGCTGAATACAATATCTCAGTACTTGCTGATTTTAATTCCAAAAGCGTTGAATATTATGGTCATAAGGTTTTGTTTTTTATGATTGATAATAAATATAAAGTGACAATGCCGTATGTTAATCAACCTGAACATTTGAGAAAAAATTGATAATAGATACTGCTTATTTAAAATTAAATCAGTACTTTAGCGTAATTCAAATTTATAATTTAATTTAGTATTTTAATTAAAGACTTATCTGAACCGTATCTAGGAGGGTGAAGCTACGCCTTAGTCGCTATTAATATGACGCATTATAGATAAAGTTATTGCCACAAGGATTGGTTTATCAGATTTTCACTATTTAAATTAGGTCGCTCTTGCTGCCAAAGATTCTTACCCGAGTGAGCGGGCACACTATATTTTTCGAAGAAATCTTCCAACTCAGATACCATCTTCAATTGAATTGCTGGCGTGGAGGTTCAGTAATATACCGCTCTTTCATTGGATGGGTTAAATCGTACCAATGACCAATGACCAATGACCAATGGGGCTAGCGTCTTTTTTGTAATAACGCACGAGTTTCCATTGACCATCTGTGATCATACGGGCATTGCCGCGTTCAATTATTTGGTAGCGTTTCCAATCGCTCATACGCTCTGCTTTTAAAGGTTTTAAAGGTTTTAAGGATTTTAAATAAAAAGTGTTGGACGATACAGAGATTGAACTAGTGAGTCGGCGCGGGTGATAAAGAGCAGAAGGTGCTTTAACTTGTTATTTTAAGATTTTAAAGATTTTAAAGATTTTAAAGATTTTAAAGATTTTAAAGATTTTAAGGGTTTTAAATAAAAGTGGTGGACGATACTGGGCTTGAACCAGTGACCCCGCCTTGTAAGGGCGGTGCTCTCCCAACTGAGCTAATCGTCCATTTTTTATTTTATACTTCTTTTAATGGTAAAAGAAGTGGTGGACGATACTGGGCTTGAACCAGTGACCCCCGCCTTGTAAGGGCGGTGCTCTCCCAACTGAGCTAATCGTCCATTTTTTATTTTATACTTCTTTAATGGAAAAGAAGTGGTGGACGATACTGAGTTTAAATCAGTGATTCGGCGCGGGTGATAAAAAGTAGAAGGTGATGACCTTATTTCTTTCCCACACTAAATTGTCTTCGTCACTTTTAAATAAGTGGTGGACGATACTGGGCTTGAACCAGTGACCCCCGCCTTGTAAGGGCGGTGCTCTCCCAACTGAGCTAATCGTCCGATATTAAATACTGCTTTCAGAGAAGATATGGTGGACGATACTGGGCTTGAACCAGTGACCCCCGCCTTGTAAGGGCGGTGCTCTCCCAACTGAGCTAATCGTCCTTCTCTGTGGGGGCGTATTATAGGGAGATCGAAAAAGCTGTCAACCTAAACTCATTAAAATTTTATATTTTTTTTAACTATTTAGCTTGAACGCTTTAAATTTCGACAGACTGGTGGTTTTGTGTACTTTATTTTTATTCGTCATCGTATAACACTATTAAATTTAACGCGCTAAAAGGTGTATTTCCTGCGCTTGACTGATAAAATACTGGCAACTTTATTAAAAACCTTTGTTTAAGTTTTTCCTTTAAACAAATAGACATATTTCATTGAGACTTTTATGACTTTAACAACTCGATTTGCTCCTAGCCCAACGGGATATTTACATGTTGGTGGTGCTCGTACTGCTTTATATAGCTGGCTCTATGCACAAAAAAATGGTGGCGACTTTATTCTTAGAATAGAAGACACCGACATAGAACGTTCAACACAAGCTTCTGTTGATGCGATTATGGATGGCATGAAGTGGTTAGATTTACCATGGACTCACGGGCCTTATTTTCAAACACAGCGCTTTGACCGTTATAAAGAAGTTATTGAGCAGTTATTAGCCTCAGGTAATGCTTATCGTTGTTATAGCACGGCTGAAGAAGTCGATGCTATGCGTGAAGAAGCAAAATCTAAAGGTGAAATTGAAAAATATAATGGTTTATGGCGTGAACGTACTGACTACCCAGCAGATAAACCTTATGCGATTCGCTTTAAGAACCCGTTAGATGGTGATGTTGTTATTAAAGACATGGTTAAAGGTGACATTACCATTAGTAACGAGCAACTTGATGATTTAATTATTGCGCGCTCTGATGGCACTCCAACATATAACTTAACGGTTGTGGTTGATGATTGGGATATGAAAGTTACTCATGTTGTTCGTGGTGATGATCATATTAGTAATACGCCAAAACAAATTAACATCTTAATTGCTTTAGGTGCCACGGTACCTGAATATGCTCATATTCCTATGATATTAGGTGATGACGGTAAACGTTTATCTAAACGTCATGGCGCGGTTGGTGTGATGCAATATCGTGATGACGGTTACTTACCTGAAGCATTGCTTAATTATTTAGTGCGTTTAGGTTGGTCACATGGCGATAAAGAAATTTTTTCTCGTGAAGAAATGATCGAGCTATTTGATCTTAAAGATTGTAACCGTGCAGCTTCAGGCTTTAATACTGATAAACTTATTTGGGTAAATCAGCATTACATGAAAACTTTAGATCCCGCTTATGTTGCTACTCATCTTGCATGGCATATGAACGAGCAGGGTATTAATATTGAAAATGGCCCAGCGCTTGAAGAAATAGTTAAAATACAATCTGATCGTGTTAAAACTTTAAAAGAAATGGCACAAATAAGTCGCTACTTTTATGAAGATTTTACCGAACTTGATGCTGGCGCGGTTAAAAAACATTTACGCCCAGTCGTTAAAGCACCATTGTTATTAGTTAAAGAGAAATTAGCCGCTTTAACTGATTGGTCTCCAGAACCAATTCATGCAGCTATAAACGACACTGCGACAGAACTTGAGGTAGGAATGGGTAAAGTGGGCATGCCTTTGCGTGTTGCTGCTACAGGTGGTGGTAACTCACCGTCGCTAGACATTACTTTAGCATTATTAGACCAACAAAAAGTATTAACCAGAATTGATCAAGCTATTGCTGTGGTCGATGCACGTATTGCTAATAGTTAATTTATAACATTCATATGTTATGAAAAAAACTTAAACAAAAGCCAGCTTAATTGCTGGTTTTTTTGTTTAAAAGTTCTAATAAATTTTTAAAATAACTATAGCACCTAGCACCTAGCATCTGAGCGATTTATGGCTAGGGGCTTAAAATGCGTTTTACAACTAATCTTTATCTATTCTTATCCTTCTTATATTCTTCTTATGAGTGATTTTGATATTTTTACCGGCAAGGAATAATGTAAAAAAAGGTGTGTATCTTCGCGGTTCTTAAGTTTTAGTTCAGTCTACGTGTCAACCTTATTTAGGACGATTCACATTTCAGAACAAGACACCTTATTTAGGACGGGTCAATATTTAGATAAAAAAAAGCCAGCTAATTGCTGGCTTTTAATGTTCAGGATGAACAGGGTGCTATTTCGCATTGCGCTGTAAATTGACCACATTCAATTCGAAAATAGGCGTTAACTAATCATTAAAACTTAGTTGTATCAGTGAACAAACCTACTTTTAAATCTTTCGCTGTGTAAATAACACGGCCATCAACAGATACAGTACCGTCAGCAATACCCATAAATAACTTACGCTTGATTACACGTTTTAAGGTGATTTTATAAGTTACTTTTTTAGCTGTTGGTAAAATTTGGCCAGTGAATTTAACTTCGCCGACACCTAAAGCACGTCCGTGACCTGGGCCACCTGACCATGCTAGGAAGAAACCTGTTAATTGCCACATAGCGTCTAAACCCAAACAACCTGGCATTACCGGGTCACCTTTGAAATGACAATCGAAAAACCAAAGATCAGGAGTTATGTCCAATTCAGCAATAATTTCGCCTTTACCATGTTCACCACCGTCATCAGTAATGCTAACAATTCTATCCATCATTAACATATTGTCAGAGGGTAATTGGCTATTGCCAGGGCCAAACATTTCACCAGTACCTGCTTTTACAAGGTCTTCTTTCGAGAACGAATTTTGTTGTTCCATGTGATCACTTAGATTTATTAATAATTTCAAAGTAGTTACTTTAGCGAACACTTGTACGCTAAACAACTCCGAACAGTTAAATAAATCAATATTTTACTTAACAAATGCCTTTGAATTTGCCAGAATCGGTTATGCGTAACCGATGGGTTTTTAAAGTTTAATTAGGTAAGTTATTGATGGATATTAAAAAGAAGGCATTAACTAACGCTGAGAAGCAAAAGCGTTATCGTGAACGTCAAAAAGTTAAAGGTAAAAAAGAAATGCGAGGCTACCTTTCACCAGAAGCTCAAAAATGCTACGAACTGATTGCCGATCAAACTAAATGGAATGATAGTATTATTTTGAGCAATGCCGTTCGTTTGACTTACGCAGCATATAAAAATGGTCAAATAGGCTTGTTGAACAACTGGCTAAATAAAAATGACCTGTAATTATTGGCTGAAAAACATCTCATTCGGTGAACTAAATTAGTTACAAAACTTCAATTTAGATTGTGTTAACGCCTTAATCGCTATATTATTTTGTCTTTACTCCGTTACTTTTTATAAAGTATTCATAAGGTAATCCTACTTTGATAAATGTTTTGTTAGTCGACGACCATGAGTTGGTTCGAACTGGAATACGAAAAATCCTAGACGAAGTAAAAGGACTTAAGGTAATTGGCGAAGCCAAAACAGGCGAGGAAGCCGTTCAATTTTGTCGTAAAACTGAGCCTAACGTTGTTCTGATGGATATGAACATGCCGGGCATTGGTGGCTTAGAAGCAACCAAAAAAATTATACGTTATGCGCCAGATGTTAAAGTTATTGTGTTAACGGTTTATTGTGAAGACCCAATCCCGACAAAAGTTATGCAGATTGGCGCTGCGGGCTATTTAACTAAAGGCGCTGGTTCAGACGAAATGATTAACGCAATTCGTGCTGTTAATAGTGGTCAACGTTATATAACACCAGAAATTGCCCAGCAAATGGCCTTGAACCAATTTAAATCACCTGATGAAAATCCTTTTAGTAGTTTATCTGAACGTGAATTACAAATTATGCTGATGATCACACGTGGCGAAAAAGTACCTAATATTTCTGAGCAATTAGTACTGAGCACCAAAACCATTAACAGCTATCGTTATCGTATGTTTGAAAAGCTTAACGTGGGTAATGATGTTGAATTAACACATTTAGCTATTCGTCATGGTATGTTAAAAACTGAAGTTCTTTAACATTGTCTGACACGCCTTTATCACATGATAAAACACTATTCGATCATAAAGCCTTTCTAGCTGCTGTTTCTGAACAAGCCGGGGTGTATCGTATGTACGATATCACCCAAACGGTAATATATGTAGGTAAGGCCAAACAACTCAAAAATCGCTTAACAAGTTATTTTCGCAAAGATGTTGGAAGTAATAAAACCCGCGCATTAGTTAAACAAATTTCTGCTATAGACGTCACTGTTACCCATACAGAGGGTGAAGCGCTGATCCTCGAAAATAATTATATTAAAAAATATCAGCCAAAATATAATATTTTACTGCGCGACGATAAATCATATCCTTATTTACTTATTACAGATCATAAACATCCCAAATTAGGTCTGCATCGAGGTGGTAAAAAGGTTAAAGGAGATTACTTTGGACCTTATCCTACGGTAGGGGCGGTATGGGAAAGCTTACGCCTTATGCAAAAGCTCTTTCCGTTAAGGCAATGTGAAGACAGTTACTACCGCGCTCGAAGTCGTCCATGTTTACAGCATCAACTAGGGCGTTGTTCAGCGCCTTGTGTAGATAAAATATCGCCTGAAGATTATCAAAAGCAGGTGCAGTTAGCTAAGTTATTCCTTAAAGGCAAAAGCTCTAAAGTCATTGAGCATTTGGTAGTAAACATGGAAAACGCCAGCAAAACGCTGAACTTTGAACATGCGGCAAAGTATAGAGACCAAATATCAACATTACGTAAAGTTCAACAACAACAATTTGTCAGTGGCTCAGCTGCTGAAATGGATGTTATCGGAATTCATCGTCATAAATCGCAAGCATGTATTCATTTACTCTTTGTTCGCGATCATAAAATATTAGGCAGTAAAAGTTATTTTCCAACCGTTCCTGTTGATACCAGCGATGCTGAGATAATAGCGGCTTTTATCAGTCAACATTATATCGGTAATGATCTTAATTTAGGGGCTATACCGAAAGAAATTATTATTCCTGAAGCAATTGAAAACCAACAAGATATAGTACGAGTTATTATTGAACAGGCCGAGCATGATGTAAAAATGTCGCATAATGTGCGAACTGAGCGTGCTCAATATTTAAAATTGGCATGTACAAATGCTGCTACCGCATTAATGACACGCAACTCTCATAAAGAATCAATGCAAGCTAGGTTTTCTGCACTAAATGAAGTGTTTGAATTAACCAATGGCATATCTCGCATTGAATGCTTTGATATTAGCCATACTATGGGACAACAAACCGTGGCGTCTAATGTAGTCTTTAATCAAGAAGGGCCGCTAAAAAGTGATTACAGGCGCTATAACGTGCATGGAATTACCCCCGGCGATGATTATGCTGCTATGGCCTTTGCTTTAGATAAACGTTACAGCAAAGTCACCAGTGAAGAAAAAATGCCAGATATTATTTTTATTGATGGTGGTAAAGGTCAATTAGCAAAAGCAGAAGATTTTTTTGCTGGCGTTGATCAAGTAAAAACACCGTTATTGGTTGGTGTTGCTAAAGGTGAGTCAAGAAAGCCAGGTCTTGAAACCTTAATTTTAGCAGGGAGTCATCAATTAATATCGCTGCCTGCCACATCACCGGCTTTGCATCTGGTTCAGCATATTCGTGATGAATCTCATCGCTTTGCTATCACAGGGCATAGAGCTAAACGACAAAAAGCCAGTAAAAAGTCAACTTTAGAAAGTATTCCAGGAATAGGCGCTAAAAAAAGACAAGCGCTTTTACAGTATTTAGGTGGTTTACAAGAAGTTTTAAAAGCCGATAAAGCCACATTAGAAAAAGTACCTGGTGTTAGTAAAGTATTGGCAGAAAATATTTATGACGCCTTGCATGACAATTAGCACTCAATCTGTGTAAAATGTCTGTAAAATCTTGCTCAGTTAACGATAAGAATATAAGACATATTATGTGGACCATCCCCAACCAAATTACATTATTTAGAATTGTGTTAATCCCCGTTTTTATCGTGGTGTTTTATTTACCTGTATCGTGGAATCATTTCGGCGCGTTTGTTGTCTTTTGGTTTGCCGCAATTAGTGATGCACTTGATGGTTATTTAGCCCGTAAACTTAATCAATCATCGGCTTTTGGCGCTTTTATAGACCCTGTTGCTGATAAATTAATGGTGGTCGCTGCATTAGTTATTCTGATTCAAGACTTACAAGTTTGGTGGATCTCAGTGTCGGCAATATTAATGATAGCGCGTGAAATATTTATTAGTGCCTTACGTGAATTTATGTCTTCACGCGGTAAAAGAGACATAATTGCTGTTTCGCAATTGGGTAAATATAAAACTGCGGCACAAATGTTAGGTATTATGGGACTCATTTGGTATCCAACTTATGATATCCCATTAATATTATTTGAATTTCCACATGAAATATTACTTTTTGCTGCTTTTAGCTTTTATGCTATCGCTACAGTGCTTACTTTTTGGTCAATGGTGGTTTATTTTAAAGCTGCTTGGCCAGAGTTAAGTAAGTGATTTGTGATTAAAAGCTTTTATTTTAGCTAAAAAAACACCAGATTAGTCGCTTTTTGAGCAGTCAAAACAAAATTGATATTAAAGGGTTGACTCATCAGTTTTTCAATGTAGAATGCGTTTCCAGTTGACAGGGAGTCAGCAGATGAAGCGGCTGTAGCTCAGCTGGTAGAGCATCACGTTGCCAACGTGAATGTCACGAGTTCGAGTCTCGTTAGCCGCTCCAATTCTCTATAAGAGAATAATAAAAGGAATACTACCTTACTCGTAGTAAATGAAATTGGCGGGTTGGCAGAGTGGCCATGCACCGGATTGCAAATCCGATTACCTCGGTTCGACTCCGGGACCCGCCTCCACATTGCCCGAGTGGTGGAATTGGTAGACACAAGGGATTTAAAATCCCTCGCTTGTAAGAGTGTGCCGGTTCAAGTCCGGCCTCGGGTACCATTTCATTAGTACAGTAGGGGTGTTAATACATATTGGCGTATGTATAGAATAAATTTAAAATATGAAGCGGCTGTAGCTCAGCTGGTAGAGCATCACGTTGCCAACGTGAATGTCACGAGTTCGAGTCTCGTTAGCCGCTCCAATTTTTAAATGTGTAAATGCTTAATGTTTTAATTAGTTAAGTTAATGAAGCGGCTGTAGCTCAGCTGGTAGAGCATCACGTTGCCAACGTGAATGTCACGAGTTCGAGTCTCGTTAGCCGCTCCAAATTCGATAGTTTTACTATCAAAGTAGGGAACCAATCTCTACTATAAAAAATACTCTCGATGCCCGAGTGGTGGAATTGGTAGACACAAGGGATTTAAAATCCCTCGCTTGTAAGAGTGTGCCGGTTCAAGTCCGGCCTCGGGTACCATTACTGCAAAATCAATGTAAGATTGATTAACCAGTAAATTAGTATTTTTAAATATCTACGAAGCGGCTGTAGCTCAGCTGGTAGAGCATCACGTTGCCAACGTGAATGTCACGAGTTCGAGTCTCGTTAGCCGCTCCAAATTCGATAGTTTTACTATCAAAGTAGGGTCCCAATCTCTACTATAAAAAATACTCTCGATGCCCGAGTGGTGGAATTGGTAGACACAAGGGATTTAAAATCCCTCGCTCATAGAGTGTGCCGGTTCAAGTCCGGCCTCGGGTACCATCACTAATACTTTCAGTTAATCGCATTTTATTCCTTTTATAATTCCTTAAATATCTTTAGCTAGCATTGACTTTGCACCTTAGCTATACCTTTTAGCAATAAACCATTTACTTTTAATATCATTATACCAACGTTATAGAATGACGGGTTTAACCTAATAGTTAATAAACTTATCAAGATCATTTTATACAAATCATTTATGGGTATTGTCGTTACATTTATTTACAAGAGAAATGTGTTTTTCACGTAGTATTACCTTAATTTTCAATACGATAAATTTTTAATTTTCCATAATTTCGAGAACTTAGCATGACATTACAAAAATCAATTATCGCCACGGCTATTACATTAAGCGCTTTTAATGCTTATTCAGCCTCTTTTCAGTTAAACGAAACAAGCGCCTCTGGCTTAGGTCGTGCTTTTGCCGGTGATGCGGTGATCGCTGACGATGCGGCTGTGTTAGCACGTAACCCAGCAGCAATGGCATTATTCGACAAAAAATCCTTATCATTATCGGCAACGTATATTGATCCAGGTGTTAAAGTTGAAGGCATTAGTGCACCCGATATACTTAGTGCAGCTTACGACGTTAATGAACTTGATCAAGATGGAGTTGTACCCAGTGCTATTATTCCTGCCGCGTATTTTATTAACCCAGTAAATGATACTTTCGCTTATGGTTTAGCTATTAATTCAAACTATGGTTTAAAAAGTGAATACGAAAAAGATTATGCTGCAGGTTCTATTGGTGGCAAAACAGACTTAAAAACGATCAATGCTAATATTAGTGGCTCTTACCGCGTTAATGAACAGCTTAGTCTAGGTTTAGGCTTGAATGTTGTCTATGGTGAAGCCGAGCTTATTAGGCATGCAGGTAAGGTGTTAGAAAATGGTATTACAATTCCAAGCGTTGGTTTAGTGTTTCCACCTGTACCAACGAGCACTGAAGTTGTAAATATGTCGGGTGACGATTTTGGCTATGGTTGGAATGTTGGTGCTGTTTATGAAATTAATAGTGATCACAGAATTGGTCTCTCTTATCGAAGCAAAGTAGAACTTGCCTTTGAGGGCGACTTCACAGGTTTGGGGACACCGACAGAAGATGGTAGTTTAACTATTGATATGCCATCGATAGCTGAGTTCTCAGGTTTTCATCAATTGACGACTCAATGGGCAGCACATTACAGTGTAATGTTCACTCAGTGGTCTAGCTTTGAAAAACTTGAAGCTTATGCGGGCAATGAGTTAGCCTTTGAAAAGCAAGAAAACTTTGAAGATACTTATCGCTTCGCTTTAGGCGCAACATATAATCTTAATCAAGAAGTAACATTGAGAATGGGTGTGGCATTCGATCAGTCTGCAGCTGTAGACCATCGTTCAATTTCAATACCTGATAGTGACCGCCTTTGGTATAGTGCCGGTGCAACATACCAGTTAAATGACACCGACAGTGTCGATTTTGGTATTTCGTATGTTAATGGTGACAATGTTGTGGTTACTGAAGAAGACGCTTTATTAGCTGCTTTACCTGATGCATTAAGCCCTTTTGTGGGTAATAAAGACTGGGGTTTTAGCTCAGAAGGTAATGCATTACTTTTAGCTGTGCAATATAACAAAAGCTTTTAAATTACTAAGGTCTTTTTACTTAATTGGCGTGCTTAATTAAGACATTCTAGCGTTATTATTTGAAAATTTTAGTTTTGTTCTTAATGCCCTAATTAGTGAGCCTTTTAGTTTAATATAAAGCCAATCGATTAATCGATTGGCTTTAATTATATTTGAGCAGGCAGTTTAATCTTTTGTGCTGAGCTAATCTTTTTTACAGTGTGGAAGAAAAAATAATGAATTTATAATATCTACATTATTAAAGTGCAGTTTATCGTTATTTACTTAAAGTAATGAAAAGGTGAAAATTAATGGCCCTTAAGGTTTTACTATCGCTATTTAAGAAAGTCTTACAATAGATAAGCGCCACTTTATAAATAACGTAATGATCAACGCCATACCTATATGCGCTATAAAAGAGGATTGTGTATAAGCGCCAAAGCCCATCATAAATTCTCGTCCCATAGCTGGAGCTAATATTCCTTGTGCAACAAACCACAAAATAAGTCCAGAAATAGCACCCGATAATATAGGGCGCCCGTTTAGCAACTTATAAAATAATAAGGTGAATAGCCCAAAGCCTATAGCGCCAATAAAAGCGTGAATTCCAAAAGCCACAGGATAAGTAATACTTATACCAAGATACTTTTGAAATAGGCCCATGACTAACTTAGCTGGTTGAAGCTCTGGGCCAAAAAGCAGTGGTGATATTAACCAGGCATAGGCTTCAAAAATAATTTGAGCAACTATGCCACCTACAATCGCAATTTTAAAATTGTTTCGAGTAAATTTCATTTTAGCTTCACTGCTGTTACCAGAAATATCTGTAGTTAACGTATTAAACGCTAGGTGTAGAATGAGTTAACTTTTGATATACAAGCCCTAAAACCACACCAAAAACTATGTGTAGCATAAAGGTCATAACAGGTGCCATAGGTCCTAAAGCTAAACCGAACAATCCGTTACCAGCCATTACCATAGGACCAACCATCATGATAAGCCAAGCACCAATGCCAAGGATAATACCTTTTATCATTTGGTTTTGTGTTGGTAAAATATTATTTAATACAGCGAATGCACCACCCCATGCAACTGCGCCGATCATAAAGTGCATAACCCACCCAACCATCATATTTGTCTCCATGCCCATTTTCTGAGCCGCCATAACAGACATCATGTGAATGGGGTCAAGCTCAGGCATTACGCCCATCATTTTCTTCATCATCATAAGTGCAGTAAGTACTAATGTAGCAATAAATCCAGCTATAACGCCTTTTGTAATGTTTGAAATATTAAAGTTCATGGGTATTTCCTTTTAGTTTATTTTTGACTGTTTAGTTAGTTAAAAAATTTACGCTGTTAACGAATTTAAATAGTTGTCAGTAATGCTTTGTATTTTGGCTATATCACAACCAGTTTTCCGATATGACATAATGCCAAATATAAATACACTTACTTCAATAGCCATATCCTTGGCGTTGGCGTCATTTCTAAAGACTCCTGTCTCTTGACCTTTCGCGATAGTTTTTGAAAATATGGCTTCAAGTCGTTTTACCTGACAATTCAGGATGATTTTTGCAGCTTCATCATGTGGGGCAAGTTCTATGATGGAATTGACCATTAGGGAGCCTGTTTTTACTTTATCTGTTGGTATTGATTGTTCAACTAGCATTTCATCAAAGAATACTTTCATGGCTTCGTTAGGCGCCTCTATACTAGTAAATATATTTTTTATGCGTGCATATGTTGTATCTGTATATTGTGTTAAAGCTTTGGTGAATAAAGCATGTTTATTGCCAAAGGCAGCATAAATACTCCCTTTGTTTAAATTCATTACTTTCATTAAATCAACCATTGAGGTCGCGTCATAACCTTTACCCCAAAAGGCTTCCATGGCTTTCTCTAATGCATCATTTATTTCAAATTCTCTAGGGCGTGCCATTATAATAAATCCATCAGTTAGTTGTTTACCGTTCGGTCAATAACTGCAATTTACAGGTTGATTACCGATCGGTCAATAACTATTTTTAAAATTAAAGTTTACTGGAGTTACTGTTTTAAAAAATAATACTTAATGTAATATTGATAATAAATACTAATACATTGATACAAAGCTGACTGGCGAGAGGTTATTAATGGCTAAGTGATATATTACAAATTTTAATCGTGTTGAACCGTTTTACAGGATTTTTGTATAGATTTTGTATAGGTTTTGTATAGGTTTTGAATAGATTTTGTATAGGTTTACAGGGGGATCTAAAATAATAGTTAAGAATAGCTGATGCGTATAATACTGGTTTGATCATCAGCTCATGTTTGATGACAAAAATATAAACCTAAGGTGGCGTGAAATTTTTAAGTAGAAAGGGGTACTCAATTTTATGTCTTGTATTTATTATTTTTACTTTTAAGGCATCTTTATAAAGAGTTAGTAATACTGGCGAGTTAAATACAGCTATGGTTGTAAATATATCACCTTTAGGGAAGCTTACTTCAATGCGTCCCTAATGGCTTACTTTCACTTTCACTTTGCACGCTCTATCAATCTACGTTTTTCTATTGCCATTGGTGTGATGCTTTTTTCAAGGTTCTTCTCAAAACCAAGCATAAAGTAAACTTCAGCCATTAAAAATAACGGCCCTATAGCTAAACCCATAATGTCATCGAAAAAAGCAGGTTTAGCTTTTTCATATATATGACCAATAAATTGGATAATCCAACCAATAATAAATCCTATTATACCAATCCACAATGCACTCTCCATAGCAGACACTAAACTAGCAAGGTAAATATTTACAACAACATAACACAGCATGCCAAGGGCTAGCTTTAGGTGTAATTTTAAATAATAAAACATTGCTAGTGTGAAAAAAATTATCGCTGGAGTAAAACTTATTGTTTTACCTGCTAGTTCAACGGTGAATGTATTTAAGCTTAACAATACGGTAATTGCCCAAACAATGAGGGGAACGCCAACAAAGTGAGTTTTTATATTGAATTTATTAAAATGCACACTCTTGTAACTTGATAATTGTTCTTCGACGGTTTTCATGAATGTTCCTCATTTTGCTATGGTCAAATATCATGGCAAGTTATTGTTTATAAGTAAAGAGAGCAGACCAGATTGATCTGACAAATTTTAGCGGCATTAAAGAGAATACTTCAAAACGTGTTAGCGTTTATCGGGACATTTGCATTGATTAAAATTACCGTATTGCAGTTCTGTTACCTTACTCATACAATACCGTATTAGTTACTGAAAAAGTTCATATTATGTCCTCAGATAGATTAGGCTCCAGCCTTAATTATAAACGCCAAGAGCAAGGTTACCGTGATCGAGCATTGAAACTGTATCCTTGGGTTTGTGGTCGTTGCGCGCGCGCTTTTGAATATTCCAATATTCGAGAATTAACCGTTCACCATATGGACCATGATCATACAAACAATCCCAACGATGGAAGTAATTGGGAGTTATTGTGTATTTACTGTCATGACAACGAACATGCTAAATACACTGACCATGCAAATTATCATACGGAAGTTAAAGCGGGTGATACCAATCAAGACACCGCAACATATAACCCGTTTGCAGATTTAAAATCATTGTTAAAAAAATAACGAATTAATTATCGAATAACGAGAGTAATCGAAGGAGTTGAACGTGGCAGGTGCAAGTTTATTAACCTTATTAGATGATATTGCAACCGTACTAGATGACGTTGCTATTTTATCTAAGGTAGCAGTAAAGAAAACAGCCGGCGTTCTGGGTGATGATTTAGCCCTTAATGCTGAACAAGTTTCGGGTGTTAAAGCTGATAGAGAGCTACCTGTTGTTTGGGCTGTTGCCAAAGGTTCATTTCTCAATAAATTAATTTTAGTGCCATCTGCTTTACTTATCAGTGCTTTTTTACCTCCCTTGATCACGGTTCTCTTAGTTTTGGGTGGCTTATTTCTCTGTTTTGAAGGTTTTGAGAAGGTATCGCATAAGTACTTTCATAGTAAAAAAACCATAGCAGCAGAACATAAAGCCTTACTGGAAGCGGTTAGCGATGAAAATATTGATATTGCCGCTTTGGAAAAAGAAAAAATAAAAGGGGCTATCCGTACCGATTTTATACTTAATATGAAAAGTTAAACAGTACACTTTGATGAAGTGTAGATAGAATGAATGCTTTACGGTATTTCATGTGTACCGTTTAAATTTAGTGGTTTTCTTCCATATAGTCCACTTTATTAATACAAAAAACAGGTAATAATAGGTAAATTCAATCAAAAATTTTGACCGAAATTCCGTCTATTCATCAAAAGCCGCAATTAGCTTTGCCTTATCTATACACTCTCGAATGTCTAATATTTGCTTTAAGCTAAAAGAATTGGTACGCATTAATAAAAACTCAGCACATGATACCTCTGTGATACAAGGATAGTCAGAAGTTTCGTATAACTCTCCTCGTTTAGTTAGGAAAACATCTTTGCCGCATAACTCTAATTGCAATGTAATTAAGAACCGACCAACCTGAAATCTTTTCGTTTTATCATCGATTACTTTCCCTGTAATAAATTTTAGTTCACAGCCCTCATTTGATAGTACAGATATCAAAACGCCTTCATCTAAATATGTCCTTTCCATAATTACTAACCTCTACTCTGCCACTTGTATTTATTATTATAAAAAATATATAATTCAGTCAATTCACCGTCCCCGATTTGGTGACGAAGTAACATGTCACTATAATCGGGACAATGATAAAATCAATAAATACAGAAAAATATCAAAATTTCCTAATTTGGTTGAAAGCAGGAAGATTAGCTAAGGGCCTATCTGTAAGGGAACTTGCTATAATTATTGATGAGCCATTCCAATTTATTAGTAAAATTGAAACGGGTCAAAGAAAATTAAATATTCATGAGTATGTGCAATACTGTAAAGCTTTGAATTTAGATCATGTTGAAGGGCTAGAGTTATTCATAATGTCCTAGGCTACCTGTCATTGTTGCCACAAGAGATAAATTAGTAAATAAAAGCCAATCCATCCTTCCGATTAAACTTTGTATCCATTATGCATAAATAAGAGCTGATAATAATGGTGTATATAACAACTAAGGAGCTTGCTCTTACCGTGCCACTACATCTCAACTATCAAAAATACAATAGCCAGAACTCTCATTAAGTAATTGCTTTTAATACCTTTATACTTTGTTAAACTGTGATAATGTTTATTTATAATAAATATAAATTGGAAGGTTATGCTGGTACATATAGTTAGTCGCTTCGAATGCTTGAAATGCGGACATGAGAATATTATTACTGATACGATGGAATTTGCAGATAGTCCACCACCTTACCCTGAAGTTCTAAATTGTAAAGAATGTCCTCATAAGGAGACTGTTCAGGATTTTTCTGAATGTTCTCCTTTTGATACAATTACAGGTTTCACCTATTTTAAATTTATTGAATCAGAATACTTTACTTATAGTGAGGATGAAGTGAGCTGTTCCGAACTTAAAGGTTGGAAAGGCGAAGTGGGGTTTTGTGAATGGTTAAATCACAACAATTTACCATTTGTCTTTTTTGAACAAGGAATAGATACATTTTCACATGTATTTAAAGATCAAATAAAAAGGCCAGATGTATTGCTGTTGATAGAAGGAATAGGGACTATAGCTGTAGATGTTAAGAATTATAGTCAGTTTACTTTGGGTATTAAAAAAGAGTCCTCGCGATACTTGGAGTTTCAAGAATTATTCAATATCCCTGTTTGGTATGCCTACTCAAATACAGAAGGTAACTTCGATTCATGGCTATGGATTTCTGCAATAAACGCAGATAAAAAAGGAAAAGTCATTGGAAATAATAAACATTTGGAATACCTGAAAATTCCCCCTGAGCATTTTAAAAAAATACAAACAAAGGCCGAGTTAAATGCTTTTATCAAAGCTAACACACCATTAAAAAAATCTTGATTGGAACAATACGCATCATTTAATAATCTGGCAGTGCAATAATGCTTTCCGAGTTTTAGGTACTTTTATATCAAGTGTTTATTGATTCCCTTTAAGACAATTTTAGAAAATAAGAAAATGTGGAGTTAATATCAACAAAGAGCACTAAGGAAAATATCTACCACTTCTAACGCCAAGGAGTAAAACTTAGCTGCAATAGCTCGTATTTTATCTGACACTTTTCAATTTTGAATTTTGAATTTGACCTAATCGTACAGTTGATTAGGTCAGTAAAGATACGATAGCAGTCATAACAGGATGATTATACAGTGTGAACATTTAGCAATTAAAATACATTTGAATTCACTGCCACAAACAGAAGTTATGTAAAGTAAATAATTGGCTATGTAACTAATATTTCGCGTTAAATTGACAGAAGTTTTCCCTTTGAAATATTTTATCTTTGGGGTATCGTTGTATTAATTATAAAGGAATAAGGAATAAATTTTGCCCGGTAATTTATTAGCAACCAATACTGTTAACCTCTCTGATTTGTTGAGCGGTGAAAAGCGTTTTGAGGTACCACTTTATCAAAGGGATTACTCATGGAAAGAAGAGCACTGGGAGGATCTTTGGAACGACATATTGGAAGTAACTTCAGGTGATGATAACAAACATTACATGGGGTCCTTAGTCTTACAGCAACATGAAGATAGAAAATATAAAATTATTGATGGGCAACAAAGGATAACAACCTTAAGTATTTTTGTAATATCAATATTATCGATATTAAAAGACTTTATTGATACTGATAACGATGCAGAAAATAATAGAACGAGATCCGATATTGTCCGTAGCAGATATGTTGGTGACCGAGATCCGTCAAGCTTAAGATATTCTAGTAAACTCAGGTTAAATAATAACAATAATGACATCTATGAAAGGTTTATTATTCAACTTGAAGAACCTCATAATTCTAGAAGTACGAATCCTTCTTCAAAATTAATGTTGAAATGCGGGCAATACTTTAAAAATAAAATTTACGAGTATATTGGTGAAAATACCTCAGGAGAATATATCGTTAATTTTTTAACTAACGATGTAGCTCGTAAACTTATTTTTATACAGATTGAAGTAGAAGATGAGCTATCAGCATATACTGTTTTTGAGACGCTAAATGCTCGTGGTATAGAGCTTAGCTCTTCAGATTTGTTAAAGAATTATTTGTTTTCACTTCTTGTTACTGATTCTGATCAGCAGATAATACAACGTCAATGGGATATCATTTGTTCAAATGTAAAAAGTGAGGAACTACCAGACTTTTTGAGGTACTTTATCAACTCTTCCGAAAGGTTAGTTCGTTCACATCAACTATTTAAACGGATTAAGGGGAATGTACAAAATCCTCGTGAAGCTCAAAATTTTCTAGATAAACTAGAACGTGAATCGGAAGTTTTTGGAGCCATCAAGGAACCAAACCATGAGTTATGGGATTCAAGCCTCAGTTTAAGACCACATTTAAAGGCAATAAAAGTTTTTGGTGTAAAACAAGTTTACTCTCTGTTAATGGCCTGTCATCGTAAGTTAAGCATTACTGAGTTTTCTAAAGTTCTAAAGTTAATTGAAGCAACATTATTTAGATACAGTACTATCGGGAAATTAAATCCTAATAGCCTTGAGTCAATATTAAACAAAGCATCTATAAAAGTGCATGAAGAAGAAATTTCTACAGCTAGAGCAGTATTTAATGAGCTAAGGGAAATTTATATAGATGATTCAGATTTTAGCCTCGCATTTAGTAAAACTCGAATTGTTACAAAAAATAGGAAAAAATTAGTCCGCTATATCATTTTTAAACTTGAAAATCATATTAGAACTAATGAACTAGATTGGGAAACCAATGGTGGAACCATAGAACACATTCTTCCTGAGAACCCTCCTACCGATTGGAGTAGGTTTGTGCCGGAGGAGTTACAAAGTGATCTTATATACAGATTAGGAAACTATACGCTCTTATCTGCGTCTGATAATAGGAACATAGGTAATGGGCTATTAGATTCTAAAATTGATGTATATAGAAGCTCTGATTATGCTCTTTCATCAGAAATTACACGAACGGAATGGAATAGGGAAAATATTGAATCTAGGCAAAATCATTTAGCTAATAGAGCCTGTATAATTTGGAAATCAGACTTTTCTGAATAATTTTTTCGCTCAAAGTGCCAATGGTAGTCATTGGCACTTTATAAAAGTTAGTGACGATGGTTCTTCTTTTTTAACTTTTATCAGACTTTAATTTAGTGGGTGTTTATTATCTACTGTTGAGAACTGAATATGACTTCCTTTTAAATATTTATGTCTGCTTATGTCTGGAGAGCATACCTAATTTATAGATAATTCAGCTATTCGATATGTTTTACCATGTTACTGATATTTATCAGTAACATGGTAAAACATCTTATATCTGTATAGAATATTGCCTATTTAATAGTGTAGAGGATGGATTATGGAAATGAAGACCAATACCAACATTAAGCTAGAGCCTTATTTAATGAGGTACTCTGTTTTGAGAACTAGTGAAAGTGAGCTTCCTGGGTATTACTCACCAAACCTTGATGTATGGGTGATAGACCAAGATCAATCACAGATACCTGTGATCAATGTATGTAATAGAGCTGAGCTTACGACAAAAACAAAGGTAAGTGAGGAACAAGATGATCAGTCTCTATGCTTCCTTGAAACATTAACCAAAACTGATGTGCAGCAAGAGCGTGATGATGCTGACTTAGAAATGAGTCACCTATTAGAATTAACGACAAAAACACATACCAGCACAGAAAGTGACGATAATTATATGCAGCTAAATCATTTACTTGAGCTTACAACAAAAACAAGAACATTTCATGAGAGTGATGATAACACTGATATAGATTTATTATTATCTCCTTTTGAAACTCAACAATGAACACTCTAGAATTAAAATGATATTACTCGTCACAAATCAGCGCGATATAACTATGGACTATATTGTTTTGGAGTTACAACGAAGAGGTATTAAATACTTTCGTTTAAATACAGAACTTTTGCCAAAATATAAATGCACCATGTCCTATCAGAGCCGTCAGGATTGGAGCATAAGAACTCCTAACGGGGAAGTATGTGGTAATGATATTACATCAGCATATTTTAGAAGACCTGGAATGCCAGTCATTGAATCTATTATTGGAGATGAAGCAGTATCTTATGCTGTAGCCGAATGGCAAAGTTTATTGAAAAGTTTATATATGAGGCTAGACGGACTATGGCTGAACTCTCCGACTAATATCATTCTTGCTGAAGATAAACCCTTACAATTGTTATTAGCTCATGAACTTGATTTTAATATCCCTGCGGCTTGTGTGACAAACGATTTAATTTCAGCCAAAAAAATCAGTTCTAAGCATAATGTTATTGGTAAGCCACTTCGGCAAGCACTAATAACAGGCGTTCAAGAAAGTGTGATCTTCACGAATAGATTGAATAAGTTTACCGATAATGATGAAAGTGCATTAGCTTTAGCCCCAATTATTATCCAAGAAGAAATAATAAAAAAATATGATGTTAGAGTTACCGTTGTTGGTAAAGAAATATTCCCAGTTGCTATATTTTCCCAAACGAATAAAGAAACAGAAGTTGATTGGCGTAATGGTGCCAGAACCGATTTAAAGCACTCTAAAATAACCTTACCTGTAAAATTAGAGAGAAAGTGTTTTCAGTTAGTTGAGAAGCTTAATTTAAAGTATGGTGCAATTGATTTCATTTGTGATGTTGATGATAAATATTGGTTTTTAGAAATCAATCCTAATGGCCAATGGGCTTGGATAGAAAACTTAACTGGCAGCAAAATTACAGATTCTATTATCCATGAGCTTACGAAGAGTAATACTTTTGAGTAAACTAAAAGCAATAAGGGAGATAATATTTCCACTGTTAGAAAAACCGTCTCCAGAACAAATTCAAGATCAAAGAAATAAGCTCGGAGATGACGTTCTACGCATTAATTCTACCGATTGGAATAAAAATGCAGATTTAATTCATACTGATACTGTGAGACTTTATCAAGAGGAGTGCCAGAGAAAATCTTCTGCTGATGTTAAAGCTGGGATATACCTAGCGGCTGTAACTGCCTTTGCTCCAGTTTTAGTCTCAATGATCCCCAAGTTATTAGTATTTAATCATTATATATATCTAGTATATTTATCTCTTGTTATATCGCTATTAGCGACATTTTATCTTTTGATGTCTGGCTATTGGGCTTTTAAAACTTTAAAGGTTTCTGTTTCATATCGTTTAGATATAGGTGAATTGATAGAGATAAATAATAACGCAAGGCCCAAGTGTGCTTATATTAAAGATATGATGACAGTAATTACTCATAATAAAATAGCTGTTAATAGTAAAGTTACTTGTATAAAAATGGCTCATGAGTATCTACTCAGAACTTTTACCATGTTCATCATATTATTATTGATGCAAATAACATGGCAAGAAACTAAAGCTTATATAACTCCAAACTTAAATAAAAATATAAAAGAAAACGTAAAAAAAATAGACACTAAATTAAGCCCCAAATTTACTATCGATTATCTGGGGTATATTGGCCCTTTTACAACAGCAAAAACAGAATTACAAACAAATAGAGTAGTTGAAACAATTAATTATCAATTAAAATCAATGCTGGATGAAAAATTACGTTTAAATATTAATATTAAAACTATTCTTCTAATAGGCATTACTGATCGTAGAGCATTAAAAAATGAAGCTAAAAAAGAGTGGGGATCAAATAAATATCTTGCAGAGGCTAGAGCTAATAAAGTAAAAACTGAATTATTGAAGCTTTTAAAGGATAAGGCTTACCAAAGCTTAAAAGGAATTCAAATTTTACAAGTACCTTACGGACCAACATATAAGAATGACTTTTCCAACGACAGAAAAGTAGATATTTATTATGGGTATTAACTTTTTGTATAAAATTACCTCTGCTTTACTCACTAAACTGGAACGTTTAATGTGTTTTTTAATAAAATAGACTTGGGCTACACCACGAGGTTATGTTTTTAATTATCAAAAATTATGCGTAGTCACATATCATCAATGAACCCAATTTCAAGCATGATTTCTAGTTACATAAAGGGCTTCGCCAGCCCCTCTTGTGCTTCGCCCAATTCACCCTGTCAGGTATTTGACAACGGGCATGACGATGCTATTCTTATAATGCAACACAGGGAGAGGTCCCGATGGTTGTAACGGGCATGACCCATCGCAAGGTGGGTTTTGTTTTCCCCTGCCTTTACAGGCTAAAGACTCTATTTTGAGCTTATCCCATTTTACGATTTATTTTGTCTAATAAATTACTGCCCGTCATATGTTCCTCCATATTTTTTACAGCACGTTCCATAGAAGAAAGTCCATTAGATAATACCTTGTTGCCTTTTATAAGCTCATCGTGATGTTTCCTAGATGTAGATAGTGCTGAATTCAATAACATACTCAATTTTTCAGTTTGAATCATACGTTCAATAGTTTTCACATACATTCTGGTTGTTTTTACGCTTTGATGCCCTAATAGCTTCTGTAACATTAGATGTGCGTCTGCAACAAGTAATTCGTTAGTGTGTGATGCTGTTAAATTGTGTTCTTTAAGATAACGCCACAGCAATTGTGTTGCTCCTGTGTGACGCAACATGTGACTATGTATTTTAATACCTAGTGCTTTTGCCGTATCTTCAAATGCTTTTTGATATTCCCTGATAGATACCGGAGTGCCATTCTTGTTAAGCCAACAGAATCGCATTTGTGGAGTCCTGTGCTTATTTTCAGCCCATATTGTATTACAGTACCCATCCTGATATTTTTTAAAACGTTGCTCATAATTGCAAATGCTGGATTTAATGTATTCATCATTAAATATTTTGTGAACTGAAATAGAGAGTTTTGTTGTTTTTATTTTCCCCCCTTTCGCTATGTAATGTAGGTCTTGCATACGAATTCCACCATTTTTAGCTACGCGTTCAGCTAACGCATAAGGTTTAAAGTGAGGATTAAGTTTGTTATGAGTTAGTGGGAAATTACGGACTAATCCTTCAATTCGCATTAATGTAGCAAATTCACAATATGCCATCACAGCATAAACTTCATCTATTCCACAGAGATGTTCGTAAATTTTCCAAAAATCTGTCATTGAAATAACTGAATCTACATAGTCATCTTTAAATTCTTTGTTTGTCTCATCTATAGCCGTTTCTTTCTCACCCTCATAATTATCTGTATAATTAGTATGCGATATGAAATTATCATCTTGATCTCCTTTTTGTTCTACTTCTATTGTATCCGGCATATACATCATATGATCAACATCTGTCGCAGTTAAAAATCGGTAAAAGTTACGCCAGGATTTCACATATTGTTCGATTGATACCTCTTTCCATTCCGCAGCACGTAAACTCTCTATGATTGGCACCATGTTGCCTTCATATGATGCAGAGCAATAATGAATACCGACCTTTACTATTCCATCAGGATCTTGATACTTTTGCTGTGCCAAAAGATTAATAAAATAACTGATACGGTGTGCATCATTCCCAATCGTCTTTTTGCTTGCATTACGTAATGTATGATGAATGAATTTGCTGTATTTCTTTCTGAACACTAGGAAGTCCAAAAGATGCGTATTAACTTCGTTAGTATCGGCATTATATGGAATTGGTATCCCAGTAGAATCTCTATGCTCCAGTTCAATTATCATAGGTCAAACCCCACAGAAATATTTTCAAACCTAAATCCTCGATCCAATACGTTTTGAATGGCACCTTTCTGCGCAAGTAATACGACTTTATCTTTGGCGCGAGTAATGGCTGTGTAAAGCCAACTTCTTTCTACCAAGGAAAAATCCTCAACAACGACAATCGCAACATTGAATTCACTTCCTTGTGAGCTGTGACAGGTCATAGCGTAAGCATGTTGCAACATATATATTCCCTTGGAATTATTTTGAATTTGCTCCAACATAAGTTCTTTAGCGCCTTCGATTGAAAACGTCACATGCATGGTTTCAGGGCCTTGCCCCGTTATCGTACCAGTACTGCCATTGACTAATCCCAAATCCTTGTTATTTTGCTTATAAATGACTTTATCGCCAATGCGAAATTGGGGAGCAACTTTAATAATTTTATGACCTTTAGATAACAAGTTATGAAGTGCGGTATTTGACTCAGAAACAGTTATTTTTCGAGCCGCTATAATGTGTGCTTCGTTATCATTATAGGTATTCGTATAGTATTGCCGTTGTAGAAGGTTTTGTAATTCTTCAGAAGATTCATATTCAATGATTTGAACATTGTCATTGTCTTGAGGCACAATTCCTTTTTTGATTTTTTCAGCCGCATCAACAATACCGACATTGCTTCTGAAATTGATGGTCAACTCAACCCTAGGAACCACATCTGACTTTACAAGCTTATGGTATATCAAGCCTATACCAACGGGTGCTAGCTGCGCCCAATCGCCAATAAAAACGAGACGTAACGCTCTATTCTCGAACACCGTAAGAATACGGTACATTGATTGCAAATCAACCATACTTGCCTCATCGATATGCACCACAGGTGTCTGATACCGATCTAAAAATGAATCATTTTTTTCAATTTCATTTAGCAACCCTGCGATTGTAAAAGCATCGTCCTCTGTCTGCTGTATCAAGCGTTGACTTGCTTTACCTGACAATGCAACTTGAAGGACATCATTACCAGATTGTTTAATTAAATCATTAGCGCAAAACAGAACTGACGTTTTTCCTGTGCCAGCTCCGCCACTAACGACATTAACGGCATTGGTCAAAATCATTCTAACTGCGTTTTTCTGTTCATAGCTCAGTTTATGGCCTTGCAGCACATAATTATCCAGAACATCATCGCTAATTACGATAGGTAAAATGTTATTGTTAAGCCTTTCGCGTAATTGTTGTGTGACATAGTTTTCCATGATCGTTGTACCGGGGAGGGCAAACTTCCTATGATACAAACGCTCATTATCAGGCATATTTTTTGGACAAGATGATTCTGACACGACAATGCGTGGGTTTTCTTTTGTTCCCGCGACCACTGCTGCTTTCAATGCATCAAACATCAGCTCAGGTGTGCCGACAAGCTTAGTTAAGGCATCAGCAAAGTCGAGTGGAGCAACTTGTGTGCTGCCTTTTTTTAATTGTCTGAATAAAATTTCTTCTACCGCACAGATCAGTCTGCGACTATCATTTTTTGGAATCTTCATTGAAGTAGCAAATCGCTCTGCTAGTGCAAAGGTTGAGAAAGCCCAAACTCTATAGGGATCATCTTGTAGTTTCTTTACGGTATCTTCACCATAAAAGCTATATGCTTTTTTAGCCACTTGCCTCAACCGCTTCCGTGAAGAGACTGGGGTATTTTGTAACACCGAATCCATAAATTCGAGCAACTGAACTTTACCTGATTGTTTACGCCAATTATTGCAAATTACTGTTGCAACTGATCTTGAAATTCTAGGTATAGAGGACAGTACATCAATATTATCAGACTCTATTAAAATGAGTAGTTCATCAGGAAAATGACTCATCAGGCGCTTAGCAATTGCAGGACCAATTCCAACACCTGTCATTAAAAAATTGGCAAGTAGTTCATGGGTCACTGGAGTACAATCAATCTCATCGGCATGTATTTGTTCCCCCCAAATGGCATGTTTTATCAGTCTTCCTCGTACATGGATATGTTCATTTTTTTCAACGTACAAATTAGCATTTGTAATTACCACTTGAATCGAATCTTGCTTGGTATTCAACACAATGACTTGCTTATTTTTATATTCAAAAACAATCTTGCTGACCGTACCTGTTGAACTTTTCATTAGCGAATACTCTCGGCTTTAATTGCATCACGACCAGCACCCAACGACTCTTTCTTTTTATATTTCAATTGCTCAATTTCTTTTTCAAGATCAAGTCGAGTTTCTCGTTCTTCAACCAGTTGTTCTTTGCTTTCTTTTAGCTCTTTGCGTAGTCGAGAAATAACTTTTGATTCCATGGTGTCGGACATTTCATCTGTAGCAGAAGTACTCGAATAATCGAGGGTTTGCAACTCTTTGTTCACCATCTTTACATCAATAATAGCGCATAATTCTTTCACTTCTTTTTGTGACATGGGCGCACCAGGATATTTCACCTCGTCTAGTGGCGTATCGATGAAATATGCCCAAATAGCGCGTCTGTAAAGGTTTCCCCTTAAATGCATTGGCCACTTGTAATCAGGTTCAGCAAGTCGTGCGTGAAGAAAATCAATGAGCGCCTTAGTATTTTCATCCTTTTCTTGAGTGCGATTTTTTTCAGCTAGTATAATATGACCTTTTTGTCTTAATTTGTCTTGAAAGGGCCTCACTTCATCCATAAATGACTGACGAATATTGGTATCTTTTATCTCATAGCCGACTAGTTTGGCAAGCTCATTTAAATCAACTTTAGTCCGTTTTTCGTTCAATATTTTTGCAATAATTTCTATGGGCTGTTCTATGAGATCTTCAAAGATTTCTTTGATCACTATTCTGCGCAATACACCTTTGGATTGTCTGTTTATCGTTCCTGCTTCAAATTGTTCAATTAGCTGTTGCTTATCCATGCCTTACCACCACAATTTCATTGAATTTCTCTTCCTTTAAATCTGGCCATTCTAACGCATTAAACTTGTCCTTAATTACTTGATCGGACATCTTTTTTCCTTGTATACGTAGGTTATTTCTCTCGAACAAAGTATCAAGTGGAGTAAGAAAAATAACACCGCAGATATGAATATCATTAGTGCGAATATATTGATTGATGATATTGAACCATTTCATTCTTTGAAAAGTACTAAGGTTAGTCGCATCGATAACGACAGGATGGCGATCATTCCAATATGACTTTGTATTATTCCTCCAGTATGATTTTCCTGCACACCCAGGACCTATGAGCATGTAAACTCTCATCGGCAATTCACGACACAATGCCTCATGCAAATCTTTTTCAGATCGTGCCCATGCTTTTGATCGCAAAGCTTCGTCATCGAAGCAATATCTACCGTTTTTTTCTAAATAAAGGTCTGGTGATACAAGTGCCACACTTGCAAAGTTAACTGTATTTGATGTGTTTTGCTTATTGGCCAGTAATGCCTGATGGGATAATTCTATTAAGCCATGATCCTTATCCTTATTACGATTTTGAAGTTTAGCTATTTTCTGGTAAAGGCCAGCCACCTGCTCTCGACTACTAATCAATTCCTTTTCAGCCTTAATTGCGCGATCTTTTTCTTTTTCTTTACGCGCTTCAGCTTTACCTAATATTGTATCTTCATGTGGCAGTTCATTGAATTTTTTTTGAAAATCTCGAATCTCATCACTCACATCAAGGTAACGTTTCTTGGTTGCAGCATCTTTAATTAATTTCTTTTTATCAAAAAAAGATTTGTGAATATCTGCTTTTTTTAGCACCTTAGCTGCTGATGCATCGGTTTTTAAACCTGTAATTCTGGCTATCGCACTTAATTCTATAAACGCAGATTTTAAATCGGCTATCCGTACATCATGTGAACGTTTATCGTATGGACGCTTTTCTTCATCTTGGTTATCACTTAACAACATTAAAGTATCTTTCTTCTCGCTCGTCACTATAAATAGTCATCAGTGGCGTGGCATACATGCTTACAAATACTTTTGCGTCTTCTTCTATGGTCGATTTTGGAACTATCACGTTACGATATTTGTAATAAAAATCAAAACTCTTGAGTAGTTCTCTCGACCATTTTTTACCCATTAATGCATCAGGACAATTGATCCCAATGCATTGAGCTGGATTCGGAAGAGTGCTCAGCGCATCTGTTATAGCTTTTTTAATCCCTGAAGATATTCGGTCCTGATTATTACTTTGTACCGCGCATGGACTATCTAATGTGTTGTTACAAGCTCGATTACATATCACTGCCATAGGGGTAAGCAGAGCGTATGTCTCGCCATTTCTCATATCATCTAAGAATATTTGGGTTAGCCGTTCTTCTAACGTTTGAAACATTTCCATTTCTGTCAAACTTTGGTTTTTTAATCGTAATTCCTGCTCAACTTTCGCTTTCATGTGTGCCGCGCCCTTGAGTAATCTTTCACCATTGCGACCACTGACCTCACCATACGTCACTGCATGAGCCATATCTTTAGCCATATCTTCAGTTAGTTTTAGCTGAAGATCTTCGCGTCTCTTCATGACTAGCGGGTTCCTGTAAATGTACTCGTTTGGCATTAACGGGTTACTGTGCCCAAATAAGCGCTTTAAAATAAAAATTGCTGCGTTGGAGTTTTCAGCAATGTAACCAGCAAGAGTGGCACGTATACAGTGAGCGGTTGCGTCTGCATCATCTTCTGCAATAGTTTTGATTGAAAAACCATAAGTTTTAGGAAGTACTTTTAAAAGATCGTTAAATGTACTCCCATATTGAATTTTACCCGGTTCATCATGAGTGGGATCGCTGCTATTTAATGAGTTACCTGTAACATATGTGCTGGGTGTTAATAGGAAATTACCAACAGAGGTGTAGCGAGCGCTTTCTAGAAGCTTTACCGCTTTATAAGTTGGTTCACCAACAGGAATGACAAGACGATTTTTAGTCTTTTTAATATCAGCGACCAACCACCACATCCCTTTATAACGCTTCGATGGCTGGCAACAGCCGATACGTAAATCACGCATATCAAAATTTCGTAATCCGGTTGATAGTAATATTATCCAGCTACAGGCACTCTTAACCAAATTGAACAAGTTAGTTATCCACTTACTTTTAATTGGGGCGTAATCACCGCTAACATTATGTTTACCGTATTCGACTGGCAATATTAAAGAAAACATATCTTTGTGCTTTTCTACAAGGTCCCTACATAGCTTACTAGTTTTGGCTCCATGTACATTTTCAAAACTAGCTATTAATGTATTAAAATCGTTAAAAAAAATGACTAGTTCATCATGATGATCTTCAACAATAGGTAGTGCGTTTTGAACGATGTTAGATACATTTTCAAATGGCATAGGAGCATAAAAACTGTTTTCTTTTATTACTCCAGTGACTTCTCTTTGCTGATCTATCCAAGCGTTAACCCCTATGCCTTGCTCACTCCAAGGTAAGCTTATTCCTGCCAAAAAAACGTCAATCCCCGCAAGATGTTTAAGATGTAAACAATTATTCAAAAAATCAAATGCGTCATTACTAATTCCGCCATTTTTTGCTAAACGCGTTTGGGCAATATTAGTTAATGCATCGGATTCCATTGCAGAGAACAGTAGGAATGGTTGATTACGCTCAGCACACATAATGTTATCCCATTGCCCCGAATTAACTATCTGGAGGACAAAAGACTTCAACCTTCTGCAAACCGTATTGACTGCATAACCATAGACCACCAAAAGTTGATAGCACACGACACGGCAAAGCAGCATTAGGGGGTAGTGAGCTTTGTTGGGAAATAACCTATTAAAATCTATTAATTGAACCTTACCTCTATTAACCATGAGCCAAATAGGATCAAGAAACAGCCCATCGTGAATAACTTTAGACATATCAATTGATTCATACTTAGACTCCAGCTCATCAAGGAGGTCCCATTGCTTTTTACCTATATCATATGGAGATTCTTGATTATTTAAAATTTTAATTTTAGTTAACATTTCAAACCTCTTATTGGAATTGTATTATGGCTGGAAGCAATGGAATACCATCTTTCATTGCTTTAGTTGCTTCATAATAGGCATGTTCAACAACTTCAATGCCTCGACCATGTTCATCGCCAAACCTATTTATGGTATCCAAAGCAATTTGTCGCCTATCCTCAAGTAAGTCACTGAATATCAATGGGTTTTTAATAGCCATTTCATTGTACTGCATGATACGGTAACAAATACTAGGTAAGTGCGCAGCGTAGACTTCGGAACGCTCACAACCGAGACACATGTCGTACTTTTTACATCTTTCAGCAATGGGAATATTATGCGTGGGGCGTGTATCATCTGTGCAGTCACACAAATAGACCTCTTTATTTGTTGTGGAACGCTCAGTGTCTTCGCAGACTTTACCTCGAAAGGCCATTGCCTTTTTAAGCATGTTGGTTGTCAGGGCAATAGTAGCAGCATTAATAACCTGATTTCCCATGCCCGTTTTCATGAGATAAGAAAATAAGGTGGTATCAAATTTTTCATGATTGAGTGCTTCACGTAACTTATTAATTAAATCTTCAATGCTTTTAACATCGTCAATTAATTCGAGTAGTAAGTGACCAGCAAAAGTTTTACGGAGTCTACTTGTTTGAATGCTAGTTAGTGGCATATCATCATCATCGAGTATTTCAAATGAAGCGCAGAATCTGTTATAGAACTTTCCAATTGCATTTATATCGATTGTAAAGAAATTATCTCTTCCAGGGTCATTTACTATGTCATCATAAAGTTTCATGTATTCAAAAATAGGGGAGTTGATCGGAATACGCATTGGTATCGGTTTGCTGCTAGTTACACCTCTACTCTTATAACCAACTACTCGAATTTCTTTTTGTGCTGCGGGTGTTGCTTCATCCACTCCAAGGTTTACGTCAAAATTTTCATACCAAGATTTATTTCTGTAGTTTCGTTTAATACTTACAATTGATTCTTGATTATTTCCTGTCGAAATCATCATGTAAAGTGCTAAGATAACAGCCATATTATCAGTCTTAAAAGATAGGTAATTGTTATATTTAGGGAGCTTTGATTTTGCATGACAGCTCCACATTTTGTCAGCCAGATATTTCGAATAGTTAGTAAAAAGACTCAATCCACCTAGCTCTATATAATCGTCCCTTTCTGCGACCTTTCGTATTAGATCACTTTGAGAGCATCTATGCTTGATCTTAGCTCCAGCTCGCTCTTGTTTTACTTCAAGTAAAAAATTTAAGAATAGCTTGTCATGTCCATCCTTGCCGCTCGTTAATAAACCTTTTAATATTGTGTCCTTCGATGAATACCTCTCTATATAATTTTCACCCAGACTCTCTTTAGTCGTTCTTAACATCAGTTCATAGCGCTTCTTCCAAATTTCCAGCTCATAAAAACAGCACGCCAACATCTGCATCATGACTCGATCAGAATAGTCTTTTTCGTCAAATAGAGTATCAAAGTCAAGCTCTTGAATAGGAGTTTGTTCCTGTCCAGAAAATCTTACTGATAAAAAATAAAACGATTTAGTTAAGGGATGAAGTGTTAATATTGTAAGAAAATGTTTTCTTGCATTCGTATTAATAACACTTGAAGAACTATGGATAAAGCCCACATACATAGAGAAAGTGATCTCTTCAAACGTGGCTGGAATTTTTTCTAGCTGAGCAAGATATTTAAATAAAGCTTCACATTGAGAATTAATATATTTTGGTGTTCTTGGTTTGTTAATATTGAAATGCTCAATTAATAACCGACAAAATGTTTCGGCTATTTCAAGGCCGACAATTATTTTACCATCACTGAAAATCTTAAATGTATTATCCCTAAGACCAATATTTATTCGACCTGAAATATTTTCAGATCTTGATTTTTTAGGTTCGAAAAAAAAACGAAAGTGTGCACATGTATAATAACGTTTATAGTCGGGTAATCCATCACCACCTTTTATTGCTAGCTGAGTTACATTAGGGACATGCAAAGCTGATGTTACTGTTACCCTGTCCTTTTTTTTCTTAGCCATTTTGAAGATACCTTTTTAAACTACATAATTTTACTTTTTATCTTGTTCTTCAATTCCTACTTTATATTTAACAGATTAGTTTAATTTAACCTTGTTAGCAATTACTTTTATTTATAAGGTATTGATTGTTATACATATATGTATAACAAAGCTTTAAAGTTAGTGAAGGTGATATTGATGTTTTATTACGTTTTTTCAATTATTTGTGGATCTTCACGAAGGATGATAATTCTTGAATAGTATTTTATGGGCCGTAGTAATATTGGTAAAATAATTGAAGTTCTTGCATAAAATTATTGAGGGAAGTTACAAAAAACGTCATAAAAAACAAGAAAACAATTGCAACTAAGTGCCTTGATGACATTAGCTTTTGTGAAGTCATAAACATATTAGGGACAATTTAAACCAAAATTCACAGCATGTTTGTGGGGCTGGTTTAAGCTCATACCTGCCTTTGGAATCCCATCTCATAACGCTAACTCTTGCCAGCAAGGGGAAATTTGTAATTTCTGCACTATAATTAGGATGTTTGATAAAAAAATTAAAGGAACTAATGCTATGAAAAAATTAAAAACACACCTAGCTGCTTTATTTGCACTACTTATATTGAGTTATCCTGTCACCGCTTTAGCAGAGTATTGCTTAGGATATGAAGAATCACTTCAAGTGTATTCGGATTCAATATCAAAAAGGGATGATGTTAGTTTTCTAAATAGAACCTATATAGGTAAAGCAACCGAGGGTAATACACTTCAGAAAATTGGTTGCAATGCAGGTCAAGGTGATAAAAGTCGGTTGACTATAGATTATCAACCAGTTCAAAATAAACAATTTTGTCGTCTAAATGTGGCGCAATCAACAGGCAATTACAAAGAATTAAATGGTGGAGGATCTTATTTTAAAATAACACCAACACACCCTGTAGAGCATCAATATCCAGATGGAAGGAAACAGCCACCTCGATACAGAGGATACCAGTTTATAATCGATGCAAGTGGGCATTATTCTCGCTCAAAAGCTGGTCAAATATTTTTCGATAGTATCACTGTGGTTTTTGTTGACTTTGCATTGTCATATGAAGAGTTGGCGGCAGCTGGCTGTACGCTATTGCCCAGAGGAAAAGCAATTGTTTTTGATAATGGCCGAGAATATACAGAATGATAACAACTTGAAGTATTAAAGGGAAAATTACTCTTATAAATAGTAGTGCTAAAAATCAAACCGCTTGGTGTAGTCGGGTTAATGGTCACTTTTCCACTAAGTGACTGACGGCAACGGTGGCGTTGTTGCCAGATACCAGTTATGGATCTGGCACAATACCTAAGAGTCGATACTCTTTGAAATCTCAAGAGCATCATCAACTTCAATCCCTAAATACCTAACAGTGCTTTCAAGCTTTCGATGACCTAGCAACAATTGGCACGCTCGTAGATTTTTAGTTTTTTTGTATATCAATGATGGCTTCGTTCTTCTCATCGTATGAGTTCCATATTGGGTTTGATCTAAACCAATCATGGAAACCCGAACTGCGGGGTCGGGTTCTTTGAAATGTCTGCAATGTCGGATCACTTGTCGCTAGATAAGCTAAGGCTAATGTCAGCAATCGTATCTTTGTTAACATTAAGCTAGTGATCATTAGAGACTTCGTCAACTAGGTTTTAGGGGAAGCTAACACTTACGTGTGCACATAAAATACATCATTCAAGATTTGCATATACCTAAACTTTAACTACAGTTATATAAATTTAATGGAGAAATATTTAAACTGTATAAGGATGTTAACCAATGCCTAACTTAATTAATTACCTCGATATCGATGATTTAGTTCGAAATCAGGCACACTTCCTCCCTTATGAAATTGAACTAGATAGGGTAATTAAGGTATATAAGGTGCCAGCATTATATGCCATTGAGTCACTATCTAGAACTATTAGTACGAAAAAACATCAAGAAAGTAGATATTTATACCCACCCACCCACTTATTAAAACGAGATGTAAAAGGTTTTTTATTGCTCGTAAGATCACACTCACCTCTAATTGAGAAAGAAACAATCATTGAAATCGATGACTTGCATCCCTCAGAAACATTTATTGCATTTAAACGCTGGAATGATTACACGTTAATTTACCCTGAAGAACATCAACCGGAAACAACATTAAATAAAGAGATTATCCCTCAACAAGTACAAGTATTTGATGAATCTCAATCAAACTCAAGGGGGCTTCACAGGATAAAATGTGAATATTGGGTCAAAGATAAGTGGAGAAAGTATATAAAACGTCTTCATTGCGCATATACAATAGAAGGTTGCATTTCACATTCATGCTCAGAACATTGCGAGGAGATGCAAGTCAATGAAAAAGGCAACGTCAAGGGCCTTCTTTGTAGATGCGGTGATTAGTCATGGAGAACGCAAACAATACTGACTCAACAGAAGAACGCAAATCAGAAAAGCCAAAGTTGGAGTTATATGATGGTGGCATCAAAGTCAAAACCATTCCAATAACCGAAAACATCATCTGTGAAACTGGTAAGTTTGAAAACAACATATGCAAAAAACCAGATCTTTCTTTTTATCAGGAGCCAAGCTTTGCTGCATTAGTAGGCATTGCTAGCCTTGTTATAGGTGGCTTTCTTACCTACATTGTAAACATTAAAACTCATGATAAGACTAGACCAAAAGGTAAAATTAAGGATCCGGTCGCATATATGGAGCCTGGTTCAAGGAATTACATTTTAGTTAAGCTCAATAATAATGGGGAACAAGTCCTCAATGTAAGCGATGTTTCGGTTTTGCATAAGAAGAGCATCACCGTTGACAGAGAGATTAAATTAATCATTAAACCTATTGAAAATATTGATGAAGTAAAAGAATTTTTATCAACTAATAGTGGCCTCACTATAGGAAGTAAAACAAATGCTTGCTTTGCATTATATTCACAGGTGCCGTTTTCTAATACAAAATTGCAGGTTCTACTGGAAACTGGTGAGAAAAATGTGAAGTTCGATGTAGAAACTCCCGAAAACTTTAAACCATCACTTATGCAAATACAGAACGTTACTAAAGAACAGGACTGAAACCTAATAGGATAGAAGTTCGCCTGACAAATCCATTCGCTGAGTATTAATGAGATTTCTATGTAAATTCGCAAATGAAAATGCGAACTTTGGTAGCAATTGATAATTATTTTATATGCTGTTGAAAGCCTCCCCATAATCAGTTACCCGCACCATTAGAGGAAATCTAGTAGTACGCTGTACATGTATATAAAAGTCAGTATCCTAAGAATATGAAAGTCCGCTTCATGCAAAGTTGTACTAATGACAAATGACCACTGTGTTTTCCCTTTCTATTGATACGCATTACTTGGAACTTGAAACCTTAATTATCCAGAATACTGCAACATTTACGGGTCTAGTTTCTTTATCACCCCCGTTAGAAACCGTATGGTTATGTATTGAATTTCCCGTGGTATTCTTTGATACAGGGGCTTGTGTAGAAAACCAAAAATTGCTGTGTCCTCCCTGATTAGGAACCTGATTGTTTGAGCTATAGCTATGCTGATGGGAACCATCTGTCGCTGTAGTAAATTGTGTCGTAGGGAGAGCAGTTGAGCCTCGTTGGATATGACCTACTTTCCGTTCTCCTTCCATATCAATTTGGCCAGAACGATCTATGCCTCGGAGAAATAAGCCATTAAAGTCAGGAAGGTTCAAATAATCTTCCTGTACAGAGCCACCGTAGGTATACCCGATAGTAAGCCTCAACTCTTCATATTCAGACCTGGTTTTTTCTATTTTTAATCCATTACATAACATCCAGCCTTTAGGGATATTAGCTTTTGGACCTGCAAATGCCACGACCGAACCAACAGGGATTTGATTCACACCTTTCTTTGCTTCTGTACTGACTTTCTTGATACCACTGTCTATTTGAGACTGAATCTTTTGAGGGTCTAAAAGTTCAAGTTTTGTATTTAGTCCTGCGATAAAAACTATACCAGTTACTATTGATATAGTTATAGTTGCAATAGTTGCAATATCTACTTTCCGTAACGGCATTTGAAACTCCCTATCTACGTATATCAGCCTGACAGTTAATTATAGATACTATTTTTGGAAATTCAAAATATTAGAGTTGATTGTTTAATGAATAATGACCGCTATGGTGGCTTTGTTGTCAGTGAGCTAGATGTCTCCTGCAAGCTCATTGCTGCCAATGGTAGTCCATCCAATGGAATTAAATTTAAGAGTTAATGACGCATCATATAACTCACCCTCTAGATAAAATGAAGTTATGGTCTCTGGCTAAATAAGCTTTACAAAGTTTTTTTGGGGCATTTAAAAATATGAGTTTTTTTCCATATCCATCGTTGAACTTTAAAATATCTAGCTTCCATAAAAATCCGATATTTTTATTTTAAAACGTTTTTTGATCCCTCTTTAATTTTTGTTAGCTTTACCTAAAACTAATAGTGACCTTTTGTCCGTCAACCTTATTAAGCTCTTCTCCGTAACTGATTACCGAGTAATTAACTTGATATGAACAATGTTTCCTGAGGAAAGTATTTAGAGTTGCTGATCTTCTTTCACCTAAAGCAGTTTCATATTCGGGTGTGTGTAGTCCGTCACCATAAGCCTCAATATTAATATCTTTTACATTATTATTTTTCATGTATTTACATATTACGTCTATATTATTAACGCTATCTGAAGTTAATTCCCCACTATTTTTTACAAAAGATAGCTTTGATACAGCTTCATTTATATCCATTTCATTTAGTTCTTGATTCAGTTTAGTTTTATTAAAAGAACTAGGAATGGATATATAGGATTTGTTATAAGTTGTAAACAAGACGGTTATAACCCCCAATGTGACTAACACAAGCCCAGGTGATGCTGTCTGGAATGAGACGTTTCTAGGGCCACTTTTAGCCTCGAACTTATAAGCTACTTCATTTATTCTTAGCAAATACAGTGCACCCACAAAAACAAGTACAAAACCAAGAAATATGGTAGATGTTTTAACGAATGCAAAATCCATTGCTCTAGAATAAGTCAAAACCATTGTATGTTGGTTCTGGCCCCCATCAACAGCTAACTTGATCCCTTGATTATAATTATTCCATTGCAGAAGTAGGTTAATCATCAATAAAATACATATCAATAAAAGAAGCCCCCCAACTACGAAGAACAGTTTTTTATCTAGTCCTTGATCAATAATGTTTGAAGTTTTGTTATCCATAGAGTCATACCTTTATCTGGTTCCTTTAAATTTTCACAGAATATAATTGCATAAATCGACCCTTTTCCTGAATTTAAGGGAAAGGAAAGCATACTTAATATAAAGATAGTAGCAAGTTTTAGTTATAGCGAAGAGAATGACTTTCCTACCGATGTGAATCTTATAGCTACTGAAAGTGCATTGGTTTTATCTAAAAGCGAAAATAGCGTGCCAATTACTCTTGTAATATTCCAACTAAGAGTTATTAACTTTACAAGCTGTTAAACAAGGACAATAGCAGTTGACTTTTATTGATCAAAATATCATATAGTAAAGTTGCTTACTTCCTTGAAACGTAACTTAACTTACCACGACAATCAGACATTAGTGTCTTTATCACTTTAAAAAAATTGTTATTTTTCATTTTCTATTGTATAAATAATAACCAAGTAGTATTTGATCTATGGAAGGCACTTGAACAGTAAAATAAATTTATTACAGATTATTATTACTTGCTGCCTTGCTGGATGCACTAACATTTACCTTGATTCATCTGACAGTAAGGATCATTTGCAAGAGATTTATTTTGGGGTTGTTCGTGTAATAACTCCTGAAGTAGAAGAAAAAAAAATTACAAACCTTGAGATTAAATCAATAGGAGCATGGATTTTAATTGATGGCCGACCTGTTAACGATTCTCTTTGGGGACTGGTCTAGGTTTAGGCTACAAAGATACATCAAGAATTAATATTTCTCCAAAGTGTCAATTAGTTATTATCATTAAAAACAAACATGAATTACAGGAATTAATGGAAGTTTTAACACGAAATGGATTCAAAGGAGAAAATGTATGTGTTACTCAAAAATCCCCCTGATTACTTTAACACTTCTATTAGGAAGCTGCGCTGCACCACATTCTGACGTAATGGTTTTTGGTACTCAAACAAGTCTTGGTGTAGATATTTCAACTAGTCCAGAACAAGCCAGCATTCCAAGTTTTATTGTTGGTTACAAAAGAAGAGAGTTTGTATGGATGCCATTATTTATAAATGGCTTAGATTCAAATCTCCTCAAATATAAGCATAAGGGCTATTACATCACTGGTGATAATTCTTCAATATTAATTCCAGCAGGTAACACGGCTATAGTTCTTTCCGCTGGAAAATTTGTTGTACTACCCAAAGAAACCAAGATAAAACTTGACGACAAAACTGAACTAACTTTTAGTGAAGGTTCTACTATTTTGCTGGCAAATGATAGCTCTGATATTACACTGACAGCAGGCACTTATTCCAAAGTTGCTGGCAACTCCCTTATTCAAGACGTTTCAGGCACTACCTATCAAGGCATTGATGTGCATAAAGCGAAATACATGGCTCAATCAGGAAATACTAAAAATAATAATACCGACACTTATTCGGTATTTGCCTCATTTGGTGCTGATATAAAAGGAGGGGAAGATGGTAATGGGGTAGGAATTGCTCAATATTTTATTACAGGAATTGCAGCACAAAATATTACCAAAAGTGCTGGAGCTGATTTAGTTACACTTCAAACGTCAGATACAAAATTAAATACTGTTTTAGAAGAGAAAGTGAAACTCCTAAATAAGACCAATATTGAGTTAATTAAAGATAAAATAGGGGTAGAAAAAGCACTTGAAATATCTAAAGCAAATAAAGAAAAAATAACAACTGAAGATGCAAAAATCATTCTTATAGGGAGCTACTTCTCTGATGATGACGACAATATCAATACCACACTATTAATAACAAAGGTGGACTCTATCCCAGATTCAGATTTACCTAAGGTCATAAAGAATAGAGTTAAAAGTAGAGCGACTGTAGATTCGTTAATAACAAATCTAAAAGGTTCTGATTATAATGCAATTGACCCTCTATATTCCGTAATTAATAAATAAGAAAAGGATTACAAATTATGACTGAAATTTATGTTGAATCAGCACCTACAGCGGAAGTAGCGTTCCAAAAAGCTGACTATTTAGAACAAAGAGGGTTCACTGTACAAACTTATGAGGGAGATACAATTACTGTAGATAGCAGAACGATGGAAGAAGGTAGCTTTTCAGGAGCATCAAATCATTTTTTAATTGTAGGTCAAAAGTAGTTAAAAAACGTACTAAACCAGAACTGTGAAAGCAATATAATAAATTAGACACCACATAATAAATAACTAACTTTTCTTTCACTAATTTTTTTTTATGACTTTTCTGTGAAAGTTTGTAGTTAGTGTCTATGATGTTTGCAAAGAAATTGTTTATAAGAGTAAAACCTAAGAAAACCCTTACTATGAATTATTATTTGATTTAGTAATAGCTTTCATGCTTATAAATTTATTATAAAATCATACCCTTATAAGCGCTAAGGCTTTTAGTAAGCTGAAAAATACTCTAATGCTCTCAGGAACGATGTTAACAAAGATACGAATATAGGCGTTAGCCTTGGCTTACCTAGCGACAAGTGATCCGACTAAGTGATCATTAGAAGAGAAAATTTAATTTAAAAGAGTTTATTTAAATTTTTTTGTATATTGTTTATCCTTTATAAGGAAGTAGTTTATGAATATAATCGACAGACAACAATATCAAAACGAAGACGTTATAAGTTAAATAGAGCCTAAGACATCATGGCAGAAATATTAATCATTGGAGCGGCCTTAGGTATAATCATCGGTATCATGATGAGCATCGCTGTTTACTTAACAGAGATTCTCAAAAAACCTGAACCTAGTAAGCCTTTAATAAAACCGGAACTTAGTGAACCTGTATCACAGCCAGAGGTTCAATGGGCAGAATTAGACTTACTATATGAGCAAGGTGGTAAAGTAGTTAAAGAGATGCGTGAGAGCGGCATTCGTAATCACTATGCCTTGGATAATTGGCACAAGATGACATCATTTGATTTCGCAACCCCTGTTGAGGGGGTAAAATATCTAAATAATGCCATCGAGCAGATGAGACTAATCGTAAAGCCCTCCGCCAATGAACTAAGTGATCGTATTTTAGCTAGCAAAGAAGCTAGTGAGCTTACGGACAATGAACTAGACGCTCGTATTGCAGCTGGTATAGCAGCTAGAAAAGCAATTAGAGAAGCACATGTACGCAAGGTGATAGCTGGAGTTGGTAGACCAAAAAATCGTTGTTCTAACTGTGAAGGAAGTGGATATTTACTTCATTTTAGTCATGTACTAAATGGAGTTTGCTTTTCATGTAATGGAACAGGTAAAAAGAAGTAAGAAAAATTAGTATTATTACCAAAGAAACTTGTCTGACTACCTACCAAGTGTTTGTATGAAGGCTCAGTACCATTAGGTAATATTTCCAATTCAATCATAAACTAGCAGTTGACCTTACGAACAACTAATAGCTAATTTCCGCTTAGCTCACAAAGTTAGCATTAATAATTTGATGATGAACGACCGCAATGGTGGCTTAGTTCACACTCGAACTTAGCTGCTTATTGGTAAAAAGTTATTATCAAACGAGACCTGTATTCAACTAAGGGGAATGTCAGCTATAAGGAAACTACTAACGTAATGTGGTTGTTCTGCCATATCCGCTGTTGATCAAAGCATACAAAAGATTTTAGTGACAATTCTCAAATGCTAACGTCTTCAGTGTGGCAATAGTTAGCGTGGATAGTAATAATCGTTACGACCGCTTTGTCGGATCACTTGTCGCTAGATATACAAAGGCTAACGTCCGCTTAGCCTTGCCTAGTCAGGATCAAGTTGCTTCAGGAAAATTTCACCATCAACAAGATCACTTTCTTCTATATCTTGAAATCGGATTTTAACCAATGCCAACTTTTCCATTTCATCAACATCACAGTCAAGGTGATCTTCGCACCGCCAGATAATTTTCTTTCTAATAGCATTGGGCCGTTCTGGCGATGGTGCAACTATTTCAGTTCTGATATCGACATGTTTTTTATGGCAGGCTGAGCAATCGGCATTGTGGAAATCAATTGTTCGGGTTGGCATGATAAGCTCTCACTTGATTGAGTTAATGAAAAAAATCGTTTGGTGCCAAATTCAATTGGGTGATCTGCTTAGGACTGAATCCGTGGCGAAGGAGTTCGAAGTCTTTCATTTGCACCTGAGATTTTTGGCCTTCGCCAATAACTTGATAAAGGCTACCACTGGCAGTTTTTATTTGCTGGTTATGAGGTGAGATTTCTACTATTTTTGATGTACTAATGTCATCGACACAGATACCCCATAAAATTTTACCGATCAATTCTTCACCTTCAGAAATAGACACGATGTGCCCGTTTTTAATGACTGTATTCATGCTCTGAACTCCATCAATATTTGAGATGATCATAGAATAAGTTCAGTTAAAAAGATAATCAAAGTGTGGTTCTAATCTCGATACTTCAAATATGCGCGAAAGTGCCCGATCTAAAGCGATATAATTATGATAAAAAGGCACTACAAAATTTAATATTGATAGCTTACTTTACTGATATTGAACTGGGCAACAATTGGTTATTACTTTAATTTAAAAAATAAATTATTCTGGTAATAATATCTTAGGGCTACACCTTAGCGCTTTAGCTATTCTATAAAGTGTTTCAACAGTAATATTTACTTCACCACGCTCAATTTTACCTATATGGGAAGAGTCTATATTCGACACTTGAGCTAAGTCACTTTGCGACATATCTACTTCAACTCTTGCCAGTTTTATTTTCTTACCGAGCTTTTTAGCAATACTACTCATTTAATTTTCACATTATTAAATAACTAAATCTTTTCATATGTAATTATTTTTATCGAGGTGTTGAAACACCTTAAAAAGGTGTTAAACTACCTTTATGTGGTGTTTTAATGATTTAAGATTATTTATATGCAAGTTGATGAGCAAATCTTAAAAATAGTGAGCGATCCATCTTTTGATAGCTTTACAGCGTTTGAACTTAAGCAAGCTTTTGTAGAAAAAGTTGGCGAAGACCATTTTGGAGTCGTAGAGATGCTCTACTTTGTATTAGCACAAATGAAGCTGCTTGTAAAAAATGGGGTAATAGTAAGGTCTGACACATTCAGCAACATTCATGTAAAGACTGTTAATTTTCAGAAAAATCAAAAAAGACATGATAATTCATCTTCAAGTGGTCTTAAAGATAAGCATAAAGCTTATAAGCAACAGCTACTAATAGGTATTGGTGAAGCAGAAGAATACCAACAGCTATGTAAAGAATACCCTGAGTTAATAAATGAACTACAACCTAGGTATGACAAGAGAAGAGAACAAAACAGTAAAATTCTCGGCAAAATTCGTGTTATTGAATTCATTCTAAATAATAGGGAAATATAAAGATGAAATTAAGAAGATGGCAGCATGAATGTATTGAACTTGCATTAGAGAGATATCAATCAGGGCAAAGCCATTTTTTGGTACAGGCAACTCCTGCTGCGGGGAAAACGTTCATGACCGCAAATTTGGCTAATCGATTACTGAATAATGGTGATATTGACCTAGTACTTTGTTTTTCTCCTTCTAGCATTGTGGCAAGTGAGTTTTCTACTGTGCTAAGTGATATTACAAGGTACTCTTTTGACGGAAAATTAGGTGCAAAGGGCCAATCTATAACTTATCAAAAAATAGCTTACCTTGACGAAAACTTTTGGGCATTATTCAAAAAATTTAAAGTGCTTGCTGTCTTTGATGAAATTCACCATTGCAGTGGAAGTCATGATGAAAATGCTAATAAATGGGGCAAAGAAATAATTAAAAACATTCAAGATAAAGCCACTTATACGTTAGCGTTAACAGGAACGCCTTGGCGATCTGATGCTACCCCAATTACTCTATCAAAATACTGTTCATCGAAAGGGAAAATCCAATGCGACTATGTGTACAGTCTTGTTGATGCAATACGAGATAACGTATGCCGCTTGCCTAAAATTATTGCTATTGATAATGATCATATAAAACTTACAAATTCAAATTTCACCAAATATTTTAGTAGTTTTGGTGAGCTTTTATCAGGTTCCTCATTCCCCTATACAGAACTAATACATGATGAAAATATTATTATTAACCTAATAAAACGAGCAGATAAACAACTAAATATAATTCGTCAAAGTAACCCAAATGCTGGAGGTTTAGTTGTCGCTTCCTCTGTTGAACATGCATTGAAAATTGTTGAAATAATTCAACATGAGTTAAATGAGAATGCCGATATTGTAAGTTATAAAGAGAATTGCCCTAGTGAAAAGATCAAGCAATACACGCAAGGAACAAACAAGTGGATTGTCAGTATAGGTATGATCAGTGAAGGTACTAATATTCCTCGGTTACAAGTTTGTTGCCATTTAACCAACATAAAAACTGAGCTTCATTACCGCCAAATATTAGGTCGGATTTTGAGGGTAACTCATGGTGAAAATCAAGAAGCCACGTTATTCATGCCTGCTGAAACAAAATTAATTGAATATGCATATAGGGTAAGTGAAGATATTCCTGCTCAAATGAATATCGTGTCATTTGAAACTATCGAAAATTCAACTATAACTCCTAGCATTAAAGATAATATGATTTCGGTTTTAGACTCTACTGATGAAAGTGATTTTGATAATCTTATTCTTTCAATAAATGGAAGTTTTACTAATAGTGTTTTGACTGATTCTTATGAATCTATGACGAATACATTTGGTCGATTCCATCAAGAAATAATTAATTTCGAAGACTTACCTGCACGATTTTATGGATAATTAGCCATAAATCTTTTAAGAGAAGCAAAAATTTTTTGCACAAAAAAAATCGTTATTGGCTATATATTAAAATCAAAGCGACCGAAGTTTCTCATGACTCTTTAGTTTTTCATTTCACTTTTGGGGGTATGAGGTAGCATTAATGCTCATCAATGATGTTTGTTGTCTCTGTATGTAGTGGCAGACGTTACGAGTTTAGTGAATAATATTCAAATACAAGCTTATAATATGTTCGGTAAGTCCTTCAAGGTAATTAAATGAGTAAAACTCATTACAATGAAGGTAACTTTGTGCATGAAGCGGTTTAAATATTAACAAAATCAAAATAATTAATCAATAACAGAACCTCCTAAGAGGCTCACAAACAGGAAGTGAAATGAAAGCAGTAATAACAGCATTAATGATGACAACTTTAGCAGGTTGTGCAATGACGGCAGTAGATATTAACCTACAAGAAGCAAGGGTTGAAACGAACGTTGGGATAGCTGAATACAATAGCATCGCAAGCAAATACTTGAACAAAACGACATTTGCAAAGGTAATGCGAATGAATACATTGAAAGGCGATACCATCGTTTACAGTGCTGATGCATATGGTTCAAATTGTAATAAGTATGGTTGTACCCAAAGCACATTAGAATTTAAAATAAATGAGCGCGATTTGCCTGCTGTATTAACAGCAATTGATAAATATGAGGCATGGAATAAACAAGCCATTGAGAAGGAAGACACAATAACTAAAAAGATTATTACCTTTGAAAGCTCATATAACACTTCGATTGATTATGAATACAGTTTTCATAGTGGTAACAGTGCCAATCACTTTTTAGTTATTAAAACTTGTTCTTTTGTAGGATGTGTTGATGGTGGGGTTTATCTTAATGATAAATCAGTTACTCAACTTAAAGCAGAGTTAACCAAATTTAAATCAGGTGAGTTCAGTAATTTTAATAAAGAAGCCAGTTACAACTAATTAAATACAAGCTAGTTACTTACTATTGGCTCAACTTATGACGTAAGTATGAGCCATGCAACAGCAAAGATACTTTCCCCCATGATATAAAGAATAGTAATGACTTTGAGCTTGCTCCACTATAATTAAGCTGACTAATTATAGTGGTGAATTCAAGATGGAATTAGGTCTGCTCCACGCTTATTAATGCCAGTAGTATTTCGTCTTATAACGCTAACTTATGACACAAAGCGGTCTAAATTTACGAGTAAAAACAACCCTGCTTTATGTTCACTTTAATACGTTAGCGGACATAAGCCTTTGCTTATCTGACGGTATTTGAGTCGATGAAACTCAGCCCTGCATTAGATAATAGAATTGTTCTAAATTTCATCAGGAATTTATAAAATCAAAAATTATAATTTGATTAGAAAATACCAAAGCGGACATTAGGTTAATATGATTTCAGGTATTAAATTCTATACCGGGGAACATTGCGAGATATAAATTATGATTATAAGAGCTCTAATTTAATATTGTTTATTGAATATAGTTAATCAAGTTGTTCTAAAATAATAAATATTCCATATCTTCATAAAATCATTGCTATTTCATGAAGATATGGCATAAATGTACCGATGGACAGTAGTACGCAAAGTTAAAAGGAATTACGTTTTGAAAGATAAGGAAAAAATTGCATTATTTATCGATGCTGATAATGCTCCCGCAGCTAAAATTGACATCGTATTATCTGAACTTGCTAGGTACGGTGTGGTTAATATCCGCAAAGCGTACGGCAATTGGAAAAGCCCATGTATTAAGCCATGGGAAGATGTTCTTCATGAATACGCCATTCAACCTATCCAACAATTTGATCTGACTAAAGGAAAAAATGCCAGTGATATTGCACTAGTTATTGATGCGATGGATATTCTGTATACAAAAGATGTAGATACTATCTGTCTTGTTTCATCTGATTGTGATTTCACCCCACTTGTTACTCGCGCATTAGCTGATGGCAAGTTCGTTATAGGCTTTGGTGAACGTAAGGCTCCAATGGCATTTGTGAATAGTTGTTCAAAGTTTCTCTTCCTGGATGATATAGAAACAGATGAAAAACCACGCCAAAAGCGTAAACCGAGCATAAAAAGTGATACGAAACTCATGAATATGCTTCGCCAAGCTATAGAAGCTTCTGAGGATAATGATGGGTGGGCTAACTTAAGTTCTATAGGTAACCATATATCCAATCATGCTTCTTTTGATCAAAGAAACTATGGTTTTAAAAAAGTTAGTGATTTATTTGCTTCAATAGATTTATTTGAAATGAAGCAAACTCATGGCTCAATTACTTGGGTTCGAGATAAGAAAAGAGTTAAACAAAGTGAACAGCTTAGTGCTGACTTATGAACATATAATTTAATGTATTTTAGGAGGTAAATGTGGGGATATTAATTTTCATTGGTATATGTTTTGTTATATATAAAATATTCAGTAGCTCAAAGCCTAAGAGCAAAGTTCAAACTAAAAGTCCTAGGACTAAAACTGTGATAACACAAAATTCTCCTCAAGTTCATTCTTCGAATAGAAACGTAGAAGATGATGACAATTTAGCTACATTTACTATTTCTCATGGTTATGAAGAAGAAGAAAGTAAAAATAAATCACCCGGTAGATGGATTAGTGAGAATGAGACTGTAGAAATAAATGGTAAAGTTTTGTCCAAAGGGAATTTCTATTATGGCGGTATATTAAAAGCTTTAGATACTGATTCTAGTTACTTTAGCAACCAAGAAACTGAAGCATCACTAGTTGATGATACTCTTAAAGTTGAAGACACCAATTACTTATTTACTGATGACAGTTTGGGATATTGGCCAAAGTATATAACCTTATCCCCAAAGGCTAGAGGGGCTTACATTGACTGGCTATTCAGTAGCCGAAATGACCCAGCTACTTCTATTGGTTATGTGTTTATTTATTTTTATGGTATTGAAAGACGAGTCACGGTCGATGCAGCCCAAGGTACAGTTGATGATATTGAATATAAAGCGATATTCAACGAAGTATTAAGGTTAAAGAGTATTTATGGGGATAGTCGTTCCTTCTCAAATTATGCGAGTCGCTTGCTTGAATTAATGTGCTTAGTTAGACCTGAAATTGTATATCTATCTCCTGAAGATTATTCGTTAAACAATAATTCATTATTATTCAAATTCAACCTTGCTACCTCTGTTTCTAAGGGAGAGCCGATCTCACCAGAGATCGCTCTTGCGTGGACTCATTACTACCCTGAATATTCATTGAGAACACCAGCGCGTAGATGTAATGATAAGTTTGCTCAATTATTTAAATCTAAATATGTAGAGAAATACATTGAAGGCTTTGTTGTCAAACCTAATAAAACAAAACTAGATATCGAATATTGGCCTGCTAGCAACACGATTAGTGGCGTTACAATAGATCAAAAAGAACTTCCAGATCCGAGTATGCTTAAAGGGCCAACTAAAAAGCTAATTGCAATTGCTGATGCATGTACTGATGAATTAGAGGCATATAGCCGTTACCTAGGTAAGAAAGGTACTTCTAGCAATGATGTTGCTGCAATTTTATTATTACCAGACGAATTAATTAACGAGAATTCATCATCGTTTATAAGTAATTTTAAAGTGTGGGCTAATGCTGCTATTCAAGGTGACGCCGGTTTAGTTTCTGTATCAGATTTTTGGGCACAAATGGGAATATCTCTACCTGAAAAAATAAATAAGAAAGAACTAGAGTTAATTCAAAACATTGCTACAAAAGCAGGTTTTGGAATAGCGCCTGATTCAAGATATCACAATGCAAAGCCTTCACTTGACGGTAAATTGGTACTCTTTACTGAAGGTCATGGTGAGTATTTCGAACCATCTAAAGCTTTTAATGATATTGGCATGGCACTTCGTCTAGGGGCAATGGTCGCAAATATTGATTCTCACTTAGATGAAGATGAATTGAATGTACTTCATCAACTTATCAATCATGATATCAAAATATCACCTACAGAGAAAAAATCACTACATGCGTACCTAACATGGAGGTTAAATTCTCCTGCTAATATGAATGGTTTAAAAGCACGATTAGAGAAGTTGGATACCAAAGCAAAATCAGTTGTTAGTCACATTTTACTCACTGTAGCATTAGCGGATGGAAAAATAGACCCTTCAGAAATTAAACAATTAGAAAAGTTATACGTAGCTTTAGGTTTAGACAAATCACTTGTGACTAGTGACATTCATAATGTTTCTTCAAGTAAATCTTCAAGTTTAGTACCAAAAGAACAGTCAAGAACATTAGATAAAACAGGGTTTACTTTAGATGAGGAGTTATTGGCCTTACATGAGTCTGAAACATCTGAAGTTCAAAGTATGCTTGGAGCTATCTTTGTTGACGAAGAGCCACCTCAAAAAGAAGAACCAATATTAACAACATCTAACCAGGCAGTTAGTATTTTAGACGCTTCGCACAACACCCTGTATCAAGAGCTTATAGTTAAAGATCAGTGGGCCAGAAAAGAAGTGATAGAACTTTGTCAAAAATTGGGACTAATGGTCGATGGAGCAATTGAAACAATTAATGATTGGTCGTTTGATGTTGTTGATGCACCAGTGCTTGATGATGACGATGATATTTATATAGATCTTGAAATTGTTGAAGAGTTAAAAGGTTAAAGTAGTTATGACTCAAAAAAATAATATATTTTGGATGTAAAGTGAAAAACTATTTGAGCTTGTTATCAAAATATAGAAAGCATCCTTTTCTTGTACTAGTGTTTTGTCAATTTACTATTCCAATAATAATGGGAGTTATGTTATTTGATTTGTTAGTTATTTTGTTCTTCTTCAGTAAAGATTGTTTATTGCCCTCAATAAGTCGTTTGTGTATTAAAATTTGGAAACTAGTTTTAATACTGACAAGTTATATAAAGAAAAAAAGAGAGAGTAAACTTAATGTTAGCGGTGTAAAGCCTCGTATTGGTATTTTAACAGGAAGACAGCTAAGAGATGAATTTACCACTTTATCTACCAAAGAACAATTGAGACTCAAGAACCGTGAAAGAAGTGCATATCTCAGGAATGAACATCGAAAGTCACCTGTATTAGAATCAGAGAATGAAAGTAATGTTAGTAGTGTAAAACCTCGTGTTGATAACCTTGAAGAAACACTTGTAAGAGATGAGCTTGTTATTTTACTTAAAAAAGAACAGTTGATACTCAAGAACCGTGAAAGAAGTGCATATCTCAGGAATAAACATCGAAAGTCACCTGTATTAAAATCAGAGAATGAAAGTGTTGTTAGCAGTGTAAAACATAGTGTTGATACTTTTAAAGAAACACCTGTAATAGATGAACCTGTTGTATTATCTACAAAAGAACAGTCAGATAAAGTAGGGTTTACTTTGAATGAAGAGCTATTAGCTTTGCATGAATCCGAGACATTGGTTGCCCAACGGATGCTCAGTTCTATCTTTGTGGACGAAGTAGCATCTCAGCAAGTAGAACCAATATCAACAAAGCCTATGCAGGTTGGAAGTGTTTTAGACACATCACATAACTCTCTTTATCAAGAGCTGATAGTCAAAGAACAATGGACTAGAAAAGAAGTAATGGAGCTTTGTCAAAAGTTGGGGTTGATGGTTGATGGCGCAATTGAAACAATTAATGATTGGTCATTTGATGTTGTTGATGCTCCAGTATTAGACCAAGATATTGATATTTATGTAGATTTTGAAATTATTGAAGAATTAAAAGGATAAGTGAATTATGTCTCAAAAACGTATTAGAGCAAAAGAGAAAGATGCCATTATTCAATCTTTAAAGTCAGGCGTAACTCCTAAAATTGGAATTCAACATATTCAAGTTGGACGCTCAAAGGAACTTGAAGCACTTTATAAAGACATTGAAAAAATTTGTGATGGTGGCTCAGCCTTTAGATTGATTATTGGCGAATACGGCTCTGGAAAGACCTTCTTCTTAAGTGTTGTTCGTTCTATCGCGCTAGAAAAAAAGCTTGTAACTGTAAATGCTGATTTATCTCCTGATAGACGCATTCAGGCATCATCAGGGCAAGCTAGAAATCTTTATTCTGAATTGATGAGAAACTTATCAACTCGAAACAAGCCTGATGGTAACGCGCTCACTAGTGTAGTTGAACGCTTTATTACCGAAGCATGTAAAGAGGCTGATGCAAAAGAACAAAGCGTAACGGACATTATTCATGAACGATTATCACTATTATCTGAGCTAGTTGGTGGTTATGATTTTGCTAAAGTGATCGAAGCCTATTGGAATGGGCATGAACAAGGTAATGAATTGCTAAAGTCTAATGCAATTCGCTGGTTACGTGCCGAATATGCAACTAAAACAGATGCACGGAAGGATCTTGGTGTTAGAACCATCATTTCAGATGCTTCATTTTATGATGCATTGAAACTACTTAGTTTGTTTGTGCGTCAGGCAGGATATCAAGGACTGCTCGTGAACTTGGATGAAATGGTTAATTTATATAAGCTAAGTAGCACCCAAGCTCGCACATCTAACTATGAGCAGATTCTAAGGATTTTGAATGATTGCTTACAAGGAAGTGCTGAATATATAGGGTTCTTACTAGGAGGTACGCCAGAATTTTTATTAGACCCAAGAAAAGGACTATATAGTTATGAAGCGCTTCAGTCTAGACTTGCAGAAAATACCTTTGCACAAAGAGCCGGGGTAATAGACTACTCATCTCCAGCACTTCACCTAGCTAGTTTAACACCAGAAGAACTATACATACTGTTAAAGAACTTACGGCATGTTTTTGCTGGTGGTGATAGCACCAATTACCTTATTCCTGATGAAGCACTAAAATCTTTTTTACACCACTGTAGCCAAACTATCGGGGAAGCTTATTTTAGAACTCCCCGAAATACCATAAAGACCTTTCTGGATATGCTGGCTGTACTCGAACAAAACCCATCAATTGAGTGGTCTGAGTTGATTAAAAAGTTGTCTGTTGAAGAAGAGCAACCCAGTGATATGACATTAGATGTTGAAAGTGAAACTGAAGAAAACACTGATGGGCTGGCTAATTTTTCTTTATGATGGATGCATACAAATATCTGGATACTAGAGTACAGAAATGGCTATTTAAACAAGGGTGGCCAGACTTAAGAGAAATTCAGAAAAAAGCCATTCTTCCAATTTTGGAAGGTAAAAAAGATGTATTAATCAGTGCTTCAACAGCAGCAGGAAAGACTGAGGCTTTTTTTTTACCAGCCTGTAGTGCTATAGCAGATTTAGATGATGGTTTCGGTATTCTTTACATAAGTCCTCTAAAAGCATTAATTAACGATCAATATAGGCGTTTAGAAAGCCTATCTGAAATGCTAGATATGGAAGTTACTCCATGGCATGGCGATAGCCCTCAATCTAAGAAATCAAAAGCGAAGAAGAAACCGTCAGGAATCTTGCTTATAACACCAGAGTCCCTTGAATCATTATTGGTAAGAGAGGCTGGGTGGACTAAGCAGGCATTTGCGAATTTAAAATATATTGTTATTGATGAATTCCATGCTTTTATAGGCTCAGAGCGTGGGCACCACCTTCTTTCTATTCTTAATAGGATTGAGCACCTATTAGGAAGGTATAATAATCCAATTCCTCGTGTTGCTTTAAGCGCAACATTAGGAGAGTTAGATAAAGTTCCACATCTACTTCGGCCTAATCAGGCATTGTCTTGCGACATAATCACGAGTTCAAAAAGCCAATCTACGTTTAAAGTACAAGTTCAAGGATATTTTGAGCCTATTGATCTTAAAGCTGATGATGATCGAGATACTGCCGAATATGAAATATGTAAAAAGGTATATGACTTGTGTCGTGGAGGCTCTCATTTAGTCTTTGCTAATAGTAGAAAAAGAACAGAAAGTATTGCTGCGCAGCTTACTGATTTTTGCGAGCAAAATATTGTACCTAATGAATTTTATCCGCATCACGGCTCATTATCTAAGGAAATAAGAGAGGAGTTAGAAGCTCGTCTTCAAAAAGAAACGCTACCAACAACAGCGGTGTGTACTATGACACTAGAGTTAGGTATTGATATTGGAAAGGTAAATTCTGTTGTACAAGTCACGGCTCCTCATTCTGTATCTAGCTTACGTCAGAGAATGGGGCGATCAGGAAGAAGAGGATCTCCAGCTATTCTACGTATGTTAATAGCTGAAAATGAGCTAAGTGAAAAATCGAATATAGTTGATTGCTTGCGGCTGGAGTTAATTCAGTCGTTAGCGATGATTAGGTTACTAATTGAAAGTAAATGGTTTGAGCCAGCAGATGACACTTTAATGCACTTTTCGACCTTACTGCATCAAGTTCTTGCAATGACAGGGCAATGGGGAGGAGTTAGAGCAGATCAACTTTTTGAATTATTATGCAAGAACGGACCATTTCAACATACATCTATTCAACAATTCAAAATGTTGTTGAGCCATATGGGTAAAGTAGAACTTTTAACTCAGCTTTCGAGTGGAGAGTTAGTGTTAGGAATATTAGGTGAACGTTTAGTCGGCCACTATTCATTTTATGCTGTATTTAAAACGCCTGAAGAGTATAGGGTTTTGGTTGGCAACAAATCATTGGGAACCTTACCTATAGATTCTCTTGTCCTTGAAGGGCAACATATAATTTTTAGTGGTAAAAGATGGAAAGTCATTGATGTTGATCCCGATAACAAAGTTATTCGTGTTGAAAAAACAAAAGGAGGCAAACCTCCAAAGTTTGGCGGTGAAGGAATGTCTATTCATGACAAAGTCAGGCAGGAAATGTTCAAAATTCTAAGTGAGGGGGATTATCGGATTTCAGTGGGAAATCAAAAAATAGACTTTATTGATACTAAGGCGAAAGCTTTATTTGGTGAAGCAATAGATTATTTCAATCATTCAAATTTAAAGGGCATATCAATCCTCCAACATGGAAATAGCACATGCATATTTACATGGATGGGCGATAAAGTTGTCAATACTCTCGTTGCTTTACTCACACAAAAAGGTTTTGTAGCTGGAGCTTATGCAGGTGTCATAGAAGTAGAAAAATCAAATGCTGAAAGCATAGTGTCCTGTATAAAAGAGTTGAGTAAACAGTGCATGTCATCAAATACGGAGTTGGCTAAATTGGTTGTTGAAAAGAAAATAGAAAAATACGATGAGTTTTTACCTGAAGAGTTATTAAATGTCGGTTATGGCTGCCGAGCGTTTGATATTGAAGCTACCTATAAGTGGTTAAAAAACATGCATAACTGAAATGGGTAATTAATTTCAATACATTAGTTATCGTTTCTATCTCACAGTGGGGACGATTGCGCCTTAGACTTAATACTCTATAATTATTCAAAAACTTAAATAACTCCAATGTCTGCTTTGGGGGATTTGAGAACTAACGCCATGCAAAAGTTTTAGTCATAATTTTAGTTGTGGATGGATGTGAGTTTTTACATAAAAAGGACAACTTTAGAATCCCTGAACTGCCGTTTTTAACTCAAAAGTTAACGTCATCTTCTGGCTAGGAGCTGAAGTATTGATTTTGTCACTCGTAACTTCCGCAATGCGCACAAAGTGATCATATTTATAAGTGGTAAACCTAATGTTATGTAGTGGTCACTATAAATGTCATAAGGTGGCAGAGTTAGATAATAATGACAGGCATTTCTGATGATATTGAGTGGCACAACGAATGTAATTGTCCAATAAAGAATATACGAGAAAGTTATCACTTGTTTTCACACTCCAAACAAGTGATAACTTACGTGTATATGTACGCCCTAGAAAGAGCTTCATTGAAGTTTATATTTTTAAATTGTTTATTCGTCTCAGGCGCTACGACACTTTTTGATAGCAATATTGGTGCTGCTCAACATACATGTCTGCAAATTCAGTTGAGCCGAAATAATAGTCTATAAGTGTTTGGCGCTTTTGTTTTACAAATGGAGGGATATCTTTTTGTTGAATTATGTCTAACCATGTTTTGACTAGAGTCCATGGTGGAAGTGATTGAGTCATACTGTCATCCTTGCAGTTATTGAGTTCAATAATGATATTAGACGATAACTAATTAACGCGCCAATTACAGGGTATAGTTTTATGCTCTCCTTAATGCTTTATACTATATTTGTAATCAAGTAGTTGTAGTAAACTTATTGAATTGGTTAAATAATCAATACTAAAAGTCCATTACAACTTGAGTGATAAAAACTTTATCCAAGGTGAATTAAATGTTTAGAGTAGTTTTGTTAATACTATCTGCGGTGGCATTTACAGCCCATGCTGACTACCCAACCAGTTTCTCTAATGCTAAGTCTAAAGCTGAAAAAAAAGTATATTTTGATAGGGGGACAACTTTTTATTGTGGTTGTGATTATGTATTCGATGATATCGAAGATAGAGACGGTGACGGTAATAAACACGAAACAATGATTTACCCGGAAGCTTGTGGTTATGAGGCAAGAAATCCCATTACAAAAAGCGGAAAAGTTAATGCCAGAATCAGTAGAATTGAGTGGGAACATGTAGTAACTGCCTTTGTGATTGGTGGCCATTTAGATGAATGGAAAAACAAAGAGAACTATCCCCAATGCCAAAAATCTGATGGCAAATATATTTCAGGTCGTGACTGTGCCTATAAGCTAAATCCAGCATTTAAAAAAGCGCACGATGATATGCACAATCTAGTCCCGGCTGTTGGTGAATTAAATGGTGACCGCTCTAACTATGCCTTTGCTGTCATTCAAGGTGAACAACGTAATTATGGACAATGTGATTTTGAAATTGATTTCGACAAAGATGTAGCAGAGCCGCCTGATGGTGTTAAAGGTAACATCGCTCGTATTTATTTTTACATGATACAAACCCATGGTGCTCAAATTCCATCAGAAGAGTTAACGATGTATCTTTATTGGGATAAGTTAGACCCAGTAGATGACTGGGAGTGTTTGCGAAACAAACGTATACATGAAGAACAGGGGCAAGGTAACCATTTTGTAAGTCAGCAGTGCGATATTAGATAAATGCAAGATATGGTAACAAAGTTTGCGATGCCGCTTTTATATTGCACTTATTTGCTAAGACACTAATGGTGTTGATAGCCTCCTCAATGTGATGAGGAGGTGTCCACTGCAACAAGATAGGAACAAAAATCGGTTTGAATGGCTTATGTGTAGTAGCTTAGACTTTATCTAATAATTCTCATATCAGGGTTTAATCTTCAAGCTGTTAGTTCGACTAGTCAACGTAAAGCTAACTTTTGCCACAAAGCCGACCTAATTAAGATACAAAAAAGCAGCCATATTTAGACTGCTTTGTGCCATGTGCTGTCATTAGGGTAAGTATTTTGAATACCGATCGAAATCGGCATACGAGCCAGTGTAACGTATGGTCACTTTATCATCACTTTCATAGCAGATGTCTTTGCTATTTATTATGTTTTTATAGTTAACACGTGATCTAACTAACACGTCATTAACAAAAGTATCAGCAAAACCATAGAGATTAGGCGAAGAGAAATAATCAAACATATTACAGACTTCATTTTCAGGGATCCCTTCATAAACAAGAGAAATTCCTATATGGTCACTTGAAATAGTAATATTATCGTCATAACCGTGACTAATTATTCCCTCTTTGACTGAATAAAGATCATCAATCAATTTTTGTTCAATCGCAATTTGATTATTAATATTCTTATTTCTACTGCGGTTATAATATACGCTGATGCTTTCCGCTAACTGAAACCTTTTTCTTAGTTCATTATGTAGTTTATTTTCTGATGAAACATCAAAATTAATAAAAATAGTCACCGCAACTAGTAGGGAGATAGCCGTTCCCACCAATGTGATAACCTTTTTTTTGTTGAATAAGTTTTTCTCTAAATAGAGTGAAAAAAATTTAGCTGTAATAAAACCAGTGGCACTTGATATAGAAAAAATCTTTAAATACAATAAAATAAAAATAACGTCATAACCGTAAAAGTGCCCAAGAAATAATTTCACAACTATAAATGATGATATCCATGAGATGAGCACTAAGGTGATAAATATCTTTGGGGAGTCAAGGTAGGGGAAAGCTGCGATAAAGAATAAAATGCTGAAAATAGGAAACCAATAATGTAATACTACATTGTCAGGTACAACATGCTGCGCTAGCGTGGCTAAAGAAAAAAAAACAATAAAAATAAAATTTATTTTACTTTTCTGAATAATGCTACCCATTTTTATAACCGTCAGCTAAAGCTAAATAATGATTAAACTCATCTGCAACAGATATATTGTAAACACATTTTAATTTAAAGTTTTTCATTTGAAATCCCTATCATTCTATTTAATCCAACTTCCGCTTATCGCTCTAAGAAGACATTAAGTTTTTCAACTCGTTATGTCAACTAAGCGCACAAAGTGATCGTTAATACTTCAAACGTGAACGACCGCAATGGTGGCATTTTTCCAGTCATGCTATCCGATTAATTGGCAATATTGATAGTCAAAAAATACATATTTACATCTGTGGGGAACGTCCGGTTTCGTATCCTTGTAGCCTAAACGGCCCTGATTTTGAGGTCTAATTTAGGTCAGCAATGTGGCAGATACTGAAGATTTAGAAGCCATCAATTCACGATGCTATTTACAGACGTTTATTGGCATGATTTACTTAACCTGTTTTAGTTAAATCGTTATCTAACATAAACGACATTTATCATAATGAAAAAGGAATAAATATGCTCAGCTATGCAACCATCGGTGTAACCGATTTAGAAAAATCAGAAGCCTTTTATAATGAACTATTAGCACCAATTGGCGCGAAAACGCTGATAAAAATGGAACGCATTATATTTATTGGTAAAAGTATGAAAGAACCCATGCTCGCCATTTGCATTCCATATAACGAAGATGTGCAAAACTGTGGTAACGGCAATATGCTAGCTATTGCTCCAGGTTCGAAAGAGAAGTGTGACGAGATGTATCATAAGGCAATAACCTTGGGCGCAACCTGCGATGGTGAACCAGGACAACGTATTCCTGATGTCTTTTATGGTGCATATTTCCGTGATTTAGATGGTAATAAAGTTGTTTTTAATCACTTCGGTTAATACTTCCTGTTAAATCATAACCTATCGTTGTGCTTGATCTTACTTTATCATTAATCCCCTTTATGGCTAGTCGTTCTCCAACCAATATTTTTTAACCGCCTAGCAATATCCGCTTTAGGTCAAAGAAGTCATTAATCAATGTTTATGACTTCTTTGTCGGATCAACTGCCGTTAATATACAAAACTCTAATGACCACTTTAGTGGCTAAATTTTCGGTCTAAATACATACAAACCTATGATTATTAAGTGCTTGCATATTAATAGTTGCTATTTCTTAAATACAATACATACTTGTCATAAACAACTTAATGACAAGTATATGCACTAAGGATTAAAAATGAACACTGAGTTATTCATCCCTAAAACAGCAGAAGAAATGAAAAAAGTTGAAGATTTATTATTAATACATTCTGGGGCTCAAATTAGAGATTTTTGGCGTTTGGGTGTGTTTTTAGGTTGTCGTATTAATGAACTACTACAAGTGAAATTCTCAGATTTCAATGGTGATACATTACAAATACAGTTTTCAAAAACTCGGCAAAATAGTATTTCCAATATTCACCTTACTCCTGAAGCTAAAGAAATAATATTAAGCATAAAAAAACAATATCCACAGGATAAATTTGTATTTCAATCTCGTAAAAGTCGAAATATAAAAAATAAAGAACCCAAACCAATATCAAGACAGGCAGTCTATGAAGCTTTTAAAAAAGTTGGAGATAACTTGAGTGTAAAATTAACTCCTCACTCAATGAGGCATGCTGCCGCATTGCAATTGTTTGCTAAAAACAATTCTTCAAGTGGAATCTCAAATTTTATCGGTAGTTCAAAATTTACTACAGAGGCATTGATATCATATTACATAAATTCAAAAGTATAGTGGTAACTTAATTTGGCCATTAACTGATAAAAAGCTAACGTCCGGTCTCGTATCTAAGTGAACATAAAAACAGGAGGATATCAATCGATTGTTTAGGTCAGCAAAGGTAGCTTTTGCGACTATCAGTATAAAGGTAAGTCTAAGAATTATGAACACTGTCAGAGAAGCTGTTAATGTTAATGTCCGGTTTGTCGCTGCTGCCATTAGTGACACAAATATTAACGACAGTTAAGCAAAAAGTTAACTTAATTCATTAGCGGCAAACCTAACGCAATTTAATGGTCTCAGTATATGTCATTTGGTGGCAGTGTTGATGTAATTGGGTAGTAAATTGATGTTATTGTCCTGAAAGAACAATTATGTTCAGTATTCACTCCGTGAAACAAAACAGGTTTATCAATGACTTAATTTGATTAGTCGATTTAAGTGTCTATTGGTATGATTAGACTTTATATTATTATCGCTACAAATAAGGATTTTCAATTGGAAGCTGACTCAAATTCATCAAGTTCTTTAAAATTAAATGCTGCGAATAAAGTTATACAATCAGAAACAGCAAAGTTAATCACAAAGAAAATATTTGGTTGGTTAGAAAAGCGGATTCAAAAATCAAAATTTGATAGGGCAGCGGAACAAATACTCCAGTCTATTTTTATCCCAGACCTAGACCATGCACATCATAAATTTATTGAGAAATATTTGTATTTTAGGATGATTAGCTCTGCAAGCGAGGATGTATTTGTTGGGGATATTTATCATCCAATTAATTTATTAAAACAGTCTCAAAAGAAGTCATCTCACATATATGCATTATCTGAAATCCTTAGTCAAAGTAAAATTAGTTGCTTTATAGGTCGTGCCGGACAAGGAAAAACCACCGCTTTGAGAAAAGCTGTTTTGGATATACTAGAAAAAGATGACAAACATACTTTTATACCCTTTATCATTAATTTACGCGATGTTGATTGGGAAGAAGAAGCTAGTATAGATAAATTATTGGCGAAAGAATTATCATATTTTGGATTTAATATAACCCCAGAACAAAGTTCATACTTATTACAAGAGGGAGTTGTAAAGATTTTATTTGATGGTTTTGATGAAGTGGAAAGCAATCATCATAGAATAGCTTCCAATGTTATTAATGAAACTTATTCAAGATTCAACACGTCATGTATAGTCACTACTAGACCCAATACACCCATTACGTATGCTTCTAGCCACACTACAAATTACGAATTTTTGGATTTAACAATTTTTGATGTTACTTCAATCATAAAAAAATATAAAAACATTGATGATAACTATAAAGAAATTCTCATTCAATCCATTGAAAAATCTGAATCAATAGCAAAAATTTTGATCTCGCCTGTTATGGTGGATATTTACATTTATGTGTATCCTGAATTAATAGAAGAACCAAAAAACATTGTTGATTTCTATCGCCCACTTTTTGATTTGATTACTTCAAAACACGATAGATTAAAAGGTGCATGGAAAAGACATACTGTTTCGAATACTTCAAATTTAGAGTTAAAGGAAATATTTTCAGCATTATGTTTCCATTCAATTGCCGAAGAAAGTTCTATTTCTGTAACAGAGTTTGAGTTTATTGCACTCTGTTCAAAAGCACTAAAAACTATAGGTAGATCTGAGCTTGCCACTGACGAAGTTGTAGAAGACATACTTCAACGCACGAGTCTTATTCAACAAGATGGCCTGATTTATTACTATATTCATAAATCTATTTGCGAGTATTACGCAGCCGAATTTATTCGTCAGTTACCTGACACATCAAAAATAAAACTTTATGAAAAACTTGCGATAAAAAATCAAGAAAAGTTCAAAAATGTTTTAAAATTTTTGAGTGAAATAGATTCACCTTTTTTCTATGCGTATTACGCTAAAAAATGTTTAGAAATATCTCACTATGAAAGAAATCGTCATCATAAAGAATTTAAAGATTGGCATATCGCTGTTCTTACCTCAACTTCACAGTTTGAATTTTCTATTGATGGCTCTTTTTCTCGTTTTAAAACTGCTTTTGAAACAGAAGGAGCTAGTCTATTTTTTCTTTTAGAAATACTTGGTTTGAAATTCCCTGATGTGAGTTCCAGTATGTTAAATATGATTTCATCTACGGATACTAAGTTACTTTTAGAAGCCAAAAAGAAATACATAGAAATAGACAAATCACTTGGTACTATTTCTTGTCTTCATATTCTTAGATTAAATCAAGATATTTTAGATAAATATCTTCCAATATTAGAAGACCTCACTCTTACACTCGATGGCGTAAAACAACAAAATAAAAAATACGAAACTCATCTTAACGGAAAAAAAAATATCATTGATGATATGTTCAATTAGAAGCTACTAACTATAATAAGTCTGCTAAAGAATTAGCAAATTTAGTATAGTATTAGAAGTCTAGGGATTCTAGTTTTAACTGTGCAATTTGTATCTCCAAACCTTGTTCTGATTTCCAACTTAACATGACCGTTTTATCGGATTAGTTGCTATTTTCATTTAGCGCCTCATGACCGCTTTGGGTGGCTTTGTTCACATTCAGACTGAGCTGTTTGTTGGTGACAAATCAGTTTCGAGCAATACATGTATTGCTTGACAAAGGGGAGTCCATGTAGCCTTGCTTAAACGGAAACATAATGGTTGGCTATAATCGCGAAGCGATGCCAACTGTTATGTTTCTGTTTAAGCAACTTGCTATACTTGTACTTATTGCTTTACGCACTTACCCCAGAGTTGTGATACGAGAACATCACCTTCTAAAGTCATTACAGGTTTCCGACCTGCTATGTCGAGTATAACTTTGTCTCCTTCACGCTCATATGTCCAAGCATTTGGAGCACTGTCAGGGGATGATCTAATGTAAACAGAACCATCTGATTTAAATTCAAATAATCCATCACAATTTTCCCCACCATAATTTCCAGACAGATTAGAGCTACCAGAATCACATGCTGCAATAAAAACCGATAATATCAATAATATTTCTTTCTTCATATTGCTCTCCTTTGTATAAGTCCCTGATGAATAGTACTTTTCATTTGGGCGGAATAAAAAGCATACTTTCCTCATTTCGTGACTTTGGAGGAAAGCCAACAACACTATATAAATAGTAGTATAGATTTTGAAATTTTAGAAAATAGATGGAAAACTTTTGACAGCTGATTTCCTCTCTGCGTACTTTGTTAGCGTTAACTAATAAATGATGAATGACTGGTTTGGTGGCTTTGTTCACATTCAGCCTGAACGACTCACTGGTTAAGTTATTATCAAACGCAACCTGATTTCATCTACGGGGGAATGTCAGCTATCAGGAAAATGCTAGCGGAATGTTATCGTTCTGTCATGTCCGCTGTAGATCAAAAATCACAACAAATTTCACTATAGCCTGTAAATAAGTAATTCCAAAAAAAGTGTGCTAAATATAAAGTTTTCGTATTATATACTTTCGGCCGAAATTGTGGTTATTGTTTTAGGCTCAGTACAAGACGCACCTTTTCAGACCCAAGTCTTAGTTGTTTCTTTACTCGCTATAGCGATTACCATTGGCGTATATGGGCTTGTTGCCGCAATTGTAAAGCTAGATGACTTAGGACTTTATTTACTTCGTAAATCTGTGGCAGGGCGCTTCAATGCCATGCAAAGATCTGTCGGGCGAGGTTTACTTGTTTTTGCTCCATTTCTTATGAAGTTATTAACGGTTGTGGGCACTATTGCAATGTTCCTTGTTGGTGGAGGTATTATTGTTCATAGTTTTTCATGGCTTAATGGTCAATTTACAAATATTGAACAATGGATAGGTGGATATTTAGGTACTTTTTCAGAAAGTATTTTATCGATATTGCTCGATGGAATTACCGGAATTGTTGCAGGTGGTCTAGTATTGGCTATTGTTAGCACAATATCTCGATTAAAAAACGATCACTAACGGTTAGGTCGTTAGATATTCAAGCTGACTTTTATTAATTATTTCAATTATTTAGCGTAAGATTACAAATTAGTTCATTTTAGCTATTGTTTTTTGTTGTCATCGCCCTGAGTATATAATTGAAGACAACAAAAAAGGTAGCAATATGAAAATAATCATTTCTGGACATCACGTTGAAATTACCGAAGGTATCAACCAAGCAATTGAAAACAAGTTTGCTAAAATTGCTAAACATTTCCCAAGCCTAATGACCCTAGAAGTCATTATTACCGTAGAACCACATCAACAGAAGTTAGAAGTATCCACCAGTTATGAGGGCGCGACTGTCTCAGTTAACGCCGCTGATAAAGAGTTGTATGCCGCAATAGCAAGTTCAGCGAGCAAGCTTGAGGCTGCTTTAGCACATCGTAAGGGTGTCTTATCTGCTAAGCAAAAGAAGAAGTTTGAAGTAGAGCAATCAAACGCTTTTGAAAGCCCTTAATCTCAACTGATTAGCAATTAATCATATACAGGCCGTTATTAAACGGCCTTTTTTTGGACCTAAATTAAATACTTTTATTTATTGAATCTGTGCTTTAAAAAATACCAGATTGTAATTAAGAATATTACATCATTACCTGTGCAGGTTATTTAACTAAGATCAGAAGAAGTATGGCTATTAGTGAAATGTTTACGTAAAATAGCGATATTAGCTTTATAGAATATAATTTACTGTAGAGCGCACTATTATTTGCCCCAAGGAATTTCATGAAAAAAACATTCGAGTTAACCCACCCTAAAATTAAACTCGCTAGAATGGTTGAGTCAGCTAAACACGAAGTTAAAAAATACATAAAACGTGAACGTAATAAAACGTTACCTGAAGGTGCGGACTATTGGGATTTCGATTGTAAAATTGGTAAAACAGAGCAAACTGCTGACGTTATTCATGTGTCAACGATTAGCCAAGAAATTGATACGATTTTAACTGAAGACACTACTACGTTTTATCTTGAGATATTGGTTAAGCCTGCTGTTCGTGCATTTGAAGAAAAATAGTTTTTTAAAATTTTACCTGCTGCATCAAGACAATTGTGCGTTTATATTAAAATTTAATAAACGCACAATGTTAATATTGAATCCCTCCATTTATCAGACTTTATAGTCTAATTTCGCAATTCATTCGCAATTCAGCTTCCAATAACTATACTTTCCCTGCCGAATTCTCGGTTTTAATGGAGAGTAAAAATGAAACATATCGTAAAGTTTTTAAGTTTATGTTGCATACTCTTTGCCTTTTCTTCTCAAGCTGAGCTTGAGATCTATAAAGACTATGATCTTGGAACTGAAATTATTGTCATGACCACGGTACGTATTGATCCCAATATGGAAAATGTATACTTGGCGGGGCTTCGAGAAAGTTGGATAAAAGCGGTACGCTTGCAAAAAAAATTAGGCTACATTAAAGATTGGAAAATCTATGGCAGTGAATTACCACAAAGCGGTGATTTTAATATGATTTTAATGGTGATTTTTGAAAATAGTAGTGACTTGGACCCGAATAAGGAAAAATACAATACCTTTATGAAAAGTTGGGGTAAGGCTAATCAAGATAATTCTCGTGAAATTACTAAAACCTATCCAAATGTTAGAACATTAACAGGCGAATATAGATTAAGAGAAATTATGTTTAAGTAGTTTTCATTAAAATGTTACACACCTAAAGTTGATACTTTGGGTGTATAACATTCAATTAAGCCGTATAACTATAAATTAGAATTTATAAATACGATGTATATTAGTGATTACTAGTAGCCAATTAAGCCATTAATATGCGCTACAGCACTTCTTCCTAAGGCATTAAGTGCATACCCTCCTTCTAGTACCGAAACAATGCGACCATCAGCATACTTTTCGGCAATATCTCTAACTTGGTCAGTTACCCAACGATAATCTTCATCGACTAAACACACTTGTGACATGTCATCTTCTATGTGCGCGTCGAAGCCAGCAGAAATGAAGATAATTTGTGGTTTAAACTTATTTAATGCAGGTAACCAATGCTCCAAAATAGCGTGTCTAAAATCATTACTTTTAGTCGTTGCCGCTAATGGTGTATTAATGATGGGCGGTTTAGTACTTTCTTGAACTTCAAAGGGATAAAAGGGATATTGATATGTAGAACAAAATAAATACCCTTTTTTATCCTTAATAATATTTTCTGTGCCGTTGCCGTGATGAACGTCAAAATCTACAATAGCGACCCGTTTGAGTTTATATTTTTCTTTAGCGTAGGCTGCAGCAATAGCGACATTATTAAAAAAACAAAATCCCATGCCTTTATCGTATTCAGCATGGTGACCGGGAGGCCTGGTAGCGCAAAACGCAGATGAGATCTCTTTTGACATGACCAAATCTACCGCGTCTTTTGCAGCTCCTGCAGAAAGTAGGGCTGCATTAAGCGTGTTTGGGTTCATGACGGTATCGTCATCAACGTTGTAGGTACCTTCGCTTGGTGCATTAGCAAAAATTGACTCTATATAGTTTTTGTCATGAGCTAAATAAAGTAATTCTTTATCGATAGGATTAGCATCAAACTGTTTAATAACATAATCGAGACCGCTACGAATAAGCTGATCTTGTATGGCTGCCATTCGAGCAGGCGCTTCGGGATGATGATCGCCCATATCGTGGGTTAAGCATTGGTGGTGACTAATTACGCCAACGGTCATATTTTTACATTCCTTAATATCTTATATGCTAAGTTTTACTTACTCATAACTTAACTATTCAATTTTTATTCATGTCTGCTATTTATAACGTGTAAACTAAACTTACTTCGTCATAACCATCCGATGGCTTTCTTAAAAAGCCTGCCTTTTCAAATACTTTTAGCATAGGTGCATTGTCTCGTCTTACACTGGCGACTAACTGATCAATGCCACGAATTCTAGCAATGGTGATTATTTCAGTCAGTAATGCTTTCGCCATACCTTTGCCGCGCTTACTTTCTTTAATGACAAAAGCAACTTCAGCACTATTATTTCCTTCAAGGTAATAATATCGACCAACACCTTGGATAGACTCACCTTTATTATCTCTTTCGGTTAAGCACAATGCTAAATCAACATGTTGATTAACACTGACTAAATCACAAGATTTTTCACGAGTCATTTGAGTTGTATGATGGTTGTAGCGCATCATTAAAGTTTCTTGATTATGAGAATAAAAAAACTCTTGTAGCTTACGCTCGTCTGCTGGAGATAGGGCGCGTAGAAAGTATTCTGAATCAGCAAAGGTGAAACGTTTAATTTCAACTTCTCCAAGTTCAGGTACTGATGTTGGCGTGTTTTCTTGATACTCAGGAACCCAGTAATTTTTACGAACATCTCTAAGTAATTGGTCTCGAAATTTAGGATGTGCAATACGAATTAACTCTAATGCTCTTTCGCGAATACTTTTGCCCTGCAGTGAAGCAATACCGTATTCGGTAACCACATAAGACACATGTCCTCTAGATGTTACTACGCCTCCGCCTTCGGTAATGTGCGCTACTATGCGCGATATTTTACCGTCTTTGGTGGTAGAAGGTAGGGCAATGATAGGTTTGCCGCCTTTACTTAAAGAAGCGCCACGAATAAAGTCTACTTGCCCACCAATACCACTATAAAAATGATAACCAATAGAATCTGATACCACTTGGCCTGTAAGGTCGACTTCAATAGCACTATTAATTGAAACCATATTGTCATTACGCGCAATGTTTACCGGTGAGTTAACATGTTCGCTTGGGTAAAACTCTACATGCGGATTACCATCAACAAATTTATATAAACGACGTGTACCCACACAAAAACTGACAACGGTTTTACCTTTATGAAAGGTTTTCTTACGGTTGTTAATTACACCTGAAAGCATTAAGTCGATAATGCCATCGGAAATCAATTCACTATGCACACCTAAGTCTTTATGTTTGGCTAAATAGCGCAGTACCGCAGAAGGTATATTACCAATACCAATTTGTATAGTAGAGCCATTCTCAACCAACATAGCAACATATTGACCTACTTGTTCGGTTACTCTATCAACCACGGGGACTGGAGTTTCAGGCAAGTATTGCTTTACGGTCATATGATCGTGAATTTGATTTATATGCACAAAACTGTGGCCGTTTGTGCGGGGCATGTTGGGATTAATTTGAGCAATAACATATTTTGCTTTATTGATTGCTGCTTGAATAATATCAACACTAACACCTAGCGAGCAGTAGCCATATTCATCGGGCGGACTTACCATGATTAAAGCAACATCTAAGGGTAAAATATTCTCATTAAATAATTTGGGAATTTCAGATAAAAAAGTAGGGGTATAGTCAGCCCGACCTTCATTAATGGCATTACGAATTTTTTCGCCGCCAATAAAAAAAGCGTTTACTTTAAATAGATCACGATGTTTTGGCTCAACCCAAACATCATTTGAAAGCGTTAAAATATGCACAACTTCAATGTCATGTAAACCTTGGCTGTTGGCAATAATATCTTCAATTAATGCATTAGGTACTGCTGCATTAGAGCCAATAAATATTCTATTCCCAGATTTTAGGTATTTAGACCAGTCGACACTAGATGGTTGCTGTTTTCGTAATTGCATAGTTCTCTCTGTGTTTTCAACTGTGGTATTTAATTTATCACAGAATTAAATCCATATTCAGTAAATACTTAGCGGATATGCTAATCGGTAAAAGTACCTTTTATATCGGCTTGTGATCTACTCGCGAATTCATGGTCGCTAATATATTATTTATTATAGCCTCGCTAATATCGAGCGGCTATATTCATTTATCTTTCATAGATTATGAATGATTATCGCACAAAAAAATGTTGATATTTTCGGTATTGAGTTATGGTTAATAAATTAAAGGCTTAAATATCAGTATGGTCTACTGGGAAATTTAATCCTTGATCTAAGTCAACGCTAATGTTTTATTAAACTTATTGAGAGGGAAGTAGGTTAAATACTCGAGAATTTTGGCGCAAAGCGTCATTTTTTTTATCTCGTTAAGTTAAGAAAAATATCAAACTAAATTCCACCACTAAAAATATAATAAGTAGAGGCGAATGCAAAAATTAAGAGTTCCTTTTAATCGAATTATTTTTAGCATCATCACCGTTTTAAATTTATCTCTGTCGTTTAACGTGCAAGCGATGAATGAATTGCCAGAAATGAGCACAAGTACTGATAAACCCAAATGGGAAGCCGGGGCTTTTGTTGCGGTATTTAATAGTCCACTTTATCCTGGAGCAGCTGAAACCCAAAGCAAGTTTCTACCTGTACCTTTTGTCATATATAGAGGAAAACGACTAAGAGTTGGGGAAGGTGGTGTTATTAAAGCAATGGCCGTTGATAAACCTCGTTTTAAAGTCGATTTATCGCTTGGTGCAGCTTTCGCGGCTAATTCAGATGACGCTAAAGTTCGAGAGGGTATGCCAGACTTAGATTTTATTTTTGAGCTTGGTCCAGAGGTCAGTGTTATGTTGAATAATACTAAGGAAAGTGAAACATGGCTAAACTTACAACTTCGTCAGGTGTTTTCGACTGATTTCTCCAATATTGATGATCGAGGGTATATATTTCAGCCGGAAATATCATATCAAGGTAAACATCTTTTTAGCGACAATGACTCATTTAAAGCTACTTTTTCATCCTTATTTGCAACGAAAAAAACACATCAGTATTTTTATCAAGTTGATGAAGCGTTTAGCACGAGTGAACGACCTGCTTATTTGGCAAAAGGAGGGTACTTGGGAACCGAAGCAACATTAGTTAATCGATTTAAAATTCGCGAAAATATTTCAATATTTTTAAGCACTAAAGTTGGGTTTTATAAAGGGGCAAGTAATGAGCAAAGCCCACTATTTAAAAAAGATCTTAATTACGCTATTGGGCTTGGATTAAAATGGACTCTTTACCAATCAAATGAGTAAATAGTTGGCATATAAAAATTTACTGTCAATAAGTAAGCGACTGCAGCTTATTTTTAACTTGAATTAAAATACATAAAAAAGCCCAATAAAAATTGGGCTTAATATTAAAGTTATTATTTGCTTTTTAGTAGGTAGTTAATTAACCAAAAATATTGCGCATTAAGGTAATCGCTTGGTCAACTGTTTTACCATCTTTAACACTATTAACTATTGTGCTGCGCATGTTTAGAATGAAGTCAGGAATATCATCGGCTTCAAACGCTTTATCAACGATAGCCTCTGCAGACGCTTTACTGCGTTTAACGGCTTTAGCCACACCAATTTTAATTTTTTTAGGCTTGTCGCGCATACGAATATAGTTTGAATTTTCTGCTAAAGATTTATCAGCAAATAAAAATAAATCAATCAAAATAGCACGGTTTTTCCACAGCTGAAGTTCAACGTCATCTTCTGGCATTTCGCTGCGCCACCATTGCGTATTTCGGATACTCTCAATCATTTCATGCCAATAATCATCAAAACTTTGATTATTGAGTTTTACTAGGCCTAAGCCTTGCGAAAGAATATCTATTTTAGCACTCGTTAGTGCAATAAACTGATCTGGTCGGCGCATAGCAAGTAAACGTGTTGCGGCACTTAACGGTACTTTAACATCGCTAGCATGGGCAGAGAAAATTGCCTTATATGCTTCAACAAAGCTTTGATAGTGTGCCAATGTAACTTCGCCTTCAAGCGGAATACTCTCAAGAGCTAAATCAAATTTTTCTGGGTGAGACGTTAATAGTTGGTGAAAAGTTTTTGCGCCGCGTGTGCCTGCAAACCACTCCACATCAAAGTCATATACGCTAATGTCGTGCTGCGCTGTATGTTTACCGGTAAAAACAAGTTTGTCTTCATCTATCATTTCAGATAGTTTTTTAGACGGTAAGTTTGCGATGTAATCTAATAACTTTAATCTTTCTGGTAACGCTTGTAGCACGCTGTGTTCTTGAACAAAACTAGCGAATATCGGCCAAGGAATAACACGGGCCATTTTTAATTGGCAAGCGCTAACACCGTTTGATAGGGTTTCTTGTAGTTTTTTTAGTGGCTTTTGTTGCTCAGGTTCAAGTAGTTCTTGGTTTATTTCATGTAAGCAAATACGGTGTAACTCTCTACACCAATCAAGAAAATTGTCTGGGTGATTATCTACTTTTACCGCCATTAAATTCAGGCTAAGGTCAGCGACAAACGACAATGCATTTTGGTAAATTATTTGTTCTGTTGTACTCAATGACATGGCGTTAGGCGAGGTAAGTAATTTTCTCATTTGACAAGGTTTCCGACGATATAAACTTAAAAATAGGGCGGCATGATACGTGTATGAATAGCTAACGCAAGAGATAAAGGTAAATTTTCTAGAGAAATTAAGAACTGGTGTTAAATACGACAAAAAATGGGGGTTAAATCAACTAAAACCTATATCGCTTCAATTAGTGTAACTGACTCAACATAAGTTTTAGTACTTAATTATACTGGTTATTAAACGCTCACTGTTTGTTTTGGTTTTGTGTAATATTTAAACAAACCAATAACAGATGCTGCAATCCAAAAAAGCTCAATAACAAAGCTTGCTAAATTGAAATTGTAGCAAAGACTTATAAGCAGTAAAATTGCACCAATAAGGTTGGTAAGGTTATAGGTTAAACTTTTAGGATTTAACTTTTCAAGTTGTAGCATGATAAATGCTCCTACAACTAACACAGTTCCAGACATGCCAATGATATCAAATAATAAATCAATCATAAAAACTCCAAGCTATAGAGGGTGATCCAAATTGCTGGCCCTATCCGTGGGTTGGATCTTTTCATTCCATGAAACAGCTTGTCGTTTTACTGCAAATAAATAATGATTAAATAACATTCATTATTCTCCTACAGTAATTCATTTTTAATTTTAGGCAGTTTTCTGCTGCTGGTAAAGTAACAAACTGTTATCGGCACAATAAATATTCTGCCAACGCGCCTTTATACCTATATAGAAAGCTTATATGTGTGATAAATGATAATCGCATTGATTTATGTCACTTGTTCTTATGTTTAAAAATGAGTAACCTACTTGCCTGGTCAGACCATATGTCAAAGGGGTTTATTATCCCCATGAATTATCAAGGTACGTTGTCAAAGCACGAAAAATTAATTCTATAAACATAACGAGTAAGCATTAATGCAACAAGAATCAATTTATATTACTGAAGGCGAAGAGCAACTTCACTTACGTCATATATGGCAGCGCAAAGGCGGTGTGCCAATATTTATGTTGCATGGTTTAATAGAAAACGGTTTTATCTTTTACACAGAAAAAGGTAAAGGGCTAGCTTGCTATCTTGCCGAACAAGGTTTTGATGTTTATGTAGCGGATTTGCGTGGCCGCGGTAAAAGCCTTCCAGCCATTAATTCACAATCAACTTTTGGTCAACACGAAACCATTACCTGCGATATTGCGTTATTTTTAGAAAAAATACAGAGTATTAACCCACAAAAAATGCACCTTATCGCTCATTCTTGGGGTGGTGTATTAATCAGTAGCTTTTTAGCTCGCTACCCAAAGTGGCTTGACAAAGTACACAGTAAAACGTGTTTTGGTACTAAGCGAGTAGTAACGGCGAAAACCATGGAAGCTTATTTTAAATTAGGATTTATGTGGCGTTATATTGCACCAATATTAGCAAAGAAGAACGGTTATTTTGATGCGAAAAAATTCAGATTTGGCTCTGATAGTGAAACAAAAAAGTCGCTCGAAGAAAGTATTACATGGGTTATCCCTGGAAAGTGGCATGACCTAAATGATGGCTTTGACTATTACACTGCTGCACAAAATATAACTTGGCCACCTACATGGCACCTTACTGGTATTAGTGATTATGCATTAGGTCACCAACAAGATGTGCAACTTTTTATTGATGAATGCAACAACAGGAATGCAAAGTTTTCAGTGCTTTCTAAACAAGCAGGTAATCAGGTTAACTATGATCACATTAATATATTAACCCATCCGAATACAGTGAATGATCATTTTCCAAAGCTCGCACTGTGGTTAAAAGGGTTCAGTTAATTCTTTTGATTGAGTTAACTACGTTTTAAATAGCAGACATGCAATCAATTATGATATTTTGAGAAATATTAACATTTACAACTCTAATCAAAGATCCAAAATGAGACATAAAAAAGCCTATTCAATAAGCCTAGCTTTCTTAATATCCATGTTCCTGGTTAGTAATGCCATCGCGACGAGTGATATTACTCAGCTTGTAAGTGAAGCTGAGTTTTCATCATATAAGAATGTGGCTGATTTTATTGACCACTCGCCAAAAGTCACCATTGTAGTGCCAGCTGAGGCAAGCGATGTTGAAGAATATGGGCCAGAAGTTGTAAAAGGCTTAACAGGCTCAGACTGTGATAGAGATGGGAAAATGGATGATAACCAAACCTGTAATGCCGTGTATTATAAACTTTGGTTAAAATACCGTTTGAACAAATAAAGCCTTGTTATTAACGGCTACCTTCTTAAACGATAACGGGTAAATCAATAATCTACCCCAAATGGATTTAACAGCCACGTTAATTGCTCATGTTAATGACCCATCAGTGATAAGCCTGGTGATTAAAGATATTAAAAATCCCAAAGATGTAGCCTTAACTTCAATATTAAGACGAATTATAAATGATCAATAAGGTAGGCTTTGCTTTAAAAACTACACAACTTTATACTGCCTAGCATTTAGGTAAACTAGCACTTCAGTAAATACATAATTCATGGCCGCTAACACTTTATGGCAAGCTTTAATAAAGCCCTTTCGATAATGCCAAAGCCGTGTATAAATTTTTATTTTTAAATAATTAGGTAGATATGACAGATAAAGAACTGATCAGTAAGTTAAATACTTTGACAAATAAAGAGGTGTTTTTCGGTCCGCAGGGTTTTAATAATGTAACGACAATCGATGAATTAAATCAGGCGCAAACGGGTTTTGGTGGTAGCGAATTAGAGCAATCAAGCACCAATGAAAACTTGTCTGGTGAAGAAGCAGGGTGCTGGCAATCATCTTGGCAGGTTTTTGCTCGAGATACAGAACTAGGTGATCCTTACTTTGTTGATATTCGTGAGAACCTATTGCCTGTTTACACTGGATTTTTAGCCGATAATGGTTGGGAAGTAGAACAAGTTGCTGAAAGTCTAGAGGCTTATATCGCCTGTATTCAACTTTTGTTTGAGCATGGTCAGCAAACACAAGCGCAATTTTTTCCCGACGACACTACTGTGACAGATGAAGTTGTTTTACAACAATTGAAACAACAATTAATTGAAGTTTCAGGCTGTCAGCATTTTTGGCAGTTATTTATGCAATGTTATCTTGATTGGCTTACTGAAGAATAGCCTGCCCTAATACGCTATAAGTATTCGCTCTACGTTGTGCTAAAAAAATACGATTAAGACATAAAAAATGAATGAACCTGAACGCTTTCAAATTGACATTGTTAATTTCTCAAAAACAGACGTTATCGAGAATGAAGCATTAATCGATATATATTTATCCATTGAATAACGGTTTATTAATATATTAATAATTTAACGTGTCAAAAGTTTTCCAATAAAATTGAGCGTAATGAACTAAGTAAAATGGGCTTTAAGTAAGGGGTTAAATAAAGGATTAAGTGATGAACATAATGCTAATTATTGCCGGTATAATGAGTCTATTCGCCGCTACTATTCATGTAGGTTGTATATATTTCGGTGCTAGCTGGTATCGATTTTTCGGCGCAGGCGAGCAAATGGCAATCATGGCAGAGCAGGGTAGTATCAAGCCAGCGTTAATAACATCCTGCATTATTTTTGTTTTAATGGTTTGGTCGCTATATGCTTTTTCTGCCGCTGGTATGATGGTTAAATTACCTTTTCTTCGCGTTATATTAGTGATGATTACAGTAATTTATTTACTGCGTGGTGTAGCAGGCTATTTTTTAATTAATAACCCGCTAGGTAGAACACCTGAGTTCTGGATTTGGAGTTCAAGTATTTGCTTAGGTATTGGCATTATGCATTTAATCGGCGTAAAGCAAATGTGGTCAACATTTTAGTCATTTTTTCTAAGAATAAAGCGCTCGCTAACTGTTTAATCCGAAGTTTTTCTTTAGATATATCTTCATAAATTATATCTATTTCACCTAATTCCACCCCTTTTTAAAAGCATATTTTGAATATAAGCCCTCAAAATTTCCGTATTTTTTACATAATTAATAATTATTTTCATACCATGAAGTTTATATAACCTTATGATTTAAAATATTTAAAGGTTAACTTTGATACTTGTTTTAGTAAATAATAAAATAGTGGTTGGACCAGTGTTTAGATCTGTGTATACTCGATACCAGTTATGCAGAAATGCAAAAAAATTATTTTTAAAAGTGTTAGGAGTTAGCCATGCTAAGTTATAAAGCGCCAATAGCAGACATCAAATTTTTATTCGAAGATGTATTCAATTATTACGACCATTACCAAAAGCATCCTGAATTCGAAGAAGCAACACCCGATTTGGTTGATGCCATTATGGAAGAGTGTGCAAAATTTAGTGAAAATGAGTTACTGCCACTTAATCAAAGCGGTGATGAAGAAGGCTGTACCTTTAACAATGGTGCTGTAACAACACCTAAAGGTTTTAAAGAAGCTTATCAAAAGTTTGTTGAAGGTGGCTGGCCTAGTTTACCTCATGCTGTTGAGCATGGCGGTCAGGGTTTACCTGCATCTCTTGGCATGGTTATGTCAGAAATGATGGGTACCGCTAACTGGTCTTGGGCTATGTACCCTGGACTAAGCCACGGTGCTATGAATACTATTCATACACACGGTACCAGTGAGCAAAAAGAATTATACCTTACCCGATTAATTGAAGGTTCTTGGACCGGCACTATGTGTTTAACTGAGCCACAATGTGGTACAGATTTAGGTCAAGTGAAAACTAAAGCTGAGCCAAATGGCGATGGTACTTATAATTTAACAGGTACTAAAATCTTTATCTCAGCAGGTGAGCATGACTTAACCGAGAACATTATTCATATTGTACTTGCTAGATTACCAGGTGCACCTGCCGGTACTAAGGGGATTTCTCTTTTTATTGTGCCTAAAATGCAAACTGATGAACAAGGTAATATTGGTGAGTTTAACCATGTTTCTTGTGGTTCAATTGAGCACAAAATGGGGATTAAAGGCTCTGCAACTGCAGTACTAAATTTCGATAATGCTAAAGGTGTGTTGATTGGCCCTGAAAATAAAGGCTTAGAATGTATGTTCACCTTTATGAATACGGCACGTGTTGGTACCGCACTACAAGGTGTTTGTGCTGCTGAGCTAGCATATCAAAACTCATTGATTTACGCGAAAGAGCGTTTGTCTATGCGTTCTCTATCAGGGACTAAAAGCCCTGATAAAGTGGCTGACCCGATTATTGTTCACCCCGATGTACGTAAAATGCTGATGACACAAAAAGCCATTAGTGAAGGCGGTCGTGCCATGATCTATTACACAGCAAAACTTGTTGATGAAATAGAAAATGCTAAATCTGAAGAAGAACGTAAAAAAGCCGATAATCGTTTAGGTTTCATCACACCTATCTTAAAAGCATTTTTAACTGAGCTTGGACAGGAAAGTGCTAACCATGGTTTACAAATTTTTGGTGGTCATGGTTTCATTAAAGAATGGGGCATGGAGCAGATTGTTCGTGATACGCGTATTTCAACGCTTTATGAAGGTACAACAGGCATTCAGGCGCTTGATTTATTAGGCCGTAAAGTACTGATGACACGTGGTAAATCTTTAAATGCATTTGCTAAAGAAGTGCTTATTTTCTGTAAAGATCAAAGCATGATTTCGAACAATCCACATAAACGTCAAATGAATAAGTTTATCTGGCCTTTAAGTACATCTGTGGCGAAATGGCAACAATACACTATTCGTTTAGGCCTTAAAGCGAAAAAAGATCGTGACGTTATTGGTTCAGCTTCAGTCGACTTTTTAATGTATTCTGGCTATATCGTTATGGCTTACTTCTGGGCACAAATGGCACAAGCGGCTTATGAAAAATTAGCTACTGATGTTGAAAATAGAGATTTTTATCGTGCGAAAATTAAAACGGCCGAATTTTACTTTGAACGTTTATTACCACGCACTAAATCTTTAGCGGTAACTATGATGGCAGACCCTAAAACCTTAATGCAGTTAGATGAAGAGCTATTATCTTTCTTATAAGTTTAAGAGTTTAGAGGTTATCTAGGCACTAACTAGATTAATTTATTACCATAAAATTAAAGGCTGTATTCCATCAGGAATACAGCCTTTTTCGATCTAGCGTCTAATATTAAGTTGTTTAATATCAGGTTGTATTATCAAGTTGAGATTACACCGTGATTTTTAGTTTATACTTTTCTTAATAAGCAACAGAGGAAGTCTTATGAATGAAGTTACCGTATTTCTCGCTGATATAACCGATCAAGTTCAGCAAGATGACAGTCGACATTTGGTCAGTTTATTAGCTGATGTATCTGGGTATAGGCCTAATTTACAAGGCAGTATCATTGGCTTTGGACAATACCATTACAAATATGAAAGTGGCCGAGAGGGCGATAGTATGGTTATTGCTTTCTCACCTCGAAAGCAAAATATTGCTATTTATATTATGCCCGGATTTTCAAGTTTTCAGTCACAATTAAAAAAATTGGGTAAACATAAAGTGGGTAAATCTTGTTTGTATATTAATAAACTAGCAGACATCGATCTAGAGGTTTTAAAAGAAATAGCCTCACTATCAGTTAAAGATATGCAAAATAAATATAGCTGCAGTGAAACATAACGTAGCAGCTATATATCGATTAAACATAAGCTTCAGATAAAGCTAATACGGTGTTGGATATTGTTGTAGTACCTGATTAACTTCTTCAAGCACGTCAGTCGATAGTGGTTGTTTAAATGCCGCTATATTGTCTTTCAACTGCTGCATAGTGGTTGCACCAATAATAGTTGAAGTTACACCACTGACTTGTTCACACCAAGCTAAAGCCAAATGTGCTGGCGTTATTTTATGCTTTTTAGCGATTTTGACATAAGCGGCAATAGCAGCATCAGCATTGATTGTATCGCGAAAAAGGCCATGGCGTTGCGTAAGTGTCCAGCGACTACCTTCTGGGCGTTGACCATTCAAGTACTTACCGGTGAGCGCGCCAGTGGCAAGTGGAGACCAGGGTAAAAATGCTATATCTTCAAGCACACAGTTCTCTATCAGGTAAGGTGAATCTTTAGTGTGTAATAAACTGAATTCATTTTGAATAGATACCATGCGAGGTAAGTTATGCTCCGCGCTAAGCTTAAGGTATTGGTTAATACCCCATGGCGTATCGTCAGAAAGCCCACAATAGCGAATTTTCCCCGCTTTAACACAAGTATCTAAACCTTGCAGAATATCTAGCATTTCTAATGTTTGTTGTTCTACATTAACAGCAGAGTGGTTAACACCGTTAGGCCAATGATTGCCAAAATGGGGGATTGGCGATTAGGCCAATGTAATTGATAAAGATCAATATAATCAGTTTTTAAACGCTTTAATGATGTTTCAACCGCAGCAATAACGTTAGCGCCTGATATTTTACTGCCATCGCGAATATAAGAGAATCCAGGACCAGCAATTTTTGATGCTAATACAATATTTTCGCGTCGTGAAGAGTCAGCAGCTAGCCAATTACCAATAATAGCTTCTGTTTTTCCATAGGTTTCGGCGGTTGGAGGCACAGCATACATTTCTGCTGTATCGATAAAGTTAATACCTTGTGATTGGGCATATTCGATTTGAGCATTGGCATCGTTTTGATTATTTTGCACCCCCCAAGTCATACTGCCTAAACAAATATTAGATACCTCTAGTGGGCTACTTCCTAGTTGCACATATTTCATTCATATTAACCTTTTTAGAATTTGTTTGAGATTGTATGGTTTTTATCACACTTTTGGCTGATTAGCCGTAAATTTACTAATTAGATTTAATTAGAACCGGTTGAACTTAGCTACGACGTTATTGCCGTTTAATTTTACAGGTTGTATTTATTTTCATCATGATTGAGTTGTGTTTCTGCTAAGGTTATTTGTGAGTGAATAGTTAACATGCTTTCTTGATATGGCGTGGCTATAGAGGACTTTAACTGCGTAATATTTAGCTAAAAAAAAGCCCATTATGCATTCATATGCAGTAATGGGCTTAGATATTATTTTTAATTGTAAAGCGTGTTACTTACTCGCTTTTAAATAGTCAGAATCAAAATCATCAACATCTATAGTCGCCTTACGAGCAACTTCTGTTGCGGTAAGTAATGCTGCTTCTTCTTCAGTAATAATATTCGCAGCTAGACCTTTTTCAGCTACCAAATCAAGTTGATAAAACGGCAGGCGCTGACCTAATTCACGACAAATTTTGTCAAAAATAGGCTCACAAGCAATAATATCTTCAAGCGTTTGTTCTAACAGGCCTAATACATTGCCTTTTTCACGCGTAAGGTATTGTCCATGTCCCAGACGAGTACGAGTTTCATTTGGATACTGCAGTAATGCGGCTACTTTATGATCAGTAACATCAGACGGTTTTTTCAACCAACAACCGAGTGGCAAAATAATCAAACGTAATACTTTAGCTACTATACGATTAGGGAAGTTGCTAATTAACTCATCAATAGCTTGTTGAGCGTTATACAAGCTATCTTCTAACGCCCACTGAACCAAAGGTAAGTCCGCACTTTGACGTCCTTCATCGTTATAACGCTTAAGCGTTGCAGATGCTAAGTATAAGTAACTTAGAATATCACCCAAACGCGCTGAAATGCGTTCTCTGCGCTTTAAATCGCCACCAAGGGTCAACATAGCAATATCTGAAAGCATGGCTAAATTAGAACTAAAGCGGGTCATTAACTGGTAATAACGTCTAGTTTCATCGTTATACGGTGAGCTTAATGCATAGCTACCCGTAAATGAGAACCAAACGCTACGACAAATATTACTAATAGCAAAACCAATATGGCCGAATAACGCATGATCAAAGTCGTTAACTGCTTGGTCATTGTCTTTATTATTAGCCGCTGATAATTCAGCTAAAACATATGGATGACAGCGAATAGCACCTTGACCATAGATAATCATGCTGCGTGTTAATATGTTTGCACCTTCAACAGTAATTGCTACTGGCGCACCTTGGTAAGCACGAGCAAGGTAGTTACCTGGCCCCATACAAATACCTTTACCGCCATGAATATCCATAGCATCGGCCACACAAGAACGCATTTTTTCAGTTAAATGATATTTCGCAATTGCTGACACTACACTTGGCTTTTCACCCGAATCAATAGCGCCTGTCGACATAGTTGTAACCGCGTCCATTAAGTAAGCATTACCACCAATGCGGGCAAGGGCTTCTTCAACACCTTCCATTTTACCGATAGAAATTTTAAATTGACGACGAATGCGGCTATAAGCACCTGTTGCCAATGCAAGAGATTTGATACCACCCGTACTGTTTGACGGTAATGTTATCGCTCGGCCAACCGATAAACATTCAACCAGCATACGCCAGCCTTGTCCTGCCATTTCTGGACCACCAATAATGAAACTTAGTGGTACAAATACGCCGTCACCTTGGGTTGGGCCATTTTGAAAAGGGACGTTAAGTGGAAAGTGACGACGACCAGCAATAACACCTTCAAGATCTGTTGGTATCAAAGCACAGGTAATACCTAAGTTTTCTTCTTCACCCAACAAGTGGTCTGGATCTTGTAATTTAAATGCAAGGCCTAATACAGTAGCAACAGGTGCTAACGTAATATAACGTTTATTCCATGTTAAACGCATACCCAACACTTCTTCACCATTAAACTCACCACGGCAAACAATGCCGAAGTCAGGAATAGCACCAGCATCTGAGCCAGCTTCAGGGCTTGTTAATGCGAAACAAGGGATTTCGTCACCTTTTACGAGACGTGGTAAATAATGATCTTGTTGTTCTTTTGTGCCGTAATGCTGCAACAACTCGCCTGGGCCTAATGAATTAGGTACACCAACAGTTGAAGATAGCACGGTACTTACACTAGAAAGTTTTTGCAAAACACGTGATTGTGCGTAGGCACAAAACTCTAGACCACCGTATTGCTTTTTGATGATCATGGCGAAAAATTTATTATCTTTTAAGTATTGCCATACTTCAGGTGTTAAATCAGCAAGTTCGTGAGTAGTTTCCCAGTCATCTGTCATACGACAAACTTCTTCTACTGGACCATCTAGGAAGGCTTGTTCTTCAGCACTTAATCGAGGCTTAGGGTAGTTATGTAACTTTTTCCAATCGGGAGTGCCACGAAATAGCTCAGCTTCAAACCAAGTAGTACCAGCGTCAATCGCCTCTTGTTCCGTTTCTGACATCTCAGGCATAATGCCGCGAAAAATAGCGAGTAAAGGGCTAGAAATATACTGTTTACGTATATCGGCTATGTTTAACGGAATAGCGATAATAACAAATAGCAACCAACCGAAGAAACCGATGACATCGAAAAAAGTGCCAACAATCATGAGTAGGGCAAATGATATAGTGAATGTTGATAGTGAAGCGCGTGAATAAGCCATATACCCGCACAACGCTATAGCAATGAGTATCCAAGTTAAGTAGTCCACATTTTTTCCTTAGTGTTAATATTTTGGTCTAACGATAAGTAAGGTCAGACCAGATTGATTATTTAAGCTTAATTCGTCTGTTACATAATTTCAAATTATTTATCATTACTTGACTGCTTTTCTCCTGATATTGTTTGTCTTGAGTTAAAACACTATTAATTAATATCGATATCAACGTAAAATGTATAACTAATACTTATTATAGATAATATTTAGTCATACCGTTTAAAGTGATTATGGTGAATAATATACCACTTGTCATGATGTACTTTCTTGGTTTCTCTTTCTTCTTTTTTTTGGTTTTATTTTATGTGTGAATTAATGGCCATGAGCGCCAATGTACCTACAGATATTTGTTTCAGCTTTAGTGGCCTTATGCAGCGAGGCGGTAATACGGGGCCTCATAAAGACGGCTGGGGCATTACCTTTTATGAAGGAAAAGGTTGCAGAAGTTTTAAAGACCCTCTACCAAGCGCACATTCACCTATTGCTCAATTAGTGACTGATTATCCCATTAAAAGTGAAACGGTTATTTGTCATATACGTCAAGCAAACTCAGGTAATGTATCTTTGGTAAATACCCATCCTTTTATTCGGCCAATGTGGGGAAAAAACTGGACCTACGCGCATAATGGTCAGTTAGCTGATTACCAACAAAAGTTAGCAACAAAATATCATCTACCTGTTGGAGAAACAGATAGTGAGCAAGCATTTTGTTGGATATTAGATCAACTTTTACAAAAATTTGATGGTGACAAACCTAACAGCGAAATATTATTTCATTATATTATTGAGCTATGTAAGCAAATTAAAACACTGGGTGTATTTAACTTGCTACTAACGGATGGCGACTTCTTATTAGTTTACTGCACTAATAACCTGCATTGGCTAACGCGACGCGCACCTTTTGGTAAAGCGAGTTTGATTGATGCCGAAATGGTAGTTAACTTTGATCAAGAGACCACTGACAATGACATTGTAACTGTGATTGCCACACAACCTTTAACTGACGATGAAAAATGGCAAAAAATGCAAGCAGGTGAAGGGATCTTATTTTGTAAAGGTGAATTGGTATTTCAGAGTAAGCAGGATTAGAAAAATATTTAAGAAACTAAAATGGCTGCATAACAACCACTTTAGTTTTAAGTTTTACAACCGTATATTATTGAGTTGGCGTTAATTTATTGGCTTGTGGAGATATTGATTTTAGTTGCGCTTCAAATTGCTTTACATCACCTTTCGTTTGATTAAGCTTGACTAAAAGGTAATTTAATTCTGGTGCAAACCAAGCATAAGTAATACGTTTTTTTTCAATAACTTCACGTTTGAGCCTGATGGTTTTTACCAAACCGTAAGGCAACATTAACTCTTCTTCACCGTCATACTGATAGACATAATTTTTGATTGAGCCTGATGTTTTAATAACAGGGTAAACAAAGTGTTCTTGTTTAGCATTTTCAATCAAATTAAGTCGGTGTTGTAAATGATAACTCAGCGAGTCTTGAATGTTTTCTGGGTACTCAACGTTTTTAGTTCGTTTTTTTATTTCATCCACAGCTTTATTGTTGTCAATATCGAAACGCCATTTGTAATGTTTATCTGAGCCAGTTCCCTCACGGGTATACTCAAAGCTTTGTGGCGTTACCTTAGTACCTTCAAGCTTTACAATCGAGGTTTCATCTCGAACATCAGAAAAAATTAGCCACTCAATACTGGTATGATAACTGTATTTTGCTAATCCATTGTCTAAATAGCTTAGTTTACGTGTTGCTTCACCAACAGATTTATCGTTGTGTAGAATAATATATTTTGCACTAAACGCTGGGATCACTTTACTTGTTTCTTTGTCTGCTGCTAGTGCACTGCTTGTTATACAAGATAAAAACAAAGGGATATAAGCTAATGATTTCAACATGGAAAACTCTCTAAATTAAATGCTATTCTTCACTAGCATAACCTGAAACTGGTAAGATTACACCATCAAATAATGCTTGTTCTTCTACCATAGTTACCCGTTTAGTACAGCACCAATTTACCACCATCGGATAAATACGGTGTTCTTGTTGATGTACTCTTTGAGCAAGATCATCAGCAGTGTCTTCTGGAAATACTGGGACTTTAGCTTGCAGAATTACAGGACCACCATCAAGTTCCTCTGTAACATAGTGTACGCTAACACCATGCTCTTTATCGCCAGCGTCAATAGCTCGCTGATGAGTATGTAAACCCTGATATTTAGGCAGTAAAGAAGGGTGGATATTGATTAAACGCCCTTGAAATTTTTGTACGAATTTAGGGGTTAAAATTCGCATAAAACCGGCAAGAACAATAAGATCAGGTTGATAATGATTAATTTCAGTTATCAGCGCACTGTCGTAGTCTTCTCGACTATCAAAGTCTTTATGAGATAACACAGAGGTTGGAATGTCAGCATCTTGTGCTCGAGTTAATCCATAAACGTCAGCTTTGTTAGATACTACAGCGACAATGTCGCCGCTGTAGTTGTCATGCTTACTGGCATCAATAATCGCCTGTAAGTTAGTGCCGCCGCCTGAAATGAGTACTACAATTCGGCTTCGCATTAATGATTAACCTTTGTTAATAATGACTTGTTCTTGGCCTGCTTGTAAATCAGCAATTTCACCAATATGCCAAGCATTTTCACCTTGAGCGTTAAGGATTTCGATACTGTTAGCTACTTCGTCAGCTGGCACTACGATGATCATACCAACGCCACAGTTAAATGTGCGGTACATTTCATGTTCGCTGATGTTGCCATTGGTTTGTAACCAATTAAAGATAGACGGCCATTGCCAGCTCTTACCATCGATAATAGCTTGTGCACTTTCTGGTAAAACACGAGGAATGTTTTCCCAAAAGCCACCACCTGTAATATGTGATAATGCGTGTACATCAACATGCTTAAGTAATTCTAAAACAGATTTAACATAAATTTTTGTTGGTGCTAATAAATGCTCTGCTAATGGTTTGCCGTCAAGTAAGTCATTAGTATCAGTGTTATTCACTTCTAATACTTTACGTACTAAAGAATAACCGTTTGAATGTGCGCCTGAAGAGCCAAGTGCGATAAGTTGATCGCCTGCTGCAACTTTAGTTCCGTCGATTAAACGTGACTTTTCAGCTACACCAACACAAAAACCAGCTATATCGTAGTCGCCTTTGTGATACATACCTGGCATTTCAGCTGTTTCACCACCAACAAGCGCACAACCTGCTTGTACACAACCTTCAGCAATACCTTCAACAACAGCAGAGGCAACCTCTACATCAAGTTTTGCTGTGGCATAATAATCGAGGAAAAATAATGGCTCTGCACCTTGAACAATTAAGTCATTAACGCACATAGCAACTAGATCGATACCGACAGTATCATGTTTCTCTAAATCTATGGCCAAACGTAATTTCGTGCCAACACCATCAGTGCCAGCGACTAGTACTGGTTCTTTATAACCAGTAGGAAGTTGACAGACAGAACCAAAACCACCTAGACCTCCCATAACTTCTGGACGAGTAGTGCGTTTTACTGCACCTTTAATATTTTCAACTAGGGCATTACCTGCATCTATATCAACGCCAGCATCTTTATAACTTAAAGACTGTTTTTCTTCGCTCACGGGAAACCTCAATTATGTTGTTAGTTTACTTGTACGATAAAGGCGCACATTCTATCAGCGCAAAGACCTGCTGAAAATATTTAAAATAAATTATTTTTTATAAGTGATAAAAATCAGCAACATTATGATAAGATCTTCTTTATGAAACACATGCTAATGCCATATATGTTCAGAAATTGTCTGATATTCTTTTGCTTTGTATTATCGCTTAACACTAGCGCTATCGAAGTTGAAAATTTGTACAGCGCAAAAGTTGCTGTAGCGTCGCAGTCGAATAGCGATCGTAATCAAGCACTTAAAAATGCTTTGAGTGCTATTTTAGTTAAAGTCGGCGGTAAAGAAATTGACCACCCACAGATTAATCAAGCGATAAACAACTACAATAAATATGTTACTCAATATCAATATATTCGCAGTAATAATAATGTATTACTTAATGTGTCGTTTGACGAAGATAAAATAAACCAGTTATTTAAAGACAGTGATTTAGCCATTTGGGGGCGATTAAGACCTCAAGTTATGCTTTGGTTGGTTGAAGAGGATGGTTTTAGTCGTAAAATCATTTCTTCAACATCGGATTCTTTGTTACCGTCGATTATTGATAACTTTTCACAGTTACGTGGTCTACCTGTGGTAATGCCAATAATGGACTTAACTGATTTAACCTCGTTGACGCTTACCGATGTGTGGGGGCGATTTTCACAACCTGTTGCACAAGCATCAGCGCGTTACTTGGCAGAAGCTGTGGTCGTTATTAGAGTATCTAACTCAAGTTTAGTCGCTACCAAAATTGATGAAGAAAATTGCCCGCTATGCCAAAATCATAGTCTGGTTGTAGATTGGAGCCTGATGACTGACGCTCAAAGTGAGCACGCACAAATTTTTAGTAAACCCTACACTGGCGATAATGTTGATACGCTATTAACGACGGTTTTATCGGATATTACCGATATTATTTATCAGCAATATGCTTTATCTACAACAAACAATAATGAGTTTGAAATTGACGTAGCGAACATTTCCTCTTTAGCTGATTTAATTGCCGTATCAGATTTTCTTGCTGAGTTATCAGCTGTTCAAGCCGTTCAATTAATCAGTGTGAAAGGGACAAACCGACGTTTTAAATTATCGTTAATTGGCTCTCAACAAGCACTACTGGCTTCTTTAAAATTAAGTGAGCAGCTAAATCGATATATCGATCCATTGGCTGCGCCTGAAGGTAGTGATCAAATACCCATGTTCAATTGGGGTGAAAAGTGAAGAAAGTGTCGCAATTAACGCTCTCTGTACAATTACCAGACGATGAAACTTTCGCGAGCTTTAAAAGTGAAAGTAACCAAATGGTTGTGCAGCAATTAACGCACTTTCTTGACCAGATAACCGTTAATAATAAACAGGTACACAGCTTGTTTTTGTTTGGCTTATCCGGTGTCGGTAAAAGTCATTTGTTACATGCCAGTTGCGCCTATGCTGATACGTTGGGCATCTCATCTTTATGTTTATCTTTTTCAGAACTCACACAGCTTTCAGTTGACGTACTAGACGGGTTGGAGAATATTGATTTAGTCTGTTTAGACGATATACAGTTAATTGCAGGCGATAAAAAATGGCAGCAAGGGGTATTTGATTTATATAATCGCATGGTTGAACAAAATAAATGTTTAATTATCACTGGCGATCAAAGTGTGATGAATCTTAATATAAGTTTGCCTGATCTGGTATCAAGATTAAGCTGGGGCTTAACTGAACAAATAAAGCCACTATCGGATGAAGAAAAATCCTTTGCTTTGCAATATCGAGCACAGCAAAGAGGTTTATATATAAGTGATGAGGTTGCCAGCTTTTTAATTAATCGTTTATCGCGAGACATGACCAGTTTAATTACCGCATTAGAGCAACTTGATCAAGCATCAATTAGAGAGCAGCGTCGTATAACTATTCCCTTCATTAAAGACGTTTTATTTTAAAGTTCATCGTTAAGTGCGTATTTTAAGTTTGTCTTAACAGTAGCGAACTAATAACGCTAAAGCTGAGTTAATTCCAACGTGTTAACTCCCGACATTAACGTTATTAATCTGACCTAAAGCTATATCCATACCGATTGCTAAATTAAGCTCTATTTATTGCAAAAGCATACACTATAAGCGCCATATTAATTAATTGGTCGAGTCGGTATGGGTTTTTCGTAAAACATTGGGCCGTTGACACTAACTCTATTAAGTTTGAAATTATTCAATGGTATGGCTTGGGCCGTTGATTTCTCTGTTTGATTAATCACCGGGCTAATCGCTAAGTTTTCTCCCCATGTTTTACCTGACTCCATTGCTATCGGCGCTGATAAATTACTAATAATACTCGAGGCAGAAGTAAACTCTGGCAGTATTCTACGAGTTACATAGTCGACCCTTTGCTTAATATTTTCATCGCCAATACGTCCGCGCTGACCCCAAGTAACTATGTATTCATCACTCGCACTTTGAGGTTGATTCGTAATGGCGATATCGCGGTCAATATCGTATCGGGCTTTCATCATAAAACCATCAAATAGCATGGCATAATCTTCACGTTTACTGCTGTAATTGTAAAATTGTGGTGCATGTTCAGGGCTAAAGAAACTTGTAACATCATTTGGGCTATAGCTTTGTTCAGTGGTTGTTGCTGTTTCACCTTGATAACGTACTTGTGCTAATCGGTACATCTCATCGCCGTAAAGTGGCAATGAGATACTTAACGAATCTGACTGAATACCGGTAGATTGCAATACTTTTTCAGCGGCATCTAGAATACGATCATTTCGATTTAAACTTGCCCAAGAACTTTGAGCAAAAAAGTCATTGGCGTGGGCAAGTTCGTGATACATCAAAGACGCTAAACTATAAAGTCCGTCGCTTGCATCTCGTGTTATTCGCATATCTTCAGGGTAGTAAAAGCTTGCGTAGGTATTATCTTTAACATAACGCCATGGCATTACAAAATTTAACCTGTCGCCAAATGATGCTCGATAGTCAGGTGCTTCATTTATGGTATCTCTTTCATCAGGCGTTAACCAAAAATTATTTGGATCTAAATGAATAGCCCCCGTAACTACCCAGTAATAAGACGGGCGAACATCATACGAAATAACAATGGCTGTGGTAGCACGAAGTAAATTTTTAAAGTCGCCTTGAGGATCTGAGTTTTGTAAAAACTCTTTAAATCGTTGCCCCATCCATTGATGAGAAACCACAACGCGATCCATTATGTCTTCAACGGTTGGTGATGTTGTATCTTGTGCTATGAGTGGCAGTTGATCCAACCTACAGCTAGTGCGAAAATCTATGGCGTTGCTGTAAACACAGTCAACTAATACATTGGCATAAGGAGAGTTAGCATTGAACGGGTAAACTCTAGCTAATCGGGTATCGTAGGCAATATTTTCATTGCTACTAATGGTGGTAGCGTTTTCAACGAGTATGGTCACAGTATCTTGATGTTGAGTTGTGCCATCTGAAGCACTTACACTAAAAGTAAGTAAACTATCAGCACTTACAGCGGGCGCTTTAAAGAAAATAGCACGTTTGCCGTTTGTGGCTTCACTAAAGGTAACATTAGGGCCAGAGATTTGTTGCCAGACAATGCTGTTATTGGTCAGTGAAGTGTCTTCTAGGCTGACTCTTAATGAAACGTCATTACCTTCTAATACTGCGTGTCCTAGTCTTGCCGATATTTGGTTATTTTCATCGGATACTGAAAAAGCATGAGTTAATGTCTCACTTTGACCATTACGGCTAAAATTTACCTGAAAACTATAGTCACCAGCAGATGAGGGCGTGAACGCAATGCCTTTTGAGTTACCAGCATGAAAAACAACATGATTACCTGCTGTTTGTTGCCAGTTAATATTACTAATCGAGTCATTGGGAAAATATAGAAATAGCTCAACCGGTTGAGCGGTTTTGCTGTTTTCATCAGATGCTATTATGCCTGTTTGGGTCACAACCGGGGTAAAGTCATCAATGGGCACTTCTTTTTTATTTTCAGCGCTACTGCCGCCACCGCAGCCTTGAATAACAAAAACGCCTAAAGTTAACGCCAATATAATATTCCTGTTCGAAAAAATATTAGTCATTTGTGCCTCTGTTTACTGTGTTTGGTCAATTTACAATGTTTGTATAGATGAACTAACTTCAGTTATGGGTTGTTCGTTATATAAACTGTTGGTTATAAAAATCAATATCCTGAGCTATTTTTATACAATTTATCTCGATTAGTAAAGGATAATGTATAACTTGAAGTCGGTAAGTTTTTCTTGGAAATGTAAAAGAAAAAGCACTAAATTAGATGAAATAACTTTAGTGCTGAATTTTAAGAGGTGAGAATTAAATGCTAAAAGAAAGTTTAGTGAAGTAAACCTGTCTAATCGTTTTATAAATCGATTTTAAAATTTTAATCCAAGTTCTTTTATTCTTTCTTTTTACGAATACTTAAACCAAGTTCCTGCCCGCGATATTTTGCATAATAACTGCCTGCGATAAACATTGTTGTGGCAAAAAATAACTCGCCTACAGCCCACAATTTTTCATCAGCTGAAACCCATAATGTTGTTAGACTGTGCAAAAAATAAATCATCACAATAAAGTTTGACCAAGCATAAGTATAAGGATTGCCTTGCAATAATCCCTTTAATGGAAACAGTAACGGTAAGGTAAAAAACGTTAATGTTAAAGGAACAGAGAGTGCGGTGTCATCACTAACAATAATTAACCAAAACGGCATGTAAAACAGTAATGAGAAGTAGCCAAATAAAGTTATTTGCTTAAGTTTGGTTGTTGAAAAACGTGAGGTAGTTGTCATGTTTAATTATTTACCTGCATTAAAGAAAGCACGTTTTCTGGCGGTCGACCAATAATAGCGCGTGTGCTATCACTAACAATAGGGCGCTCAATAAGTTTAGGTGTTGCAGCCATAGCGGCAATCAAAGTAACGTCATTCGCTTGAGCTAAGTTTTGCTCTTTAAACTCGGCTTCTTTTGTTCGCATCATATCGATTGGCGATACCTTCAGTAAAGCTAATAGCTTTTCAATTTCGGCAACACTAAGGGGTGTTTTTAAATATTCCACAATAGTTACATCGTGTTTTTGCTCTTCAATGAGTGCTAATGTTTGTCGGCTTTTAGAGCAACGAGGGTTGTGATAAATCGTTAACATGTTTTTCTCTTAGATTATTTTAAGTTCATTAAATTAGCGCTATTTTAACTGATTTTTTACAGGCGTTTAAGTTTTTCTTGTTGTTCTTGTAATTGCAGTATTCGGCCTTTCATGCGTTTTTGTAATAATGGGTTTTCTTCAACAAAATTATACGCTGTTTGTAATTCATCAACCGCTTTAGGATAAGCACCTAAGAGGGCATATACTTCAGCCTTAGTAGCATGCATCAGGGCTTTTTTATCTTGTTTTCTATAGACTTCAGTTAATAAATCGTTAGCAATAAAGTTTTTTGGGCTCAATACTAAAAACTTTTGTAAAAGCGTTTCAGCCTGTGCATACTGCCCTGCTTCGTTTAATACGTTTGCGTAGTTTAAAGTCACAACTTGGTTATTAGGCATTAATAAGTTTAACTCACTAAGCATGACAATAGCCTTATCAAAGTTTTTCTCAGCAATATAAGCATCGGCGAGCGCATCGACATAAAATAAGTTTCTGTTATCGTCGTTTAATAACGCTTCAAGCTGAGAAGTAGCGACTTTATAGTTTTTATTTTCATAGTAAGATAGTGCCAACCCATAACGTGCAGCAGCCTCAACAGCATAATTTTGTTTATCCAAACTTTGTTGAAAGTTAATAATGTTACCTTCAGCATTACCTTCATATCTCGCCATTATGCGTGCTTTAGCTAGTTCGAACGCTAAACTTGGGGCTAATGGACGTGGTGAGAAATTGTGTGCTCTAATTCTGGCGTCTGCAATGCGTGACTCAGGTAATGGATGCGTTAATAACATGGCAGGTGGCTTTGATGTATAACGGTATTTTTCTGCCATTTTGCTGAAAAAGTCAGGTGCACCTTGTGGATTAAAACCACTATTAACCAAAAGCATAATGCCGACTCGGTCAGCCTCTTGCTCGTTGCCTCGTGTATAGTTGATGCTAGCTTGTTGCGAAGCTGCCATTGTAGTACTCAGCGCCGCCATGCCAACGGTTGGGTTAATTAAGGTTAATAAAACACTAGAAACCATAGCGGCCATGGTAAGCGATTGACTTCTGCTTTGAGACTCTAATCTTCTGGCTAAGTGGCGTTGAGTAACATGTGATATTTCGTGCGCGACAACCGAAGCAAGTTCACTTTCAGTGCTTGCGGTTGTGATTAAACCGCTGTGAATAGCAATATGACCACCAAAGAAGGCAAATGCATTTAGCTCTTGGTTACGAATAACAAAGAACTCAAAGCTGTAATTAACATCTTTGGCATTTCTCACCATACGGTTGCCTAAGTCATTTATATACTCTGTTAATACGGGATCATTCAATATTGGTTGTGATGCGCGAATTTGACGCATCATTTCGCCACCTATTTGGCGTTCTTTTTCAATAGAAAGTACACTTACACCCGCAGAGCCAATTTCAGGAAGTTTATTTCTATTAGTTTCTGTATTCGCTGCCAAAGCACTAGTAGTTAAAGACGAAAGGGCAAGTGCAATAATAAACGGTTTTAATTTAAACAAATTTAATTTTCCATATTTTCAGGTGTATTACCACAAGTTAAGGCCTAAGATTGAGACTGTGATTGCTTACGGTAAACTTCTTTGCAAAACTCAGCGATTGAATATCCTTTAATATCAGTGATATCAAAAGATTGGCTTAACACCGTAATAAGTTCATCAACTCGCTGGTTTGCATAACGAATAAGGGCATAATCGGCTAAATCACCCTTTTGAAAGGTGTAGACAATAAAAGGCAGTAATGAGTTCAATCTAAACAACGTTTGCATTGTTAGCGGTGCCCATTCAATAAAAGGACATTGCGGATTATTAAACTGTGCTTCCTTTACCGGTTCGTTATTAATTATTGGATAACAATGTAACTCATAATGTTGTTCATTAATATTATGATAAAGCGAAATTTTTGGCTTACCCGTTGTTACTTTACCAATAATATTGCTCGATTGCGTTGTTGTATTTAAGTTCCAATTGCGTTGATCAAGCAGCTGTTTAAAAGCGTTATTAAAACCATGAGTTAACAATCCATCCATTTCCCTAATTGAGTTCGTCGCTAATTGATAAATTGTGGGAACATCACCCCAGTTTAACTTTTTTTTATAGGCGTCAATTTCTTTAAGACTAGGATTATCAGAAAGTTTGCTCATTTATTTTCTTTAACCTCTTTAAATTATTAAAAATACATCAAAAGAATTTACAAATGTCATTGTAATCAATTGTCGCAAATTAGATAATCAAACTAAAGCACAACGCATAGTTTATTTATGACTTACGAATACGATGCCACCCAAGATAAATGCCCAGTGCCACTGGTGAATTTACGCTTATTACTGAGAAAGTTAACGCCGATTGATAGTTGTCTGATACGTATTCGTGATAATGGCTCCAAAAAAGATATTCCCAGGTTGTTATTAAAACAAGGGTTTTACTTTGAACAGCGTAACGTAGATAAGCATACTGTTGAATTATTGATAAGAATGGAAAAATAAATATTATGGTTTCACTGTTTAGCGATTGGTACAAAAGGAACTTTTCAGATCCAAGTGCGGTAACCTTAATGGTTATTCTCATTTGTACTTTCTTGTTTGTGTATTTTTTTAGTAGTTTGTTAATGCCTGTTTTTGTTGCCGTTGCCATCGCTTTTTTATTAGATTTACCGGTAAACAAGTTATCAAAGATTGGCTTATCTCGTGGACTGTCAGTTGTTATTGTCGTTTCTGCTTTTGTCGGATTAACCTTAATCGGTATCTTGGGTTTAATGCCAGTAATATGGCAACAAAGCAGTAATTTATTGCAAGAAGTACCGCAAATGCTGGGTAAAGGACATACATACTTACTCGCTTTACCTGAACAATACCCTGAATTTGTAAGTGCTGAACAGATAGGCAATGTGATCATTTTAGTCAATGACAAGCTCATTGAATGGGGACAACTAGCATTAAAAGCATCCTTGGGTTCAATCTCTAATGTAGTTGCACTGCTGATCTATCTAATTTTAGTACCGTTAATGGTATTTTTCTTTTTGAAAGATAAGAGTGTGCTTTTTAATAGTTTACGTAAATTTTTACCAAAAGATCGCCGTATGGCAAAACAAGTTGGCAGTGAAATGAACCAACAGATCATGAATTACATTCGTGGTAAATTAATTGAAATTATTATTATCGGCACAGCATCAACTATTGCCTTCATCGCCTTAGGACTTAATTATCCGGTATTATTGGGGGTTTTAGTTGGGCTATCGGTTCTTGTACCTTATGTAGGCGCAACCATTGTAACTTTACCTGTTTTACTTGTTGCCTTGTTTCAATTTGGTACCACTGCAGAGTTTGGTTATGTAATGATAGCTTACGGTATTATTCAAGCGCTTGATGGTAACTTGCTTGTGCCTTTGCTATTTTCTGAAGCGGTTAATTTACATCCCGTCACTATTATTATTGCGGTGATATTATTTGGTGGGTTGTGGGGCTTTTGGGGCGTATTTTTTGCGATTCCGTTGGCAACGCTTGTTAAGGCTGTGCTTAATGCTTGGTCAACTACAACGCAAGCTGAGGGAATAACAGACATTTAAGTTGCTACTCATCTGCTATGCATAAATTAAAGTCTCATCAAAAAGGCTTTAATTTATGATGTAACTGCTAATATTTTAATCTTCTAGCCAGTTTCATTCATTTAAAATATTCTAGGCTACATAACTATTATCACATGCTACATATCAGCCTTAACAAAGCGTTATTGTTTTATGATGAGTCTAGACCCTTTTATACCCGTGAGATCAATAAAATAACTTAGGTTAATTAGCACTAAGTTATCGGATTAAATTTTATAGGAACGCTTTTTTTTATTCTATAATAGAATAACGAAGGTAGGATCCAATATCATTTTTTTTGGATAGTATGTCACTTATCATTAAAAATTTTAATTAAAATCAATAGAGTATAAAACTTTTGAAAAACGTAAATAGCAAATCTATTTTACAAGCTGGTGAAGTTGCATTAGTTGGTTCAGGTCCCGGTGATGCAGAATTACTGACTATTCGCGCTTTACGTTTTATTGAACAGGCAGAAGTTGCTATTTATGACCGCTTAGTCAGTGATGAAATAATGGCACTTTTACCTGCAGATTGTGAGCGCTTATATGTCGGTAAAGAACAAGCTAAGCACTGTGTTCCGCAAGATAAAATTAATGAATTATTACACCAATATGCACAACAAGGTAAAAAAGTACTTCGGCTTAAGGGTGGTGACCCCTTTATCTTTGGTCGTGGTGGTGAAGAAGCTGAATATTTATTAAAAAATGGTGTTAGTTGTCATCTTTGTCCAGGCATTACCGCGGCATCAGGCTGTACTACTTATGCAGGAATTCCATTAACCCACCGAGGTGTTGCACAAGGCTGTACTTTTATTACGGGTCATATGCAAAACGATGGACAACTTAATTTACCTTGGAAAAGTTTAAGCGATAGCAGCCAAACAGTTGTCTTTTATATGGGGATTAATACTTTACCAAGCATAACTGAGCAGTTAATAAAGCATGGTCGAGATGCTAACACTCCTGCTGCACTTATTCGAAAGGGAACACAGCCAGAGCAACAAATATTTCGTGGTAAAATATCTACGCTTGCAGCATTAGTAGCAGAGCATAAAATAACGCCACCTACGTTAATTGTTATTGGTGATGTTGTGAACCAATTAACCGATATAGCACTGGCAAAGCCAGGTTTCTTAGACGCTAAAAATTATCAACAGCCCGAGCAGTTATCAGTAAAAGTTGGTTAATATATTTAATTAACTTACTAATTTATTTAAAATTTATCGGCAATTTTTCTGCAATGCAACCCATTGTACTGTTTATAAAAAAAGGCTTAACAAATTAATTGTTAAGCCTTTTTTGTTTTTACTCGCTTTTTAAGCGGTATTCATCATGAGATTAAAGATTTTTTAATACATCTAGAACAACTTCGTGATGATCTTTAGTTTTAAACTTATTAAAGATATGTTCTAAATTACCATTCTCATCGATTAGAAATGATGTTCTCACCACGCCCATACTTTCTCTTCCCATGAATTTCTTTAATTGCCATACGTTATAAGCTTCACAAACTGCGTGATCTTCATCAGATAATAATGTGAAGTTTAATGTTTGCTTATTAATAAAGTTTGTTAGTTTTTTAGGTGTGTCAGGGCTTATACCTAATACAACAACATTTAAATCATCAAGTTCTGATTTAGAATCTCTTAAAGCACAAGCTTGTACAGTACAACCGGGAGTCGAAGCTCTTGGATAAAAATAGATAAGTACTTTTCGACCTTTAAATGAATCTAGCTCAATAGCTGTGCTGTTTTGATCGAGTAATGTAAATTTCGGGGCAGGTTGGCCTATTGCTAACATTTATTTTTATCCTTTCTATTTTAGGTAATACACGTGGAGTGTGACGGGTATTTACTTGGTTAATCTATCTGGTTTGATTGAATTTTCTTTATACAACCTTGTACATCAAATTGCTCACACAATTGGAGGAAATCACTTTCAAGTTTATCGATACTCGTTTCTTCCATCAATGCGATTAAAATTGATGCACTCATGTGATTATCTTTCTGATTAATTTCAGACTTTAAAGATGATATATCAATATTGCGTGTGGCAAAAAAAGCAGTAACAGCTTTTAAAACACCGGGTTGATCTATACCAGCATAATCAACTTGGTAATGATGAACAAAGTCTTGTTCACGATAACCGGATGTTCTTTTCATCATAGTGATAAGTTCAAGCTTATGTGCCACAGCAGGTAATTTACTTTCTAATTGATGAATAGCTTTATTATTACCGGTAAGTAACATGATTAAGGTAAATTCTAAGCCGAATATCGCCATTCTACTGTCTAAAATGTTACAGCCACATTCGCTGGCTAGTTTGGTTAAGTCACTGACACTGCCGGTGCGATCTGGTCCCATGGCTGTTAAAACTAAATATTCGCTCATCAATAAACCTAACTGTGGTATTAAAAAAGCTATTGTAACGTATGTTATGTTGCTAAAGCCAACGAGAATGATGTTTGTTCATTTTGTTACAACCTTGGGATAAAGCTTTTAAATATCAACGTAAACTGATAAATATAAAACTACTGTTTTAAGTAATATTAGGCTTGGAGTGTTATTTTTCATATGGAATTAAAAATTAATGTTATTGACGCATTTACTGATACAACATTTAAGGGTAATTCAGCTGCGGTCATTATAATAGAAGACTGGCTCAGTGATGAACTTATGCAGTCAATTGCTGTTGAGAATAATCTGTCAGAAACTGCTTTTGTCAAAAAAATTGAGCAGCACAGCTACGAAATACGTTGGTTTTCCCCGATAACAGAAATTGATTTTTGTGGTCATGCAACTTTAGCGGCATCATTTGTTATTTTTAAACAACACTCTGATGTAAAGAAGATTAAATTTTTTGCTAAAGCTGTGGGTGATTTATGGGTAACAGCATTAAGTAATGGTTATATTGAAATGGTATTTCCTAATAAAATACCTGAAGTAATTCATGATATACCTTTAGCTTTATTAAATGGATTGTCGATTAAACCACTAGAAGTATTATTAAATGATCAAGCTTATTTTGTGGTTTATGAAACAGAAGCTGATGTGCTTTTGGTGCAACAAAATATCGAATTAATAAAACAGCTTGCACCTTTTGATGTAGTTGTGACTGCAAGATCAAAGGAATATGATTTTATTTCGCGTTATTTTTGGCCAGCTAACGGCGGATATGAGGACCCAGTAACGGGCTCTATTCATAGTGGTTTAGCACCTTTGTGGGCAAGTAAACTCAACAAACTTGATTTGGTGGCTTTTCAAGCGTCTACACGAGGAGGAAAGCTATTGTGTAGCGTAAAAGGCAATAAGGTTCATATTTCAGGTAAAGCGGTGCAATACCTTGAAGGAAAAATTTCAGTTTAGTGTCCTTTTAAAAAATATAAACTAAAGTTGGTTATAGCGGCATGAATTGCTGCTTAAACCAAGTAATAGTAATTACCTTGGTATTTTTAAACCACGGAGTATACATGATGAATAAACCTGTTAGCATTTCAGACACCCCATATGGTATTGAAGTAGAAGCAGATAAAAAATATTTTTGGTGTGCTTGTGGACAAAGTACAAGCCAACCATTTTGTGATGGCTCACATAAAGGAACTGAATTTACACCCGTTAAATATACCGCAACAGAGTCTAAAAAAATCTATTTTTGCGGCTGTAAGTTAACAGGTAATCAGCCAATATGTGACGGTAGTCATAAAAAGAGTTAACTTTATACAGAACGGTTATTTTTGTCGTTGCGATAATTTTAATGTCTATGTTTTTTGTTATATGAATTGATGTGAGCTGATATCAGTTGAAATAGGTCGTTGATATCTTTCATGAATACGATGAACCTTTACTATTAAGTACTATAAATGAACTTTAAGTTTGCACAAAGTGACATGAACTTTTCATATTTTGGTGGTGGAACTGGGGTTTTAGTTTCTGGCCTTATTTGGTGTATTGCTGGCATTACCGCAATGTTATATTCCAATCAGTCGAGTATGTTGGTGTTGTTTTTTGCTGGTATGTTTATCCACCCATTAGCTTTATTGCTTTCGAAAGTGCTTAAACGATCGGGTAAACATCAACAAAATAATCCTTTAGGCAAACTCGCGCTGGAAAGTACCATTATTTTATTTGTTGGCTTGTTTTTAGCTTTTTTTGTAGCAAAGCTCAAAGTGGAATGGTTCTTCCCGATTATGTTGATGACAATAGGTGTACGTTATTTAATTTTTAATACTTTGTATGGTATTAAGACTTATTGGATCTTAGGTGCAGCGTTAATGTTTAGCGGTATGTTTTGTATTTTATTAAATACAAACTTTGTTATTGGCGCATTTTTAGGAGGAATTACAGAAGTTATATTTTCACTGGTTATCTTTAAGCAATCCAGCGCATCAACCTTAAAATCAACTGAATACAAAGCTTAAACTATTGCATTATTTTGAAAATAGGCCCACCTAATTCGCTGCTTTTTATCTCATATTACTCGGTACTTCTAATTTTAATGTACTTAAGTGCACATATTTTCCGTAATTTTATTTATTGAGTATGAGGTTTGTAATAGCGTTTTATATGCATTTTCCATGATCAATCTTACGAGTAACAAGCTCACGTAGAATCTCTACCGTAGTTAATAATTTTATTATCATGCGCTTGGATCTTAACTTCCTGTCTAGGACTGTGAAATCAAACCACTAAAAATACCTTACTATTTCTCTATTTTTTATGATAAATGTGCTTCAGTATCTTGTGTTTGTATTTTCAGGCAAGTACCATGGTGCGCTGCCCAATTTAGCTATTTTGCCATTAATTTGCGGATTTTAAATAAATGATATGATTTAGGGAACTTAGCCCTGATTCAGTTATCAAAACAGCGTTATAGAAGTATTGCTTGAGCGTTACGACCACCATTTCTTAATGTGTCGTAATGAATAAAAATGTGACTTATAAATACAACAAGCAAAATTAAATTTAGAAAGATTCAGATTTGTATCCTCGGGAGTGTTAATGAATCGCAAGATATTTTATTTTTCATTATTAAGTGTTGCAGTTGCTAGCTGCAGTACAGTAAATAATAAACAAGCAGTGGGCGATTTTGAATACGCGAAGCATAAAGAAGTATCGTCGTTAAAAATACCTGCAGGATTAGCTAAGCCTAAAAAAGCTGATACTTACTTTGTTACTGATGAAATAAACCATGAAGGTCCAATTGGATCTGATGTAGATGTTCGCGCACCATCACTTGTATTGCCTGTTGCAGCGTCAACTAGAACAGAAAATACTACATCAGCATCTAAGGTTTGGTTCGATCAAGTACTTGATGATGAAGACTTACGCGCTTTTATTATAAAAGCATTAAAAGGTCAATTAGCATCCGATAATGTTGATTTAACACAAATAGACGAAGATGGTTTTGTTTTCGAATCAGATTGGTATCACAAAGAAGTAGAAGAAGGTTCATGGCTATTTAAAGAGATAACTATCTCGGAAAGTATTAAATATCGCTATTTGCTTGAAAGTAAATCACACGGACGAAGTGTTGCGCTAGTTGTTGAATTACTTGATTATATGAAAACAGATAAAGCTGGCGGCACTAAACGTATTGATATTATTGATCAACAACGTGCTGAAATGAATATGCTTAATGAAGTTATTGCACAAGTAGATTTTCAATACCGATTAAAGCAACAAGAAAACCGTTTATTACGTGCTAATCATAAATTTGTTAGTTTAGGTGAGAACGTTTCTGGCGAATCTGCTTATATTGTTGAAATTGATGAAGATTTATTGTGGTCTAATTTACCGCTGTTTTTTGAAGATCATGGTTTTACCATTAAAGATCTTAACGAATCAACTAAAATTTACTACGTTGATTATGTTAAACCTGAAGTGAGCTTTTGGGATAGCATATGGGGCGAGACTAAGCCTACTTTGGATTTACCTAACGGTAAGTATCAATTTCAGGTAGAAAAAATGGCTGCAAAATCAGTTGTTACTATATTTGATAGTGAAGGTAATACCTTACCAGATGCTACATTAGATAAAATATTTGACGTAATGGAAGCAGGGTTATCATTTAAAGACGCATTTTAATGATTCTTATGATCATCTCTACCGTTAGTATTTAAATAAAAAACTCCGTTAATCGGAGTTTTTTGTTTTATGGGCTAAATCATTTTCCTTGGTAACTGTCGGCATTTTATGAGGTGATTTTTGTGTTCTTGGTATGGTTTCTTTTAAATCGTTTAAACTTTTTTTGCGTAAAGGCGTTTTTGCACTTTTTTGAAAGGTACTTAAATTACCAATTAATACGACTAATGCGATAATGACAATAGTGGGTGCAACCCAAGCTTCAGTTAATATGCTGACCATAATGTAGTACTCCGAATATAGGTAAAAGCCAATTTCATGGTTACTGCTAAGAAGTTGGCTATTTTAAATTATTATTTAGACAATATTTTCACGATAAATTATTTATCGTTATTAAACCTCAGCTATGTTGACGATATAACGTCGATAAAGCTCAGGTAATAACTTCAGCAGCAAAGCTTTCCCCTGAATATCAGCATTTGATAATGCTTTAGCTAAAGTGCTTTCTGTATATAACGCTTGGTATTGTTGAGATAATGGCATGTATGAAAGATGCCAAGGCTCTTGAGCAACACCACCTCGAAACTTATCATAGGGTAAAAAGAAGCCAAACTCTTTTGCATGTTCTGCAAGCCATACGCTTAAAGGATAAAAGTGCCCGGAAGTTTGATATTCCCAAGGCTCTAGTGCTAAAGATTGTCCTTGCGGTAATAAGTTTTTTGCATAAACATCAATATCACAACCCCAATGGTGACGACTGCCACCAGGTAATGCAGAGAATAGCATAATAGCGTGTATTTTTTCTCGTTCACTGAGTTGATCAACCGCTAATATTTCATTCGCGTCATTTTTTATTGCTGTAACACCAGAAAACTTATTTTGCCAAATTAACAGTTGCCTATCAAAGCTGCGAAAACCACTGGCTATTGCAAGCTCAATACCTGCGGTTTTAGCCGCGATTTTTAGTTGCTCGAATGCTGACAACATTTCATGATGTATGCCGATATTGCTAGTTAACCAGTGAATATGATGTTCAGTTTTACCTGTTAATATTAACTCAAGCTCACTCATTTTAGGCATGGTCGGTTAATGCGTTGATCAAGGTTTGATAGTAAACGTCAGTTAACAAAATTAGATCCTGAACCGCTACACTTTCATTAACTTGATGAATCGTAGCATTACAAGGACCAAGCTCGATAACTTGTGCGCCTGTTGGTGCAATAAACCTTCCGTCTGATGTACCGCCACTGGTGGATAGTTCTGGTGTGATTTTACAGCATGTTTCAATAGCTTGAACGACAGAATCAACCAGTGTACTTGGCTCAGTAATAAAAGGTTGGCCGTTAAATACCCATTTAATGTCAAAATCAAGTTGATGCTGGTTTAGTAATGCCTCAACTTTATCAACAATCATGTCTGCTGTTAATTCTGTACTATAGCGTAAATTAAAGAGTGCAGTTAAATGACCCGGGACTACATTTGTTGCGCCAGTACCTGATTGTATATTCGATAATTGAAAGCTCGTAGGGGGAAAATATTCATTACCATTATCCCAATGTTGCTTACTCAATGCATCTAATGCAGGCATGGCTTTATGAATAGGATTTATAACGTGTTCAGGGTAGGCTACATGTCCTTGTTTACCACGAATGGTTAATTCACCTGATATTGATCCCCGCCTGCCATTCTTAACAACGTCACCCAATTTACTGGTACTAGAAGGTTCACCAACGATACAGTAATCAATTTTTTCATTTCGCGCTTCAAGCGTATCTATAACACGGGTGGTACCGTTGATAAATGGACCTTCCTCATCACTGGTGATCAAAAATGCAATTGAACCTTTATGATCAGGGTAGTCAGCAACAAAACGTTCTGTAGCGACAATCATTGCGGCTAAACTTCCTTTCATATCTGCAGCCCCACGGCCATAAAGCATGCCGTCAGCAATAACAGGATCAAAAGGTGGTGTATGCCAGCTGTCTAAATTGCCTGCCGGTACAACATCGGTGTGGCCAGCAAAGCAAAATACAGGGCCTGTGTTACCACGTCGAGACCACAAATTGGTGGTATCTTCAAATACCATGCTTTCATTATTAAAACCTAACTTGGCTAATCGCTGAGCCATGAGTTGCTGACAACCAAAATCTTCTGGGGTAACAGAAGGGCGTTCGATCAACGCTTGCGCTAATGAGATGGTGGTATTATTGTGTTTTATCATGAGAGCACCGTATTACGAGCAAAAAGTTTCTTGATATTGGCTGTCTTTGAAGCCGACTAAAAATGCTTGGTTGTGCTTAATGAGCGGGCGCTTAACTAACGTAGGTTGCGCTAATATATTTTCAATCATAACTTCCTCAGTGAGGTTGTTTTTAATCTCATCAGAGAGGTTACGAAATGTAGTGCTGCGCTTATTTAACAGGGTTGTTAAATCTGCCAACGTTATAAACTCTTGTAACAACTCAGAACTTAAACCGTCGGTTTTAAAGTCGTGAAATTGATATGGGATATTTTCTTGCTCTAACCATTTTTTTGCTTTTTTTACGCTATCGCAGTTTTTAATGCCATAAAGTATTGTCATTTTATTTCCTGATTATATTACTTGATAATTATGTTTTATAAGTGCGTCAGTTGCAGCTTCAACGTTGTTTGATTTTACTAAAATGTAGTCAGTATCAAAAGTTGAAATTGTAAAAATACTGATTTTTTCGTTAGCCAAAACAGTTGATATATTTGACATAATACCTGTCAAACTAAAATCTAATGGACCAACTACTTCCAATGCTTGCCAACCGGGTTCTGTTTCTTCACTGTCAATTTCTATGTGTTCGGGTAATACAATCGATATCTCATCATAAGTTTTAGCTAGAAAAAATATAGGTGCAGTAAATACAGCATCAGGGATCGAGCTTTCACGTTGCAAACTGTGAATTGTAAACGTTTCAGTTAAGCGGCGCAGTGTCAAATTGCTCATAAATATACTTTTGATTATGTAAATACTCGTATCATCACTATAACGCTTAATACACACGATCTCTAGCGGTTATAATAGCGTTGAGATCGACTCACTGCGCTTGTATATCTATGTGATTAACTGGTTAACCTGTACTTAGTCCTCATTAAACTGATTATTGAAGTCAAGTCATTATATTTAGATATCTAAATGAAGATATAAAGTGAATTAAATGCGTTATTTTTAATGCTTTGTAATTAATGATATCCACATAAGCTGTGGGTATCATTGTGTACAACTATTGTTTAACTGCTTAGTGTATTGTTTTTAAAGGGTTTTATGGTACTGGTTAAAAAGTGACAGCTGTGATTTTAAAAGAAAAATTTTAGATAAGTTATTAAAATATCGAACTTGTCATCAAAGTATTAAAAGATCGTGCAATTAACATGGTAGATCATACTAATAACCTGCAATTTAACCAGAAGAGTTCAAAGATGCATGAATTGTAATCAATTTATTCTTTTGATTTATAACTTTTACTAACATACTAATAAAATAGTTAAAAGCCATTTATGACTAGATGTTTGATATCAATATAAACTTAATATAGAGCGTGGTTAACTGGTGCTAGTCGACTCATACGTGCTCAGAAATGTGCACTATTAAATACATGATTTAACCTCACTATTATCAAATAATATTGACCACTAATCCTAATTTTTATTGGCTTGAGTTGTATTTTGGTAACAACTTTGTGCTATCTTTTAATTAACCTCTAATGTAGTGTGTGGTGTATGAAACTATCTTTTTTAGAAATTATATTGCTTGGTCGAAAATACATTAATTTGTGGCCAACGCGCACAGAACTTGGTGAGTATTTTGCTGACTATCAAGCGGTTAAAGTTAGCCGTTTGGTTTGTAAAATAATGCCAGGGTTAGCGTTGTTTTGTTTTATTATGCAATTGTATTTTGGTTCTTGGTCTGTTTTACCCCAAGCACTTCTATACAGTTTATGTATTTTGAGTTTTCCATTACAAGCTTTGATATTTATGGGCATTAAAGCCGATAAATTTTTACCGCCAGGTTTGGCTAGTTGGTATAAGGAAAGTGTAGCGCGTGTAAATCAAAGTGGTGGCGATCTCAAGCTATCTACGCAACGTCCTCGCTACTTAGACCTGGCTCAGTTATTGAATTTAACTTTTCAAAATCGTTACAAAATGACTTAAGAATATGCTTGTGTAAACAGCGTTTTCATTTTCAATAGTAAGGCGATACCTTGATTGGGTATCGCCTTTTTTATTTTTTAATTTTAATTAATCTGATTTTTGATAAAGGCGAATTAGAAAGTCTGCCTGACAAGTAAAATTATCTTGATTTAATAAGTGCTGTTTTACTTTTTCACTGGCCTTAAATGCAAAGGGTGTCATAGACAATAAATTTAATGTGTCTTGACCCGTTTTTAAGTGCATTTGATAAGTGATATTCTCTTGGTGTACCAGTGTTAAATTTTCAATGGGTAACTTTTCAATATCATGCTCTTTAGCATCATCATAAATTTGCTGTTTTAATTGCATTAAATGTTGCTTAGCCGGTGTAACGGTTAACAAAAATCCACCAGGTGATAACACGCGCGTAAATTCATTTTCTAAAATCGGTGCATATACCGATACTATCCAAGAGAACAAACTGTCTGCAAAAGGTAGCTTAGATAATGTCGCGACGCTAAAGTGACAATTTTTATACTTTTTACCGGCTTTTTTTATCGCTTCTTTGGCGATATCAACACCGTAAACCGTATTTTCAGCATTTTTATGTTGATGAGTATAAAACCCTTCTCCACAACCTGCATCAAGAACAATTGCCGGCTTATTGGCATCTGCAGGCATTTTTTCATGATATAAAGCGAGTAATCTATTCATTAGTGGCTGATAGTAGCCTTGCTCTAAAAGTGCCCGTCGAGCATTTACCATTGCCTTGTTATCACCCGGATTTTTTGAATGCTTAAATTGTACCGGTAGCAAATTTAAATAGTTCTCTTTTGCACAATCAAAGCTATGGTTATTTTCACAGCGAAATACCGCAGCTTGATTTAGCAGGGGTAAACTACATAACGGGCAAGCATAATGAGTTGGAGTCATAGTTATCATTAAATTAAAGCTTTTTATTGACTAAATGTAGACCAAATAGGCGCATGATCAGAAGGTTTTTCTATCCCTCTAAGCTCATAATCAACATCTGACTCTATACAACGCTCGGCAAGATTTTTAGTGGCGAGCACAACGTCAATACGCAGTCCGCGATTATCATCAAAGCCGCGAGAGCGATAATCAAACCACGAATATCTTTCTTCACGAGTTGGGTGTAATGCCCTAAAAGTATCGGTAAAACCCCAGTTCATCAAGGTAGATAACCATTGTCTTTCTTCAGGTTGAAAGCTACATTTTCCAGTTTTCAACCAGCGTTTTTTATTAGGCTCTCCAATACCTATGTCTAAATCGGTCGGAGAAATATTAATATCACCCATAATTACAACGTTTTCATCAGGGGTATGGTGTTCATTTAAGTATTGCATTAAATCTTTATAAAACTGACGCTTATAAGGGTACTTTGTTTCATGTGCAATATTATCACCTTGGGGAAGTAACCATTTAATACCGTTACTTTTTCATCATTTTCATCAGTTGTTTGCACCATGATCATGCGTTTTTGAGCATCATCATCATCAGTAGGAAAACCTTTAATAACAATGTCGGCTGATTTCTTACACAGCATAGCAACACCATAATGTGCCTTTTGGCCATGAAAATACACGTGATAGCCCATTGCTTCAACATCAGCTAGTGGGAAAGCTTCATCGTGAACTTTAATTTCCTGTAAGCCAATAATATCGGGTTGATGCTTGTCTATAATCGCCTGTAGTTGATGTAAACGTGCACGAAGGCCATTAATATTAAAAGAGATGATTTTCATTTTGACACTCAATAATTATTTTTCGCTCATGCTACCAGAAGTTGGACATTATCAGTAGTGATATCGAGATGAAATTCAGTGAAGAATAAGACTGTTTAAGGTATGCATGCCTTTATAATTAGGCACATTCAACGTACATTTTTTATGGTTGTGAAACACTTAAATTAGTGGAATACACTTTATTTTAATAACATTTATATTATCGCGTGATCTCCACTTTTTACTCTACAATAATCCCTCCTTAGTTTGAACTATGGAAATACTTTGTTACTTAATTGTTAATCTTATGTTTAGCTAAATTATTTTTACCTCTGTTGTAGACTGCTACATTGCGCTATATTTGAATGATGTTAGTTATCCGCCTGAAGCTTATTACTCGTGCATTTACGAAATGTTTTTTTTAGTATATTTAAGGCTTTGTTGTTGGTAGTTTAAAAAACATAAAATATAACAAGAAGTTAAAATAAAAAAAGAGGGATTGGAAATGCAAAGACGTGATTTTATTAAACTTACTGGCGTTGGTGCTGGTGGGTTAATGTTGCCGATGTCTGGCTTAGCGGTATCGGCAGATCAATTGCTAGATAAACCTATGGATGTCGCTTATAAGAAAAAACTGGCTGACATTGCTTTAAATGCTGCAAAAGCAAAGGGTGCTTCTTATGCTGATGCGCGCATTGGCCGTTATCTCAATCAGTTTGTTACGACACAAGAGACTCGCGTTGATAACATTGTTAATACTGAATCAGCAGGTATAGGTATTCGTGTAATTGCCAATGGTACTTGGGGTTTCGCATCTACTTCAAATATGACTCCAGATAGTGTCGCTAAAACTGCAGAAAAAGCAGTGACTGTTGCCATAGCTAATTCAAAATTCCAAACGGTTCCAGTGCAACTTGCACCGGTAAAAGGTGTTGGTGATGTTAGCTGGAATACCCCCATTAAAAAGAATGCTCTCGAAATCCCAATTAAAGATAAAGTTGATTTGTTGCTGTCGGTAAATGATGCCGCTATGTCCAACGGGGCTAACTATATTACTTCTATTTTGTTTTTAGTGAATGAACAAAAATACTTTGCTTCTACCGATGGTTCTTACATAGATCAAGACGTACATCGATTATGGGCACCATTTTTTGCTACAGCGGTTGGTAAAGAAGGCTTTAAGCAACGCACTGGTTTGGGTAATCCTGTGGGCATGGGCTTTGAGTACTTAGATGGTAAAGAAGAAGACAAAGTACGCATATTAGGTGCTAACGTTGGTTATAAAAACTCTTACGATATGCTTGAAGATGCAACTGCAGCAGGTAAACAACTGCAAGCTAAGTTAAAAGCTAAATCAGTTGAACCCGGTAAATATGACTTAGTATTAGATCCTGCCCACTTAATGCTAACTATTCATGAGTCTGTAGGACATCCATTAGAGCTTGACCGAGTATTAGGTTATGAAGCTAACTTCGCAGGCACCAGTTTTGCAACTTTAGATAAATGGAAGAGTGGTAAATTTAATTATGGCTCTGATATTGTTAATTTATTTGCCGATAAAACCCAACCATACTCATTAGGTAATGTTGGCTATGATGACGAAGGTGTTAAAACAAAAGAGTGGGATTTAGTTAAAGACGGCACTTTGGTTAACTATCAAGCCATTCGTGATCAAGTGCATATGATTGATCAAAAAGAATCTCACGGTTGTTGTTATTCACAAAGTTGGCGTGATGTTCAATTTCAACGTATGCCTAATGTTTCCTTAAAACCAAATGATAAAGATTTATCAGCTGACGATGTTATAAAAGACGTTGAAAATGGTATTTATATTGCTGGTCGTGGTTCATTTTCGATTGACCAACAGCGTTATAACTTTCAATTTGGAGGTCAATTATTTTTTGAAATCAAGAACGGTAAAATTACTGAGCAGATTGAAGATGTTGCTTATCAATCAAATACCCAACAGTTTTGGAATAGCTGTACACAAATGGCGGGTAAATCTGATTATCGCATAGGCGGGTCATTTTTTGATGGTAAAGGTCAGCCTTCTCAAGTTAGTGCAGTTTCTCATGGTTGTCCAACAACAAGATTTAATAATATCAACGTGATAAATACCGCTCGTAAGGTTTAATTTTACCTATATTTGACGATAAAAATAAAGAATAAAAGGAAGCATAGCGTCATGACAATTTTAACAGAACAACACGCGAAAGAGTTATTAAAAAAGGTACTTTCATTTTCAAAAGCCGATGAATGTGAGTGTAACTTAGGTGGAGAAGACGGTGGCAATATTCGCACCGCGCGTAATACAGTTTCTACCTCAGGTGAGCAAAGTGATTTAACCTTGTCTGTACAGTCAACATTTGGCAAGAAAACAGGTGTGGCAACCATTAATGAATTTGACGATGCATCATTAATGAAAGTGGTTAAACGCTCTGAGGAGTTAGCCAAATTAGCGCCTGAAAATCCAGAAAATATGCCATTGTTTGGTAAGCAAAAATACAATCAACCTCAAAGCGCTTTTGACTCAACCACGAATATAACGCCAGATGATAGAGCCCAAGCAGCTGAAAATAGCATTAAGCCTTCTAAAGCTAATAAATTGGTTTCTTCAGGGTTTTTGCAAGATTCAACGACCTTTGTTGCTATTATGAACAGTAAAGGGTTGTTTGCTTATAATCAGGCGACTAATGTTGATTTTACAGTCACTATTCGTACTGAAGATGGCAAAGGCTCGGGTTGGGTTACTCGTGATTATAGTGACTTTAAAAAATTAAATACTAAAGAAGCTTCACAAGTGGCAATTGAAAAGTCCATTGGTTCGTCCGGCGCCAAAGAATTAGAGCCGGGTAAATATACGGTCATATTAGAGCCTGCCGCTAGCGTACAATTACTGAATAACATGTTTGGCAGTATGAACCAGCGAGCTGCGGATGAAGGCCGAAGTTTTTTAAGTAAGAAACAAGAAGATGGCAAAGAGGGTGGACCTACTAACCGTTTAGGCGAAAAACTTTTTGATGAACGTGTACATATCTACTCGGATCCTATGAATTCTGAAGCACCAACAGCACCTTTTGCTGGTGATGGTCATAGTGTTGGGAAAACAGACTGGATAAAGGATGGCAAAATAGTCAATATGCCAAACTCTCCTTATTGGGCGAGTAAAACAGGCGTAGAATATGCACCTACCGCATACACAGGCTCTGGCTTGTTTGGTGGTCCGGCACAAATTATTATGGCTGGTGGTAATGACACACTCGAAGATATGATCAAAGACACTCGTCGTGGCATTCTTGTTACTCGCCTTTGGTACATTCGAGCGTTAGATCCGCAAACTTTGCTATATACAGGTCTAACACGTGACGGCACTTTTTATATTGAAAATGGCAAGATTAAATATCCAATTAAAAACTTCCGTTTCAACGAAAGCCCAATTGTTATGCTTAATAATATTGAAGCACTTGGTAAGCCGCAACGTATTAATGGCAGTATGATTCCGCCAATGAAAATACGTGATTTCACCTTCAGCAGTTTGTCAGACGCTGTTTAGTCAATAAATAGGATCAAAAAGAAGAACTTAAATAAGGGTAAACGCGTTATATTTGTTTACCCTTAACTTTTTCTTGTGTTTATATGAATCGACGTAATTTTATTCGTACCATTTCGCTATTTTCAGTAGGCACATTTGCTTTACCGTTTTTACGACTGAGTGCACAAGAGCAAATTGACTTCTTTTTTACACGTTTGAGCTATGAGTCAGGCGATTGGGAAGTTGACGAAAGAATGCCTGCCAACGTACTTAACTCATTAATCGAATACACCAGTTTACGGGTCGATATTAAAGAGCGAATACTGCCTTTATCTGATCCACAAATGCTTGCAGCGCCATTTTGCTATCTAGCTGGCCATCGGCTAGTGCAATTTAATAGAGAAGAAAAACAAAACTTTCAACGCTATGTTGAAAATGGTGGTTTTGTATTTGTTGATGACTGTAATCATGATATTGATGGCATGTTTGCTCGCAGCTTTGAACGACAAATGCGTGAAATATTTGGCGAGCAAGCGTTAAAGAAAATTCCTAATGACCACGCCATATATTCTTCATTTTTTAAGTTCGAAGGCCCGCCTAGAACTTCAATTGAGCTGAATGGCTGGGGCGATGATTTGGTGCACAACTACTTAAAAGCAATCGAAGTTAATGGCCGAATTGCCGTGCTATATAGTAATAAAGACTTAGGTTGTGAATGGGATTATGACTTTCGTAATAAACGTTGGTTAAAAGTCGATAATACTCGCTTTGCGGTCAATATTGTTATGTATGCAATGAATAGCTAGCGAGTCGTTTACATATTTATAAATGGAATATACATGCAAGAACAACAGATAACCGAGTTACTAGGCAAATTGAATCAAGTTAGCAATGAAATAGCGAAAGTTATTGTTGGCCAACAAAGTGTGATTGATGAGCTATTAATTAGCATATTGGCTGGCGGACATTGTTTACTTGAAGGTGTACCAGGTTTAGCTAAAACCTTGATGGTAAGTTCATTAGCAAAAACATTAGCGCTAAATTTCAATCGCGTGCAATTTACACCTGATTTAATGCCCAGTGACATTATTGGCACTGAGATATTAGAAACGGATCATGATAGTGGCGAGCGTTTTTTTAAATTTCAGCAAGGACCGGTATTTACGCATATTTTATTGGCGGATGAGATTAACCGTACACCACCAAAAACACAAGCTGCGTTATTAGAAGCGATGCAAGAGCGCCGCATAAGCTATGCAGGAACAACTTACGATTTACCTAAACCTTTTTTTGTTTTAGCAACGCAAAATCCTGTTGAACAAGCCGGTACTTATCCATTGCCTGAAGCGCAATTAGATCGATTTTTAATGTTTGTCCGCGTAGGTTACCCATCAGAAAAAGAAGAAATTGAAATTCTTAAACGAACTACGGGTAATAGTCACTGTGAACTGACTGAAGTGCTAACGGCAGAAGATATTATCGCATTACAAAACCTGGTACGTAATGTCACCGTGTCTGATGAGTTACTATCTTATGCCGCAAATTTAGCACGAGCAACAAGACCTGTAAGTTCAATTGAAGCGAAAGAAAAAACATCGGAACAATTAAAAGAACACTGCCAAAGTGTTGTCGAACATGTACGTTGGGGAGCAGGTCCAAGAGCTGGGCAGGCGTTAATTTTATGTGCAAAAGCAAAAGCATTAATGGCGGGACGTTATGCCATCACCATTGCTGATATTCAGTTTGTTGCGCCAGCGGTATTAAGGCATCGAATTCTAGTTAATTTTCAGGCCGAGGCTTTAAATATTACTCCTGATAATGTTATTGAGGATTTATTAGCCTTTGTTACTTTGCCAACCAGTCCCTTGCAGTAAATCAGGTAACGCACGTGCAACAGCCATATTTTGATGCCAAAACTTTATTAAGAGTTAAAGATCTACCTTTAGCAATTAAAACCTTAGCGCAAGGGTTTTTACATGGCAGTCATGCAAGTCTTCAACGCGGAGTTGGTATTGAGTTTAGCCAGTTTAGAGCTTATGAACCTGGTGATGAACTCAGTAAAATAGACTGGAAATTATTTGCTCGCTCAGATAAATACTTTGTTCGAGAAGCAGAGCGAGAAAGCAATGTGAATGTTTGGATCGTACTCGATTGTAGCGAATCTATGTTACAACAGTCTTTTGCCAGCACTGCTCAAATCCCTGAAAAAGATTCAGTTATAGGCCAATGGAATAAATTGAACTATGGTCGATATTTAGCGGCAACAATCAGCTATTTAGCTCAAAAGCAGGGTGATAGTGTTGGCTTATTAGCGCTTTCTGGCACAAGCCATCAACAAGTTGCGGCATTGCCGGGTGAACGTCACTGGCAAAAAATATTACTCAGCTTAACGCAATTAGAAGCCAGTGGTGCGATGCCAAATACTCAAATGATTTTGAGTCAATTAAGTACCGTACGTAAAAATGGCTTAGTGATAGTTATTAGTGATTTTCATCAGGTTAATAAAGAGTTATTAACGTTAACGTCAAAACTGACGAATAGGCATACCGATGTGGTTGCTTTTCATCTAGACAGTAATGATGAAATTAACTTTCCTTATCAAGGTATGATTAATTTTCAAGACCTAGAGACTAACGAATACCGTCAAGTATCAGCGAAAGAAGTGCGTACGAGTTATCTTAAAAATAAGCAACATTGCGATGAAACATTAAAAGCGCATTTAGCACAGCAAAATATTCAATATTTTCACGCTAATATTGATCAAGCCTTAGATCAAGCTTTAGTCGATTTTCTCAGTGTAAGAAATAGTAATCATGGGCGCAAAACATGAGTTACTTTCCTGATGTGATGATTCAAAATCCATTAGCTTTTATAGCGTTATTGGCCTTAATAGTGCCACTAGTGTTGCATTTGATCAGTAAAAGCCAACCAAAGCAGGTTAAATTTGCCAATATTGCTTTAATCGATTCACTGCAACCCAAAAGTATGCGACAAATTCGTCTTACTGAAGCTTGGTTATTGTTATTACGACTTTTGTTCTTGATTTGTTCAGTATTACTTTTAGCGGATCTTTTTTTAACTAAAGCTTTGATAAAGAATGATGAAGTGCATGTTGTTACTGTTGATTGGTTGAACCAAAGCAATGACACACAAAGACAGCAGTTAATCGATAATAGTTTAAATCAACCTATCTATCTTTTAGCCGGTAATACTGAGTTAATTACCGATAAGGAAGTAGTGGAATGGCAACAACAGCTTAATGTCATCCAACATCAAAATACGCTAAAAAATCTAACCTCCTTTAGTCAATTATTAGCAGCTGAAACACGGATTAAACTTTTTGTTACTGACCGCGCGGCTCAATACAAACTTAACGATATAAAGCCTCATATTACGATAGCCAACTCCGTTGATTGGCAAATTCAAAACCTTGCTTCTAACCGTGATGAACAATATCCACATGCGATGAACGTTGTTATTATTTATGATGAGGACAGGTATGGCGATCTTAAATACTTTCAGCAAGCTTTTGCATTAATAAAACAACAAGTAGCCCCAGCATTAAAGTTGTCATCCTTTGATCAAAAAACGTTTAAAAATACTGAGCATTATCAGCAAATTTTACGTACTCCCCCGGATTGGCTATTTTATTTAAGTACAACAGATCTTGATCAAGAAACTGTTAAGGTCTTGTCAACCAGCTCAAAGCTATTTGTTGATGCGCAACAGTCAAATGAAAATACCTTATTCTCAAATGCGAATGCCATAAGCATTAATAAAACTAGTGCTGCTTTACTTTATCCTGAAGCTTTATTTTATCAGCGTGGTACACCGCTAAATATCGGCGAACAATTGAGTGAAGTTGGCACCATAAAAAACACAGAAATACTTTGGCAATTCACTCAACCCAACGGCATCAGTTTACCTATGTTAACTAAATCGAGCATTGTCTATCAAAGCGCAAAGCGTGAAAGTATTGTTTACCAGTTATATTCGAGGTTTACACCCTCTTGGAGTAACTTACTATTGTTGAAGCAATTTCCGTTGTTTTTACAAGACTTGTTATTTCAACAATGGCAAGAACACACTCTTGAGAATAAGCAAACGCTGTTGCATGAACAAATTAGCCAACGAGTTAAAACACTGAGTAGTATTGAACAAGCCAGTCTAGGGCCAAGCAGTATTGAAAAAGGGCGTTTTAATTTTAAACATGTTAAAGACCTAGCCGTTACTCAGCAAAGGAATGAGAGCTATTGGACTGAAATATTAACTTTTTTATTGATATTACTGTGGACTATTGAGCGAATCGTTAGTGAAATTTATCGTTCTAAATCAAAAACGAAATCATTAGATCAGGTTGATGCTTAATGACGAGCGAAAAGGATATTCAATCAGAAAGTAATCTCAGCTTTTCAGGCAAAGATAAACGACAAATAAATATAAGCCGTTTAAATCAGCTTGTAGCGCATTGGCGGTGTAAATACCTGCAACAGCAACTGTTACTTTTTATGCCGATATTGTGCGTATTGATCATCACGCTTTTATTTACCTTAATGAGTTTTAACTTTTTCAGTGTTGAGTATGCATTTATCGTTTGTTTACTGGCATTAGTCTTAACCATAGTGATTAAGCTGGTGACAATAATTCAAAATAAACAGTACGCGAGTATTACATTAAAAAACCTTATTACTCATCTAAATAGTCAGTTTGAAGAGCTTGAGCAAAGTACACAGTTATTATTAGTTGACCAAGATAAACTCTCTGCTTTAGAAAAACTGCAACAGAATAAAGTACTAGATCGTTTAGCCGAAATTTTGCAGCAACAAGCAGAAGTGAAAAATAGTCAATTGTCGCCAGATTTTGCCAAACAAGAGTTTATATTCTCTAGTGTTTTACTTTTTATCTTGCTGATTGTTTTTATTATTTCGTATCAGTTTAATTTAGTTGATAAAATTATCTCAGGGTTTCAACCTGCTACTCAAAGTACTGATAGCCTTAATAATATTGAAAATAAGCCGAATGATACGGCGATTAAAATTATAGCTAAACAAGTCACCATCATGCCGCCTAGCTATAGTTTAACGAAAGGTCAGGCCGCTAAATTGATATCAGAGTCACTTGATATCAATACTTTGGTGGGCAGTAAAGTACGTTGGAGATTAAATTTTTCAGCACCTAAGGCAGACTACTTTCTTGTTTTATCTAATAGTGAACGTCATCAATTAATCAAGCAGGACGATGGTTCATATCAGATTGAATTAATACTACGCAAAAGCATGGTTTATCATATAGCAGCTAGGCATGTTGAGTCGAAAATTATCGACAGTATTTCAGGTATTCATCGTATGAGTTTAACGCCTGATTATGCGCCTAAAATTCGTTTTATTAATCCAAAAAGTACAGTGACAGAATATGGCAAAAATACGCTTCCTAATCTAACCGCCGAAGTTCAAATATCAGATGACTTTTCGATTACCGACGTTCAGATAAAGGCCTCGATAGCAAAAGGCTCAGGTGAAGGGGTTAAATTTAGAGATCAAATCTATGCCTTCGACAGCGATGAACTTGTTGATGGTAAAAGGCACTACTATAAAAAATGGTCTATAGCAGAGTTAGCTATGGAACCTGGTGACGAGCTTTATTTTAGTATTGTGGCAACCGATAATCGTGAACCTGATTTTCAGCAAACCCGTTCAACAACAAAAATTATACGTTGGTTAGAAGAAGAGCAAAGTGGTATTAATGCCGACGGAATACTGATTGATTTTATGCCCAAATATTTCAAAAGTCAGCGACAAATTATTATTGAAACCATAGAATTAATAGAAGATAAAACTGATCTTGAGCCTACGAGTTTTAATGAAAAATCAGAATTGTTAGGGGTAGCACAGAGTGCGCTTAAAGAAAAATATGGTCAATACCTCGGTGATGAAGTTGAAGGGGATAAAAATAACAAGGTAAGCCTTGATGAAGCTCATGATACTGCTGAGCATAAACCTGAAATTAAGATACATGACGAACAAGGTGGCAGTGTTAATGCGGTAATTTCGTCGAATCAAGCAGAGCATCATGAAGACATTTTGGGGCACTTACATGAAAGTGAGGGGGGAAATAACACTCGTGGTATCCAAGCTTCAGGTCGCATGGAGCTGATAAATCAATATGGCCATAATCATGAAGATAGTGATGTGGGTGTAATGACAAATCGAGACCCTCGCGCGTTGATGAAACAAAGTTTATCCCATATGTGGCAAGCAGAACTACATTTAATGTTGTCTGAGCCTTCACTTGCCTTACCTTTTGAACAACAGGCGCTTAAGTTATTAAATTTAGCCAGAAAAGCTGAGCGAATTTATGTAAAACGTTTAGGTTTTGAGCCACCCCCCGTAACAGAGCAACGTCGATATCAAGGCGACCAAACAGACATTTTAGCCAACTCGGTACAAGTTTCGCGCTTTATGCCTGAGCAGCTATCAAATCAAACTTTATTCGCATTCCGACAGTTTTTACAATTACTGAATGCCTATAACCAACCGCTTATCTCTTCGAAGCCTGTGTCTCAAACAATGACATTATCAAACGATAATGGCATTAATGAATCACAGAATTTCAAGGCGAATGTGGCGCTATCTGTAGATGAATTAGCGCTAGTTGAATTAACTAAATTAGGAATCGAAGAGCTTATAGATGAAAGACCAGCCTTAGTGGAGTTGCTAGTGGTGATTGAAAAAATATTACTTGAACGGCGACTGAGTTTGTCTCAATGTGCTGGTTGTATTGAATTATTATCCGGAAAGCTTGAGCAATTACTACCAAGCCCAACCTCCAGCCCTAACAGTAAACCACAAGACTTTAATGTCCATCAATCTATGGTTGAAAACTATAGCCAATTTTTAACGGGTGATTTGTGATTACTTCAGTTGTAAGCATTGCTATAGGCAATTACCGTTTAACGCTAGATAGCTCATTACACTGGGCCATTCTACTATTAGCATTATTCGGTTTAGTGATTAGCTGTGTGATAATTTTTCGACGCTTTAAAAGTGATAGTAATACTATTTCAAATAAAAAAAATGCTTTTATAAATAGCAAAAGTATTCATGTATCAATGTTGATTTTTGGCAATATTATTGCTTTTATCAGTATGCTGATTTTTCTTTTACCTTTTGAGATGAAAGTACAACCATCAACTTATGATGTGTTACTAACTCAAGGTTTTAAAAAATCAGCAAAAAATGAAAATTTCAATATTCAGGGTATGGACAATATTAACATCACGCAGGCACTAAAATCTGCTCAGCGGATATGGCTGTTATTAGATTCTGAAAAAAGTACCGCTGACAATCAGTCATTAAAGGAATGGTTAGCTAAAAACTATTCAGACAAAGTTGTAGTTATTAGCTCAACTCAAGACCTCACCAATGTTTGGGAAATGGTTAGCATTAATCAATCTAAAGGGTATAACGAACGCTATAACGTTCCGACATTAATACAAATATTTGGTGATGGGCTAAGTAAAATACAGTGGCAATATCTTGAGACTTTTAACCAAGTTAATAGTGATGTTTCTCACACCCAGATACTTGAAGCTGAAGCTGAAACACCTACGCCTTTAAAAACAGGCGCATCCAAGAAACTTTCTATCAAATTTAAGTTTTATGCGAGTAATCCAATTACAGGATTTAGTTATTTACACTGGTCGAAACAGTTAATTTTAGGGCAAGCAATAACGGTAACAGGGCAATTTCAACATTCTTCAGATATTAATAGTCAGTTTGAGCTGAGTTTAGTGAGCAATGACCGTATTCAAGACAGTGTTATTGTTCAGCCGAATGACGTTTTTTCATTAACAACTACCAGTAAAATATCAGGCTTATTTAATTATCAGCTTATTGTAAAAGAGTTACTAAACAAAAGTGCGACGGCAAAAAAACTTTTTACCGTAAGTGAAGATATTGCTTTTAGCGTTGTTATGGGAAACCAACCCCGTGTATTGATTAAGCAATCAGCACCGTCATTTGAAACTAGGCGGTTGAAGCAATGGTTGAATGAGGCTGGCAGCCAAGTAAGTGTTATAAGCCAAATAAGTAAAAGTAAATGGTCGTATCAGAGAGTAAATTCAGTTCAAAAAATAACAGAAAATCAATCTAACGACTTAACTGGCATATTATTAGAAAGCTATGATCTCCTGATTATCGACAGCAGAATGCTGCTTTCGTTGCCGACAATGGAAGTTGAGGCAATATATAATGCAATCAAAGATGGATTAGGGGTATTAATTAATGCGGATAGTACACTATTAACAGCTGAAAATAGCCAATTTGATAAGCTCAATAGGTTACTGAACTTGTTTGAGTTAGCCTCTGTAGATGTCAATAACAACCAGGTTTTAGCTTATTGGCCAGAACAACCTAAATTAGCTAAAAGTGACGTTATATCCGCTCAATCGGTCTCAATTAATATAAATGCCAAGCAGGGACGAACTATTGTTGAGTCAGGTAATGGTCAGGCATTAGTTGCTAAACAATCATTGGGTTTAGGGTCTGTGGCACTGACGGTACTTAATGAAACTTATCAATGGTCATCACAAATCAGCCCTGCGTACTATAGCGCTTATTGGCAGTATTTATTATTGAACATATCTAGAGGTGAACAAAACACCCGATGGGTAATGCCTTCAACAAACGTGTATGCAAAGGTTGATCAGCATCAAAATATTTGTTTAATGTCATCACTAGAAAAGGTGGTTGTTGCTCAGTTGTCGCTAACGGCATATCCGCTTTTAAACAATCAACAGTGTGGACAATTTTTAGCTAGCCAAGCAGGTTGGTATTTATTTCAAGCCTTAAATGATCAACAGTCAATACTGTCTGAGCAAGCTCGCTACTTTTATGACCAGGACGCTTTTCCAGCTTGGCAGCAGGGCATTAAGCATGCAGTGAGTCAATTTAATGCTGATGCTAACTATACCGATAATTATGCCGATAATGATGCATTTAATTCATCGCATGTTTATCAGCAAGTTGATAAATTTATACTATGGCTAATCATGTTTGTATCACTGGTATTATTATGGTTCGAGAGAAAGTGGCAGAGTAATTAAATTGTTAAGTCTTTAGACAAGTGCTTAGCTAAGTTTTTAAATAAGTCCTTAGACAAGTAAATAGCGAAAGGCTCAGTGAACTAAGTTTACCTGAAACTATGTTTATTTAACGAATATCTTCCTGACTAAAGTGAAAATCAACAGAGGCAATAATAAGTAAAATAGCGCCAAATAATATAGCCCAATGAGCACCCAGTAATGCTAATGCGCTACCAATAAGTGCCATAAGTACATTCGCAACACTAAATGTAGTAGTAATTAACCCCATAAGTTGGCCTTGTTCAATATCGGCATATTGTTCTGAAATATACACCGGTAACAAACCATTAAATATAGCGATTGCGATACCTGTTATGGCATAAACTGGCCAAACATTAGTCTCTGTTAGTAATAAGTGTAAACTAAATAAAACTGCCATTAATACCATGCCAAATATAGCGCCAAACTTTAGCCCCATGATTAGCTTCAATTTTTTAACAAAAAATACACTAGTGATTGTCATACATAAAGTTAATACAACAGTAATATAGCCAATGTTCAGACTTGTAAAATTAAAGTTTTCAACTAACCAAACTGGATAAAATTCGTAGTAGGCATTTAGGCCCAAAGTAGCCAGTAAATAAATTAAAAATATACGCCTAATTTTTGTATTAGCGAGTAAAGCAAATGAGTTCTGCTTACTAAATAGTTGTGAGAACTTGACATTAGATTGATTGAGTTCTGAAGCATCAGCTTGTAAAAAAAATGTAACACTGAGTAGAGCTATGACTAAGGCTATAGCTGCTAAGTAGAAAACAGCATCTAAACCATAAACGGCAAGTAACCCTCCAGCTAAAGGGCCAAGTAACCAACCAATATAGCCGGTAGCATTTACAAGGTTAAAGGTATGTGTTTTATCCAATGTTGGAGATAGATCTACTGCGATTGCTTTCGCTATACTGATATTTCCTGAAAAAATTCCTGTTATAAAACGTGCAAAAATGAACATTAAAAAACTTTCAGCAACAACCGCTAATGCTGATAGCACATAACCAATAATAGTTAACACTAGGGTAATAAGTAAGGTTTTCTTACGTCCATAAAGACCTGAAGCAGCGCCTAAAACTGAGCTACCTAAAATAACACCAAGTGGATATATAGCTAATATTATACCAAGTGAAATTTTGCCAGGTAAATCTGCAAAAGTAGTT